>NZ_JAGDEZ010000004.1:0-281190 GCF_017498305.1 Pseudomonas sp. OA65
GTGGGCATCCCGGCATGGATGCCGGGATAGCCGCGCTGGGCCATGGATGGCCCTTCGCGGCGGGCCCACGGAGCAATGCCGGAGTGAGGGCATGCCGAGCCTAGGCGAGGCACCGAGTGGTGGGGCAGAAGCGTTTTGGTTACTTTTGACTGGGCCGGCTTCCGGGCTTTTCAAAAGTGACCCGCCGTCAGGGCGGAACCCTAAGCGGCCGTTACCGCAGCAATGGATATGTACTCAGTCAGACCGCCATCGCGAGCAAGCTTTGCTCCCACAGATCTGAAAGATGTACAACCGGGAGAGACAGGCCGGCTGTCAGGCCGCCTCGTCCTCAGTACCCGTTGGAGCCATAGTCCGGGGTAAACGCAAACCCAACCACCCGCTCAACCCCCGTCTCCAACCGCCCATCCGGCAACAACCGCAACCACCGATACCCCGGTGCCTGCGAGCCCACCGCAAAATCCTCACTCCCCGGCTCAAACTGAATACAGGTCGAAGGCGAAGCCAACAAACGAACCCCCTCGTGCACCCGGTCTATCTCCTGATGCACATGCCCCCACAAAACCGCCCTAACCTGGGGAAACCGATCCAACACCGCAAACAGCGCCTCAGGATTACGCAACCCGATCGGCTCCATCCACGCACACCCAATCGACACCGGATGATGATGCAGACACACCAGATGATGCCGCTCCGGCGCCTCGCTCAAGGCATTGGCCAACAGAATCAACTGCTCCTCGGCCAAAAAACCCGGCACCGAACCCGGCACGGCGGAATCGAGCATCGTCACCCGCCAATTGCCAATGTCCACCACCGGATCAAGCAACGTACTCTTGACCGCCGCCTCGAGCATCACCTGCGGCTCATCATGGTTGCCGGGAATCCACCGCGCCGGCGCGTCGATTCGTGCAGTCAGTTGCCGAAACGCCTCATAGGATTGCAGCGTGCCGTCCTGGGACAAATCCCCGGTGGCTAGCATCAGGTCAATGTCCGGCTGCTGCTTGAGCACCAAATCAATGACCGCCCGCAAACTGTCACGGGTATTCATGCCCAGCAACGAGGCATCGGCCTCGGCGAACAAATGGCTGTCAGACAGTTGGACCAGCAACGCCGCATCGGCAGTGGTCAAGCTGGATACGCTCGGCAAATCGCTTTCTCCCAGGCGCAATCACGCCGTTGCATGAAGCGGCAATTATGCTGGGGGACGATCGAAAGGGGAAACCCGCGAACCGGAACCGGTTCACAACTACCGAACGACTTCGAACTCGTGGCCCAGCGCCAGGCAATGACTCAGCCACTCGCCCAGGAACAGGTTCAACTGGGCTTTTTCATCCGGCTGGTGCATTGACGCATTGGGATAAGGATAGATGCCACGAAAGCGTCGTGCATGTTCGGCGCTGACGACTTCGGCCATGCGCGCGTCGTGATAGACCTGCACTTCCAGTTGCGGCACCGGCAGCCAGGGCAGACTGTGCTCCTGGCGGACCTGCAAGGTGGTGGTGTAGGGACACGTCTGCAGCACTTCCAGGGCCAGCACACCGAGCATCTGGTCGCCGTGGGTCACGGCGATACGGCGAGGCAACGGATCGTTGCGCATGTCCGGCAACAAGCGCATCAGGCGGGCGTAGTTGGCCTCGCAGGCGGCCTGCAACCCCACCAGATCGACGCGATAGCGGTCGCGCAGCTTGTTCAGGACCATAGCCCCCTCACTTCATCGCGATTCAAGGCCAGCCATTGCAAGGCAATGATGCTGGCCGCGTTGCAGATACGTCCGTCGCGCACGGCTTGCAAGGCATCTTCGTAGGCCCAGACCTTTACCCGAATGTCCTCGGCTTCCTCCAGAAGGCCATGCAGGCCGCCTGCCCCCGTGCTGTCGCAACGCCCCAGGTACAAATGTACGAATTCATTGCTGCCGCCCGGCGATGGAAAATATTGGGTCATCGGCCAGAGCGCAGCGAAGACAAGCCCAGCTTCCTCCTGCGCTTCGCGATGAGCAACCTCTTCCGGTTGCTCGTCCTTGTCGATCAGCCCGGCCACCAACTCTACCAGCCAGGGGTTGGTGGTCTTGCCAATGGCCCCCACGCGAAACTGCTCGATCAACACCACTTCATCGCGCTGCGGGTCGTAGGGCAGCACACACACCGCGTCATGACGCACGAACAGTTCACGGCTGATCTCACGGCTCATGCCACCGGCAAACAACTCGTGGCGCAAGACGAGGCGGTCGAGCTTATAGAAACCCTTGTAGCAGGTCTCACGCTTGACGATGTCCACGGCGTTCGGTGTGGCGTTGGCGAAATCGGTCATGACAATCCTCGTGTGCAGTCGATCGATACGAGGTTCCAACCTCGGCTTCGCGCCATCCTAACGCGCTCGAACCCTTTGGGGCAGCCCCCTTCCAGTGATCGGGATGGACGGCTGCGCTTAAAATCACTCTAATGAGCTTAGTGGCGAACTGATTGCCTTGCCGACAGTCGAAGCGGGTAACTTTTTGCCTTTCCGTGTTTCATGAAGGACGCCCATGTCGCTTTTCAAAACTGCCTCCGTGGCCGCCATTGCCCTGACCCTGGGCGCTTGCCAAAGCCTGTTCCAACCCAACTATCGCGCACCGCTGGAGACCACTCGCGACGCTTCGGAACAACTGCAACCAGGTTGCGCCAGTGCCGACTGCCCGTTGGTGAACATCGATACCCTGCACTTTCCTGCCGAACCCGCCCTGGACGGCATCATCGAAAAACGCCTGCTGCAAATGACCCGCACCACCCCGGACGCCCCGGTGGCGCCGACGCTTGCCGCCTATCGCGAGCAGTTTCTGCGCAGCGCCGCACCGCGCAACAGCAGCTATTTGCAGGCCAAGGTACGCGAGCAGCATGACGGCTTGGTGATCATCGAACTGTCCAGCTACCTGGACACCGGCGGCGCCCACGGCACGCCGGGGCGCGGCTTCATCAACTATTCGCGCCAGCAACACAAGGTGCTGACGCTCGCCGACATGCTGCTGCCGGGCCAGGAAGAAGCCTTCTGGAAAGCCGCGCAAGTGGCTCACAACAGCTGGCTGATCAGCACCAAGCTGGATCAGGAACCCGACTTCCTGAAGCAATGGTCCTTCCAGAAAACCCCAAATATCGCGCTGACCTACGGCGGGGTGATCCTCAAGTACGAAGTGAGCACCATCGCGCCATACGCCCTGGGTCACATCGAACTGAAAATCGCCTACCCCCGCCTCAACGGCATCCTCAAGCCCGAGCTGTTCCCTGGCCGTAGCTGAAAGCCCGGCCCAGCAACAGTTGCAGCAACCCTGCCAGGATCAACGACGGCAGGGTTGCGCCGACGTCCGGGTAGAAGTTGGCCAGCAGATGATAAGTGCTCACCCCACCCAACCACGCCAACAGGGCCGGCCAGCGCAAAGCGGCTGACACCACTTGGCTGCTGCGTTTGCGCAGGATGAAGTGGTCCACCAACACCACGCCGAACAGCGGCGCGAACACCGAGCCGATCAGCAACAGGAAGTTCTGGTACTGCGCCAACGGTGCAAAGCAGGCGATCAAGGTGCAGATGACGCCAATCGCCAAGGCCAGGTGCTCGACCTTCAACCCCGACAACATGCCCGTTGATACCGCCGCCGAGTGGATGTCGGCGAAGGCGTTTTCCGACTCGTCCAGCAGAATCAGCAACAGCGGAATACCCAATCCAGCACCCGCCAGGGCCAGCAGCAACGCGTTGACTTCGCCGCTCGGCGCGAACGCCAGGGTGTAGGCCACGCCCAGGCTCATCAGCCAGAAGTTACCGATGAAGAAGCCCACGGCAGTGCCGCCGAAGACGTTTTTGGCGCGCTTGCCGAAACGCGAGTAGTCGGCGATCAGCGGCAACCACGACAGCGGCATCGCGATGGCGATATCGAACCCCACCGCCAACGGCATCGAACCGTCGCCCGCCTGTGCCCACAGCGCGACCAGGTCAGCCTTGGCGAACAGGTTCCAGGTCAACCAGATGCAGGCCGCCAACAGCAACCAGATGCCCCACTTGCGCAGGACCTTGCGCACGAAGGTCAGCGGCCCGCTCACGGCGAGCAGGGTCGCCAGGGCGCCGAAGAACAGCGTCCATAGCAGCGGGTTGGACCCCAGGCTGCCTTCGCTGAAGGCCCGGGCACCGAGCAGGCTGGCGGCGTCGCGCATAACGATGATTTCGAACGAGCCCCAGCCGATCAGTTGCAGCAGGTTCAACACCGCCGGCACGCTCGCGCCCTTGCCGCCGAGGCTGAGCTTGAGCGCGGCCATGGCCGACAGGCCGGTGTCGCTGCCGATCACCCCGACCGCCGCCAGCAGCAGGACGCCCACCAGCGTGCCGAGGAAAATCGCCAGCAACGAACCGCTCAGGCCCAGGCCCGGCGCGAGCAAGGCGCCGACCTGCAAGACCATCAGGCCGATGCCGAGGGAGAACCACAGGGAAAACAGATCGCGGGCGCCGAAGACGCGTTTGTCGGTGGGGACCGCGATGTCGGGGGAATAGGTGTTCAAGAGAAGGATCTCGGTGGGAAAAGGGTTGCAAGCTTCGAGCTGCAAGCCTCAAGAAAAAGCGGATCGCGCTTTTGCTTCTAAACTTGCAGCTTGCTGCTTAAAAAGGGTTACAAGCTGCAAGCCTCAAGAAAAAGCAGATCGCGCTTTGCTTCTAACTTGCAGCTTGCCGCTTGGAGCTTGCCGCTTAAAAAGGGTTACAAGCTGCAAGCTGCAAGCCTCAAGAAAAAGCAGGTCGCGCTTTGCTTCTAACTTGCAGCTTGCCGCTTGGAGCTTGCCGCTTAAAAAGGGTTACAAGCTGCAAGCTGCAAGCCTCAAGAAAAAGCAGATCGCGCTTTTGCTTCTAACTTGCAGCTTGCCGCTTGAAGCTTGCCGCTTAAACTTTCCTATAAAGCTGACTACCTTCCTTCTTGAACCGCTCAGCCTGCTCCGCCAAGCCCTGGGCGACATCGACATCCACCGCTTCAATGCGCTGGTTCGCCGCGTACTCGCGCACTTCCTGGGTGATTTTCATCGAGCAGAATTTCGGCCCGCACATCGAGCAGAAATGCGCCACCTTGGCCGAGTCCTTCGGCAGGGTTTCGTCGTGATACGAGCGGGCAGTGTCCGGGTCGAGGCCGAGGTTGAACTGGTCTTCCCAACGGAACTCGAAACGCGCCTTGCTCAAGGCATTGTCGCGGATCTGCGCGCCCGGGTGACCCTTGGCAAGGTCGGCGGCGTGGGCGGCGATCTTGTAGGTGATGATCCCGGTCTTGACGTCATCCTTGTTCGGCAAGCCGAGGTGTTCCTTCGGCGTGACGTAGCAAAGCATGGCGCAACCGAACCAGCCGATCATCGCCGCACCGATGCCGGAGGTGATGTGGTCGTAGCCCGGCGCGATGTCGGTGGTCAGCGGGCCGAGGGTGTAGAACGGCGCCTCGTCGCAGCACTCGAGCTGCTTGTCCATGTTCTCTTTGATCAACTGCATCGGCACATGGCCAGGGCCTTCGATCATGCATTGCACGTCGTGCTTCCAGGCGATCTTGGTCAGCTCGCCGAGGGTTTCCAGCTCGCCGAACTGCGCTTCGTCGTTGGCGTCGGCAATCGAACCCGGACGCAGGCCATCGCCCAGCGAGAAGCTGACGTCGTAGGCCTTCATGATTTCGCAGATGTCTTCGAAGTGGGTGTAGAGGAAGTTTTCCTTGTGGTGCGCCAGGCACCACTTGGCCATGATCGAACCGCCACGGCTGACGATACCGGTGACGCGCTTGGCGGTCATCGGCACATAACGCAGCAACACGCCGGCGTGGATGGTGAAGTAGTCGACGCCCTGCTCGGCCTGCTCGATCAGCGTGTCGCGGAACAGCTCCCAGGTCAGGTCTTCGGCCACGCCGCCGACTTTTTCCAGGGCCTGGTAGATCGGCACAGTGCCGATCGGCACGGGCGAGTTACGGATGATCCACTCGCGGGTTTCATGGATGTGCTTGCCGGTGGACAGGTCCATGACCGTGTCCGAACCCCAGCGAATGCCCCAGGTCAGCTTCGCCACTTCTTCTTCGATGGACGAACCCAGCGCACTGTTGCCGATGTTGCCGTTGATCTTCACCAGGAAGTTACGGCCGATGATCATCGGTTCCAGTTCGGTGTGGTTGATGTTGGCCGGGATGATCGCGCGGCCCCGAGCGATTTCGTCACGCACGAATTCCGCGGTGATGACCTTCGGCACGCTGGCGCCGAAGCTGTGGCCGGCGTGTTGCTGGTCCAGCAGGCCGGCGGCACGGGCCACTTCCAGCTTCATGTTTTCGCGGATGGCGACGTATTCCATCTCGGCGGTGATGATGCCCTTGCGCGCGTAGTGCATCTGGCTGACGTTGGCACCCGGCTTGGCGCGACGCGGATTGTTCACGTGGGCAAAGCGCAGCTTGGTCAGCTCGGGGTCGGCCAGGCGTTCCTGGCCGAAATTGGAGCTCAGGCCGGCCAGGCGCTCGGTGTCGCCACGGGCTTCGATCCATGGCGAGCGCACGTCGGCCAGGCCTTTGCGCACGTCGATAATCACGTTCGGGTCGGTGTACGGCCCCGAGGTGTCGTAGACCACCACCGGCGCGTTGATTTCACCGCCGAAGTCAGTGGGGGTCACGTCGAGGCTGATTTCGCGCATGGGCACGCGGATATCCGGGCGGCTGCCCTGGACATAGATTTTTTGCGAGCGGGTAAAGGGCTGAACCGATTGTTGATCGACCTGGGCCGATTCACTGAGGTTGGTCGCGTTTTTTGATTTTGTCGTCATCACGGGCTCTCCAGACACACATCCAGGCAGTGGATTTTTGTCGGAGCGAACCTGTAACGAATGGACGCGTCCCTGCACGGAAGTGCGGACGCTGTGCTTGCTGCTCGAGTGCGTTCAATGATCGAACGACATCCCGGACGAAGCACAAGAGGACTCGCCGGGTGACGAGAAATCTTGTTCCCTACGCAGGCGCTAACCTGATCAGGTTCAACGGGATCCGAAATTATTCGATCTCAGCCTCATAGCAAGGCACCCCGACAAGAACCCGGCCAGTCTAGACACAACCACGACAGAACGCCATCGCCAGGGCAAAAGGCGTGATGAATGGCGCATATACAGGATTGTTGCCGTGCCCAGGCGCAACTACACTCGCTACGCCGCGCGCCTGTTATGCGCATTCAATTTGAACGTAGGGATCGCCTCATGTTGCGCAAACTCTCACTGGCCCTCGCCGTGTCTTGTGCGTCCAATGGAATGGCCTGGGCCGCCGAAGCGCCTTTATCCACCCTGACCGACCTGGTCAGCGTGTACCAGGAAGCGGTGGACAACAACGCCGACCTGGCCGCCGCCCGCGCCCAGTATGGCGCCCAGAAGGAAGTGGTGCCCCAGGCCCGCGCCGGGTTGCTACCCAACCTTTCGGCCGGTGCCGACCTGAACAACACCCGTACCGAGCTCGACCAACCGGCGATGACCGCCACCCGCAGCTCCACGGTCTACCAGGCCACGCTGTCCCAGCCGATTTTCCGCGCCGACCGCTGGTTCCAACTGCAAGCGGCCAAATCGGTCAATGAGCAGGCATCGCTGCAGTTGTCTGCCACCGAGCAGAACCTGATCCTGCAAAGTGCCGAAGCCTATTTCAATGTGCTGCGCAGCCAGGACAACCTGGCCTCGACCAAGGCCGAGGAAGCCGCGTTCAAGCGCCAGCTCGACCAGTCCAACGAACGCTTCGACGTGGGCCTGTCGGACAAGACCGACGTGCTGCAATCCCAGGCCAGCTACGATACCGCGCGGGCCAACCGGATCATCGCGCAACGCCAGGTCGAAGATGCTTTCGAAGCGCTGATCACCCTGACCAACCGCCAGTACAACTCGATCCAGGGCGTCGTCCACACCCTGCCGATCCTGCCGCCGGCACCCAACGACGCCAAGGCCTGGGTAGACACTGCCGCCAAGCAGAACCTCAACCTGCTGGCCAGCAATTACGCCGTCGACGCCGCCGAAGACACCTTGCGCCAGCGCAAGGCCGGGCACGCGCCGACCCTCGATGCAATCGCCCAGTACCGCAAAGGTGACAACGACGGCCTCGGCTTTACCAACCCGAGCCCCACCGGCCAGCGCTACGGTGGCGACGCGGAGCAACGCACCATCGGCCTGCAATTGAGTATTCCGATCTACAGCGGCGGGCTGACCAGTTCCCAGGTTCGCGAGTCCTATTCGCAACTCACCCAGACCGAACAGCAACGCGAAGCCCTACGCCGCCAAGTAGTGGAAAACACCCGTAACCTGCACCGCGCGGTGAACACCGATGTGGAACAGGTCCAGGCCCGGCGCCAATCGATCATCTCCAACCAGAGTGCGGTGGACGCCACGGAAATCGGCTACCAGGTGGGCACTCGGAATATCGTCGATGTGCTGGACGCCCAGCGCCAGCTGTACACCTCGGTGCGCGACTACAACAACGCCCGGTATGACTACATCCTCGACAACCTGCGCCTTAAGCAGGCGGCCGGGACCTTGAGCCCGGCGGACTTGCAGGACCTGTCGCGCTACCTCAAGCCCGACTACAACCCGGACAAGGACTTCCTGCCGCCGGACTTGGCACAGGCGGCGGCACAGCAGTTGCGCTCGCGGCCAGCGCAATAACCTCACCGAGGGAAGGCTTGTCCAGCCCCCCCTGTGGGAGCAAAGCTGGTGTGGGAGCAAGGCTTGCCCGCGATGAATACAGCGCGGTCTCTCTGGAACCGAGGCGCTTGTATCGCGAGCAAGCTTTGCTCCCACAGGAGGTTCTGGAAAAGCCTTCCCTTGCTTCCCTAGAGACTCAGTCGAGCAACCGCCCCAACCCATCCAGCAACCGCTGCAACGCGCCCTGATTGCGGCGCATCACCGCAAGCCCCGCCTCGGCCATGCGCTGAGCATCCCGAGGCAGTTCGAACAGGCGCTGGACCGCCAGGGCCAGGCTTTCGGCATCCTCCACTTCCGCCAGCGCCCCGGCGGCACGCAGTTGCGCAGCGATCTCGAGAAAATTGAACAGGTGCGGCCCACTGAGCACCGGTTTTGCCAGGGCCGCCGGCTCGAGCAGGTTGTGCCCACCGTTGGGCACCAGGCTGCCACCGACAAACGCGCTGTCGGCCAACGCGTAGAGAAACAGCAGTTCGCCCATGGTGTCGCCGAGCAACACCGAAGCCTGGGCGGTGACCGGTTGCCCACTGGAGCGCCGCACCGTGACCAGACCCTCGCTTACACACAGTTGATGCACTGAGTCGAAGCGCTCGGGGTGACGCGGCACCAGGATCAGCAACGCATCGGGATAACTGTCGAGCAACCGACGGTGGGCGGCCAGCACCACTTCGTCCTCGCCCTCGTGGGTACTGGCGGCGATCCACACCGGGCGGTCCATCGCGTGCCACTCACGGCGCAAGGCACTGGCACTTTCGAGCAACTGCGGGTCGATGGTCAGGTCGAACTTGATCGAGCCGGTGACCTCGACGGTTTCCGCCCGAGCCCCCAACTGGCGAAAACGCTCGGCTTCGGCTTCGGTCTGCACGGCGAACAGGTTCATCTCGGCGAGCATTGGCCGGGTGAGCTTGGGAAAGCGGGCATAACCCCGCGCCGAACGCTCCGACAGCCGCGCGTTGGCCAGGGCCACTGGAATGCCGCGCCTGGCGCATTGGTGAATGTGATTGGGCCACAGCTCGGTTTCCATGATCACCGCCAATTTCGGACGGGCCTGGTCAAGAAAACGCTTGGCCGCACACGGCAAGTCATAAGGCAGATAGCAATGCTGGATGCGCGGCTCGTTGGCGAACAGCGCCCGGATCCGCTCCGATCCGGTGGGCGTCATGCAGGTGACAGTGATTGGCAGCTGTGGATAACGTTGCAGCAAGGCGCGGATCATCGGCGCGGCGGCAATGCTCTCGCCCACCGACACCGCGTGCACCCAGATACCCCCCGGGGCCATGGCAGGCAACCCCCAGGAGAACCGCTCGCCAACGCGCCGGGCATAAGCCGGCGCCTTGCGGGCCCGCAGCCACAGCCGAATCGCTACCAGTGGCAGCCCCAGATAAAACAACGCGCTATAGAGAGTTCTGTTCATGGCGGCGGAGTTTATCGGTTTTTCAGCCGATCGCCTGCAACTGCACGGCAAAACGTTCCGCCAGCCAACGGGCGGCCGGGCCCATAGGTTCATCGCGGCGCCAGACCAGTTCCACCACCAGGGCCGGCGGGGTCCATTCGCTGTTGAGCTCGACCATATCCCCCAGGTACGCCGGGTATTGCACCACATGCCGTGGCAGCCACGCCCAGCCCAGGCCACTTCTTAGCCATTCGGCCAACACATAGAAACTGTCGGCCCGCCAGACCTGCGGGCTGGCCTGCTCACTGCCGGGATAAACGCTGGATTGGGTCGCCATCAGCAACTGGCGGTGCCGGGCCATGTCCCGGCAGCTCACATACGCGTGGTTCGCCAAAGGATGGCCCCGGCTACACACCGTGACCATCTCGACGCTGCCCAGCACCCGGCGTTCCAGCGCCTCGGGGATCTGGTCGTGATAGAACAGCAAGCCGAGGTCGGCGCGCCGCTCCACCAGTTTGCGCGCCACATCGCCCTGGGCGGCGCTGGCCAGTTGCACTTCGAGGGTGGGGAATTGCTCGGCCAGGGCCGCCAGGCTGTCGATGACCGGCTGATAGGGCATGGCCTCGTCCTGGGCCAGGCGCAGCGACGCTTCCTGCCCGCGCATCAAGGCCAGGGCCCGACCATTGAGGCGCTCGCACTGGCGCAGCACTTCCCTGGCCTCTTCGAGCAGGGCTTCGCCCGCGTCGGTGAGCCTGGGCTGGCGACCGCTGCTGCGCTCGAACAGGCTCACGCCCAAGTCGTCTTCCAACAAGGCAATCGCACTGCTGATGGCCGATTGCGCCTTGCGCTGGTCCCGGGCCACGGCGGAAAACGAACGCTTCTCGGCGACTTCAACGAACAGCCGCAATTGCTCCAGATTCCACTGCACGTTCATGGCTCAACCTATCTCCAATACAGATAGGTAATGACTTTACCGCATCTGGCTGATCTCTAGAATGGGGCCATCGAAAGACGCAACCGTCGAAGAGGAACCGCCCATGAATGCCTACTACTACCTGGCTATCGCCATCTGCGCCGAAGTCATCGCTACCGTTTCGATGAAGGCGATCAAGGGCCTGAGCACACCCCTGCCCTTGTTGTTGGTCATCGTCGGCTACGGCACCGCGTTCTGGATGCTGACGCTGGTGGTGCGCACCGTACCGGTGGGCGTGGCTTATGCAGTCTGGGCCGGACTGGGGATTGTCATGGTCAGCGTGGCGGCGCTGTTCATCTACGGGCAAAAACTGGACGTGCCGGCGATGTTGGGGATGGCGTTGATTGTTCTTGGGGTTGTCGTGATCCAACTCTTTTCCAAGACTGCTGGGCACTGAAAACACTGCCATTGAGTTGGAACACTCCGATATTGAGCTGGAACGCACTTGTGGCGAGGGAGCTTGCTCCCGCTGGGCTGCGCAGCAGCCCCAAAAAGCTTGGGACCGCTGCGCGATCCAGCGGGAGCAAGCTCCCTCGCCACAAGCAAGCTCCCTCGCCACAAAAGCTTTGCTCCCATGGGCCGACGTTGATCGCCAACAAATGCCCTGCGCAGCGAGTCTGTATACTGCGCCCTCGTCTTGAACACTGAGGTCGCTCATGCCATCCGTTATTTCCACCGACATTCTGATTGTCGGCGCAGGCGTCGCCGGCCTCTGGCTGAACGCCCGCCTGCGTCGCCAGGGGTTCTCGACTGTGCTGGTGGAAAGCGCCAGCCTCGGCGGCGGGCAGAGTGTCAAATCCCAGGGCATCATCCATGGCGGCGCCAAGTACGCCTTGCATGGCGCCCTGACCGGGGCCTCGGAAGCCATCGCGGACATGCCGCGCCGCTGGCGCGAAGCCCTGAAAGGTGAAGGCGAGCTGGACCTGTCCGGCGTACGCATGCTGTCCGACGCCCATTACCTCTGGTCCCCAGGCACCCTGGCCGGCAACCTCACCAGTTTCTTCGCCAGCAAGGCCGTGCGCGGACGGGTCGATCAGGTCAAGGGCGATCAATTACCGCCGGCCCTGCAAGACAAGCGCTTCAAGGGCAAGGTCTATCGCCTGGCCGAACTGGTGGTGGACGTGCCCAGCCTGATCGCGCGCCTGGCTGAACTGGCCGGCGACAGCCTGTTGGCCGGGCAGCGCATCGAGCCACTGCACGAAGCCGGTGAGCTGGTCGGATTGAAGGTCGACGACCGCGAGATCCGTGCCCAGCGCATTATCCTCAGCGCGGGCGCGGGCACCGCCGACCTGCTCAAAGCCCTGGGCCTGGACAAGCCGGCCATGCAGACCCGACCGTTGCACATGGTCTTGGTCAAGGGACCGAGCCTCAAGCCGCTTTACGCCCATTGCCTAGGTGGCGGACCGAAGCCACGCGTCACCGTGACCACCCATCCCGCCGCTGATGGCCAATGGGTCTGGTATCTGGGGGGCGACCTCGCCGAAGGCGATGCCGTCGCCCGCGAGCCCGCTGCGCAGATCGCCGCCGCCCAGAAAGAGCTTGGCCAACTGTTGCCCTGGGTCGACCTCAGTACCGCGCAATGGGCCACGCTGCGGGTGGACCGCGCCGAGCCGCTGCAATCAGGCCTGACCCGTCCGGACAACGCCTTCCTCGCCGAGCAGGATCGCCTGCTGGTGGGCTGGCCGACCAAACTGGCCCTGGCCCCGGACTTCGCCGATCGGGTGGTCAACGCACTGCAACGCGATGGCATCCAACCGAGTCACCCGGCCCCGCTGCCGGACCTGCCTAAGCCGCCCATGGGCGTGCCCGCCTGGGAGCAACTTCTGCCATGAGCCAAGTGACCCTGCATGATTTCCATCGCCCCCTGGGCCATAACGGCCCGCGGGTTTCCCCCCTGGGCCTGGGCACCGTCAAGCTGGGCCGCGACCAGGGCGTCAAATACCCCAACGGGTTTCAGATTCCCGATGACGACGAAGCGCGCATGCTGCTCAAACTGGCGCGTGACCTGGGCATCAACCTGATCGACACCGCGCCGGCTTACGGCCGCAGTGAAGAACGCCTTGGCCCGCTGTTGCGTGGCCAACGCCAGGACTGGGTGATTGTCAGCAAGGTCGGCGAAGAATTCAGCGACGGTCAGTCGCGCCACGACTTCAGCGCGGCTCATACCCGATTCTCGGTGGAGCGCAGCCTCAAGCGCCTGGAAACCGACTATATCGACTTGGTGCTGGTGCATTCCGACGGCAACGACCTGGCAATCCTCAACGACAGCGAGGTCTACCCGACCCTGGCGGCACTCAAGCGCGAGGGCAAGATCGGCGGCTTCGGTTTTTCCGGCAAGACCGTCGACGGTGGCTTGAAAGCCTTGGAGCAAGGCGATTGCGCAATGGTCACCTACAATCTGAACGAACGAAACGAAAAGGCTGTCATTGACTACGCCAGCAAACACGGCAAAGCGATCCTGGTGAAAAAAGCCCTGGCCAGCGGTCACGTCTGCCTGAGCCCCGGAGTAGACCCGGTTCGCGCCAGTTTCGAACTGTTGTTTGAGCATCCTGGGGTCGCCAGTGCTATTGTCGGCACCATCAATCCGCTGCACCTCGCCCATAACGTCGCGACCGTTGCCAAGGTCCTGCGTAAACACTGACGCCGCCTTACGCGGCCTTAAGGAAGGAGCCGACATGCCGCGTACGCTCATCAGAAAGAACCCAAGCAACTTCAAGACCCTGCCCCTGTTCGTCGAAGCGACCCCCGAAGGCCTGACTTACCAGAGCGTCGGGATGCCGCTGAATTTCGCCCAGACCTTGCAGCGCCGCCGCCCTGTCGCCGTGGCCGATGCCGAGCGTTTTTCCCTGGAGCTGGCCAATCTGGGCGTCTCGGTGCGCCTGACCCTGCATTGGCAGAACCGCGACTATTGGGTACTGGTGCGCCAGCGTCGACAGGATCGCGGCGACGTGGTGCTCAAGCTGATTTCCGGCTACGTCCCGGCCCACGAACTGAACCTGCCGCTGCTCACCGCCATCAGCGAAATTGCCGAAGAATGCCTGCTGGAAACCCCTGAAGGCTGGCTGGGTGGACGCTTCAACGACACTTGGCTACCGGCCCCCTACGCCACCGCCTTGCATTATCGCGAAGCCTTGCCGTTTCGCCTGACGCCGCTGTCGGGCTCGGCCCGCCCGGTGCGTAGCGCCAATCTGCAGTTGATCGAGCGGCCACGGGCCTACGTGCACCTGCCTACGGCATCGCTGCAATTGATCTATGACTTGCGCCTGGATGTGCCCAAGGAAGCCAAGTCCCTGAGCCTGTTTCACGTCGATGAGCGCCTGGAAGGCGACCAGTTGGTGGCCCGCCTGGACCGCAAGCGCCCGGACCTGTACCTGATGCCGCTGCAGGACGGGCAGCCCTTGCCCGAGCTGTACACCTTGAAAAAGGATCAACTGCACCCGGCCAGCACCCGTGGCCTGTACCTGGCGGAAAGTTTCGCCCGGCAGGACGGCTGGCTGGTGCGCGACGAGCGGATTCGCTGGAAGGACTGGCTGCGCCAGCAAGGGCTGACGCCACCGGGCAAGGAGTCGGGCCTGACCCGACTCAAGGGCAAGGCGCGGCAGCTGCTCAAGAAGATCGTGCCGCGCAAGGTGGCGCGTTAGGAACCACACGACTCAGAGCGCTTTTGTGGCGAGGGAGCTTGCTCCCGCTGGGTTGCGCAGCAACCCCATTTTTCATGGGCGCTTCGCACCCAAGCGGGAGCAAGCTCCCTCGCCACAAGAAAGCGCCCTGGCAACAACAGCCCCCAGGCTCTACAAATTGCGGCTCAGTTATTGCGGATCTTTTCCACAATCGCCGTCGTCGAGCTGTTTTCCACCAGCCCCAACACTTTCACGGTCCCGCCGTACGCGGTCACGATGTCCGCGCCCACGACCTGGTCGATGCCGTAGTCACCGCCCTTGACCAGCACATCCGGCTTGACCTGGCGCAGCAGGTTTTCCGGCGTGCCCTCGCTGAAGCTGATCACCCAATCCACCGCACCCAAGCCGGCCAGGACCGCCATGCGCCGGTCGACGCTGTTGATCGGACGCCCTGGCCCCTTGAGACGGCTGACGGAGGCATCGTCATTGACCGCGACGATCAGGCGATCGCCCTGGGCCCGGGCCTGCTCGAGGTAGGTCACGTGGCCGGCGTGCAGGATGTCGAAGCAACCGTTGGTGAAGACGATGCTTTCGTTGTGGGCGCGGGCGTCGTCAACGGCCAGCAGCAGTTGCTCCAGGCCCAGCACGCCACGCTCGGAGCCTTCCTCGCGCTGGATGGCGCGGCGTAGCTCGGGGGCGCTGATGGCGGCCGTGCCAAGCTTGCCGACGACAATGCCTGCCGCCAGGTTCGCCAGGGCCACCGCATGGGGCAGTTCCTCGCCGGCAGCAATCGCCGCGGCCAGGGTGGAAATCACCGTGTCGCCGGCACCCGTCACGTCGAACACTTCACGGGCACGGGCCGGCAGGTGCAACGCCGGGTGATCGGGGCGCAGCAAGGTCATGCCGTGCTCGCCACGGGTCACCAGCAAGGCACCGAGGTCGAGGTCTTGCATGAGCTGCGCGCCTTTGCTCACCAAATCGTGCTCATCGACACAACCGCCAACGATGGTTTCGAACTCGCTGAGGTTCGGCGTGATCAGGCTGGCGCCCCGGTAGATGGAAAAATCCTTGCCCTTGGGATCGGCCAGGACCGGGATGCCACGGGCACGGGCAGCCTGGATCAGCGCCTGGTGGTTTTTCAACGCGCCTTTGCCGTAGTCCGACAACACCAGGACCTTGACGCCTTCAAGCAGGTTTTCGACCTCGACACCGAGGGCCAGGGGATCGGTGGCGAACGGTTCTTCGAAATCGATACGCAGCAGTTGCTGGTGACGGCTCATGACCCGCAACTTGACGATGGTCGGCTGGTGCGCAACGCGCTGGAATATCGCCCGTACACCCGCCCCCTTGAGACTGTTGGTCAGGCTGTCGGCGGCCTCGTCGTCACCGGTCACGCCCACCAGGGAGGCCGGTGCGCCGAGGGCGGCGATGTTCAAGGCAACGTTGGCGGCACCACCGGGGCGATCCTCGATGTGCTCGACCTTGACCACCGGTACCGGCGCCTCAGGGGAAATCCGTGAGGTTCCGCCATGCCAATAGCGGTCGAGCATGACATCGCCGACCACCAATACAGGGGCTTGATCGAATCGCGGCATGGACAACTTCATGGAGCATCCCACATACAAAATGAACAGGGGCGCGATATTAGCACAGGGTTGGCGAAGGCTTGTCCATGGCTGCAACGCGAGGCCAGGACGCTGGTTCGATCAGATTTGCAGCAACGCCGATAGCCGCGCACAGGCCTGGGCCAGCTCAACCTCGCTGGTGTCGATCGCGCAGTCCGGCGCAAGTGGCGCCTCGTAAGGGCTGTCGAGCCCGGTGAAGTTCTTGATCCGCCCCGCACGGGCTTCGCGGTACAGCCCCTTGGGGTCACGCTCGGCACAGACGTCGAAGGGTGTGCTCACATAGACTTCCACGAAGGTGCCCTCGGAAAATAACTGTCGTGCGGCCTCCCGGTCGGCGCGAAACGGCGAGATGGCCGCTACGATGACGATCAGTCCGGCGTCGACCATCAAGCGCGCCACCTCGGCAATACGACGGATATTTTCCTTGCGGGCCTCGGCATCCATGCCGAGCCCCCGGCACAACCCCTGGCGCAGGTTGTCGCCATCGAGCAGGGACGTGTGCAAACCCTGTTGGTTGAGCTGCACTTCCAAGGCGTTGGCCAGTGTCGACTTGCCCGCCCCCGACAGCCCCGTCAGCCAGATGCAGCGTGGGCGCTGGGCTTTGATGGCCGCCCGATCCGCCGGCGTAAGCGCCGGTGCATAAGGACGAATCGGTGCCTGCTGCATCGATAGGTTGGACGTTTCATTCATAACCAAGCATCTCGTAATCACGTTGGTATACCCGCCGCACCAGCCGACGGGTCCGCACCGAGCAAATATCCCTGACCGGCACCGTAGCGCGTTGCCAGCTGTGGTTCACATGGGGCAACGTCGCGACCACCCCCAGGTGCTCGCACACCCGCTGATAGTCCCGCCCCAGATATTCCTGATAACCGATGAAGTCCATCGCCAGGTGGCCGAGGGAGTCGGTGAGGAAATCCGTTTGGGCCGCGAAATGCAATTGCCGGGTGATGTTTTCCGGGTGCAGCCACCGTGCGACGAAATCATCGAAGTCGCGGTATTGGCCCACCATCTCCTGCGCCGCATGGTCACGCGGCCCCAACGTGTTGCCCCGCAGGAAAGCATAGGCTGAATACGCTCGTTCCAGCGGATCGCGGACAAAAGCAAATTTGAAACTGGCGGCGTACTGCTGCGCAAACTGCTCCTCGTACCAATACAGCGGCAAGTGCCCCGGACTGTACCCATCGAAAAGCCCCACGCAGACGCTGCTGCCGGCGCATTTAGGTACGTGGATGAACAGGCAGGCGCGTTGGGCAAAAGCTTCGGGGAAACGGCAATTGGCCGACATCGATTTATTCACGACCTGGCGGTCGACAACCGACAAGCGCCCCAACAGAAAGGAGCGCTGCGACTTGGGCAGTAGCTTCCAGAGATAGCGTTGCAGCATTCAAGCACCCGTGCGGGAGGGATGGCCCCCTCGATGACTGGAATTGGTTCAGGAAAAGTCCTGTAGCCAAACCTTAGCAGTCACGGGTCGCGGGTTTATTGTGGATTGGTCAAGACGAGTAAGGCTTTCGATACAAACCCTGGTGGAGCAAGCTCCCACAGTTGGTCTAAGCCGGCCGAGAGAAACGGGCCGGCTACCAGCGCCTGGAGGCCGGACTCAGGCGATATTCTGGGCAGGAGCGTCCAGCCCCATGGCGTGGAGACGCGCGTAGTAACCGTTCTGCGCCAAGAGCTCGCCATGGGTACCCCGCTCAACGATCCGGCCTTGATCCATCACCAAAATCATGTCGGCTTTTTCGATGGTCGACAGACGGTGGGCGATGACCAGGGTCGTACGGCCTTTCATGACCTGATCGAGCGCGGCCTGGATATGCCGCTCGGACTCGGTGTCCAGCGCCGAGGTGGCCTCGTCGAGGATCAGCAGCGGCGCGTTCTTCAACAAGGCCCTGGCAATCGCCAGGCGTTGGCGCTGGCCACCGGACAGCAACACGCCGTTTTCACCCACTTCGGTGTCCAGGCCATTGGGCAACTGCTCGATGAAGTCCATGGCATAGGCATCCCGGGCCGCCTTTTCAATGTCCGCCCGTGGCGCACCGGCCAGATCGCCGTAAGCGATATTGTTGGCGACGGTGTCATTGAACAGCGTCACATGCTGGGTCACCTGGGCGACATGACGCCGCAGGTTACGCAGGCGGTAGTCTTCGATTTCCACGTCGTCGAGCAGGATCTGGCCGACCTCATGGTGATAAAAACGCGGGATAAGACTGGCCAGGGTCGACTTGCCACTGCCCGAACGCCCCACCAGCGCAATCATCTGCCCGGGGGCTGCCGTGAAGCTGATGTCCTTGAGCACCTCGCGGTCGGCGCCCGGGTAGGTGAAGCTCAGGTTGCGCACATCGAGACGACCGCTGACCCGCTCCTGCTCGACTGTCCCCGTATCGACTTCCGGCTCGACATCCAGTTGTTCGAAGATACTCTCGGCACCGGCCACGCCTTTCTGGATGGTGGAGCTGACTTCCGAGAGTTGGCGAATCGGCTTGGGCAGCAAGCCAGCCGCCGTGATGTAGGCCACCAGGTCACCGGCCGTTGCGTCACCGCGCAGGAACAGCACCAGGAACATCAGGGCCGCCATGGCGGTGTAGATCACCAGTTGCAGCATCGGCGTATAGACCGCCCCGGTTCGAGTCATGCGCAATTGCTTGTCGGTATTGCCCTGGCTGGCGCTGGCAAAGCGCTGCTCTTCGTAGGCCTCGCCACCGAAACTGCGTACCACGCGGTAGCCCTGGATGGTCTCGGAAGCAACGTGGGTCACGTCACCCATGGCCACCTGGATCTTTTTGCTTTGCTTGCGGAATTTCTTGCTGGTGCTGCTGACCATGACCGCGATCAGCGGCAGGATCGCCAACATCACCAGGGTCAGTTTCCAGTTCATCCACACCAGGTAGGCGAAGAGGAAAACCACGGTGAGGCCTTCGCGGATCACCACTTTGATGGCGTCGGTGGCCGCACCGGTGACCATGGTCACGTTGAAGGTGATGCGGGAAATCAAGTGGCCGGAGTTGTGGGTGTCGAAGTAGCGGTTGGGCAGCACCAACAACTTATTGAACAACTCGACCCGCAGGTCGTGCACCAGCCCCAAGGACACCCTGGCCAGGTAATAATTACCCAGGAAAGACCCCAGGCCCTGCCAGGCCGCGATCAGGATGATCAGCAGCGGCACCGCCATGAGCAGTTTCAAGTCCTTGAGGTACGGTACGGTGGGAAAGAGCACCGCATCGGGGTTGCTCAAGCCGTCGACGAAATATTTGAGAATCCCGGCCAGCATGGGCTGGGTCGAAGCAAATATCACGAAACCCACGATACTCAGCAGGAAAATGCCCGCGTAGGGTTTGACGTATCCCAGCAACCGAAAATAGATCTTCAGGCTGGAATCCTGTTCCGCTTTGGGCGGTGCGTCACTCATCGTCGGGCTCACTGGTTAAGAAGAACGCGGAATTTTATCACAGCCACCGGAATTGGCCCGCGCCCAGGTCAAAACGCCAGCAAGGCCTATCGGCAACCAGGTAATGAACCACTCGGCGCGAGGGGTTCCGGTCAGGCTCGCGGCGTCGAACTGCATCGCCAGGAATGAAAACACCCACATGCCGAGCACACCCCGGCCCAGCAGGTTTTCCCGGGCGCGCCAGGCTTCGCGCAACACGGCGAACCAGACGATGCACCACAGCAGCAGTCCCGGCAGCCCGAGTTGAATGGTGACATGGCTGAACAGGTTGTGGGCATGATCAAACTTTAGGCCGTGGACGGCGATCCGGTAGTCAGCCGACACGCCCAGACCACCCCACGGGCGTTCGGCAATCATGTGCAGGCTCGACATGAGAATCTCGGGCCGATAGGAAGCACCGCGCGCCATGACCAGCGGTTCGAGCAACCAGAAGGTCAGCATCGCCAGCACCAGTGCGGTGGCGGCGATAATCCGCGACCGCTGGTCCCGACAGTAGATCGGCATGGCCAGTACGCTGAGCAACAAGGCCAGCGCGGCGCCGCGACTCTGGCTCGCCACGACAAAGACCGCCAAAAGGCCCAACGCCACCGCCCAAAGCGCTTGCAATCCAATATGACGCGGTATCCAGTGCAGCATCCAGATCGCCGCCAATCCAATCACGTAACCGCCGAGAATCGGATGGGACAACTCGCCCAGCCCTTCCAGGCGTGCAGTCCAGCGATGGTTCTCATATCCATAGAAATGAACGATGGCCATCAAGGCCGTCAGCGCAATCCCCAGGCCACCCCATTGCATGATACGAATCACACGTTCGGGCTGGCCATCGGCAAAGATCGGGAAAAACAACAGGAACGCCAGGATGTAGAGCAATCGCTTGGCTTCGCGGGCAGGCTCTGCCACCTCGGCCCAGGCCAGTGTTACCAAGGCCCAGGCCATCAACGCCAGCAACGCCGTGTAGATCACGCGCTGGGCACGCCACAATTCCATCAGGCGATGACGAGCCGGCCAGGCAAAAACGATCACCGGCAGCCAGACAAATGCAACCAACCCCTGTTGATAAATCTTGTTGCTCGGTGCCAGGGCTATCGCCAGCAAGAACCATAACAAGCCAAAGGCCATCCAGCCCTGCGCCCAACGTGTTGCCTGCATCCAACGCTCCTAAACGACCTACCAGCCAAACCGGCATGGTGAAAACAAAAACTTTTGGGCATCATGGCCCGCCACGGCACCGGTTCTTTCAACAAGGTTTCCCTACGATGCAATCCTCACGGCTTCCCCAAGCCGCTTTGAATCAATTGATTGAAGGCGCCAGCATTCTGGAGGCCGACAGCTACGGCCCGAAAGTCTATCTGCTGCAGGATGGGAATATCCTCAAGCTGTTTCGCCGCAAGCGGCTTTTTTCTTCGGCCCTGCTAAGGCCTTATTCAGTACGC
The DNA here is from genome assembly GCF_017498305.1 of Pseudomonas sp. OA65. NCBI lineage: Bacteria > Pseudomonadati > Pseudomonadota > Gammaproteobacteria > Pseudomonadales > Pseudomonadaceae > Pseudomonas > Pseudomonas sp. OA65. Next base: position 21,169 of record NZ_JAGDEZ010000004.1, read on the forward strand.
TTCATCAATAATGCGGCCCGTCTGCAGAAGCTCGGCGTACCGACCCTTGACGTACTGGCCTTCTACACGCTGGAAAAACCCGGCATGACCGCCGTACTGTATCGACCGCTCCCCGGTAAAACCCTGCGTCAATTATCGAATCAGGAAAACTTCAGCTGGCAGCATACCCTTCCTGCGCTGGTCGAGCTGATCCGCAGCCTGCATGCCAGCGGTATCTATTTTCGCTCGCTGCACTTGGGCAACATCGTCGTCACGCCCGAAAACCAAATGGGCCTGATCGATGTGGCCGACATGCGCTTCCTGCGCTCGCCGCTGCCACGCTACCTGGCACGTCGCAACTTGCAGCATTTCGCTCGTTATATTGCCCGAGAGAACCTGAACGGGAGCTTTCCGATGCGAGCATTGGAAAACGCCCTACTGGCTGCCTGAGATCAACTGCCGGGCGACCTGGCTGAAGCTCGACCAGGCCTCGTCCGGGGCCAATGCCAGGTACTGGGCTGCGGCGACTGTCTCGGCCGGAGCCTGCGCCGCTCGCTCGATGGTCTCGCTCCAACCGCTTTCATCGTTGGGCGCCACGTACCAACCGGCGTCACCCAACTGTTCACGAAAGACCGCGAGTTCGCTGGCCAACACCGGGACTCGAGCCAGGACAGCCTCCTGGAGGGTCAGGCCAAGGCCCTCGTCCAAGGACGGGATCAGCACCCAGTCAAATGCCCGGTAGAGCGTCGCGATCTCTTCCAGATGCCCTATCAGCAACACCTTGTCGACCAGATCCGGCCGGGCGATCCGCGCTTGCAGCGCCTCGCGCCTCGGCCCCTCACCGACAATCACCAGGCGCCAATCGGAATGGTTCGCCGCCGCCCGGCCAAAGGCCTCCAACAGACAGGCGAACCCCTTGCTGTCCACCAACCGTCCTACGGCACCAAAGACCCGCGTTTCTGTGCCAGACAGTCCCAAGCGGGCCCGTGCGTCTTCGCGAGACAACAGGGCAGACTGGAAGGCCGTCGGATCGAACGCGCTACGCAGCGCAGTGACTTGGATGCCCAACTCGTCCTGGAGCGACATTGCCAAGGTCTGGGAGACCGCCGCCAGGCTCAGACGTGATGCAGGGAAGCCGCGCAATAGCTCGCGGCCGGCGGGATTTAGCCGGGTCGCACCATGGAAAATCACCACCACGCGGATCTGCGGCATATCCTTGAGAACCGGTAACAAGGTACGCGCCACGCCGATGCCATCGAGCAATACCACGCGCGCATCGCTATCGAGCAACGCCTGGCGAAAGCGACTGTGCATCAGGGGTTTGAGTAAGCGCCAGACATGTCGCCCCTTGAGCCGGGCCGAGGTCATATTCCACTCAAGCGCCGAGCCGACGTCCACCTGACAAGCAGCCGCCGCCCCCTGCAAGAGCCATGTCTTGACAGGCATCGCTGGTTCCATCCGCGAGAGAATCTGATTGTGGACCTTGTGTATCGAGGCGAACGGTGCACCGCCCGCCCACATGACATTGATAATGCTCATCGAGCAGCAAACCTTTTATCGCGGACCAGGATTCATGCTTCGCGGCATTCAGTAGTTCATAAGCCAGCCAATGCAGACCCCGAGCAAGAGGACCAAGGACAACTTGACCTGCTCGCGGCGCTTGCGGCGGGCCTTGCGCTGGCGCTCCACAGGCACTTCCACATGCACTCCGAATCCGGTATGCAAAACAGCATCCCCTTCGAGCGTGACCGCCGTCAAGTTCAACTGGGCGTAACGCAGCGACAAGGCCTTTTCACCACCGAAACCGGCGTAGGGGGCGCAAAGCCGATACTCTTTCAAGCGTCGCAGGCCGGGATTGAGAGAGAAGCTTTGCCATTCGGGTTTGTCCGAAATCAACGGATAACAAGGGACGCCGCCGATGACTTCACGCTCGCCCAGGCGAATGTAAGGGCTGTGTACGCACAAATCGTAGACATAGTTGCGCAACCACACCTGAAGAACATCCGGTCGCTGCTCAAGGATCGTGCGCGAGTCTTCCACGAAGCCAGGGCGATAGAACGCCCAGTCATCTTCGCAATGAAAGATATAGGGCGTCTTGACGTGCTCGTACGCCAGGTCGATCGAAGCCAACTGCCCCAGCTTCGGTCGATTGACGAAGGCGGTCGTGCGGTCCTTCCAATGAGCGGGAATGACCGAGTGTACGCCTTCATCGCCAGCATCTTCGGTAATGAAGACCTCACGGATCGGCGCCGTATTGAAACGGTCGAAGCTCTCCAGGGTCTGCTTGAGCAGATCGAGCCGGCCGCAACTGGTGACCACCAGGGTAATGTCACTATCGTCGGAAAACTGCACTGAAATACCATTTAGTCAAACGCCACCTGACACCGGATGGCTCAACGGTTCTTGTTAAACGCCCAACTTCAGGCGCAATGTTTCCAGCAGATTCAGCGGGGCTCGAGGCCGCAACGGCGGCTCCAGTGCTTCAACGATTTTCTGCCCGATGCGCGCGAAACTGAACTGTTCCAGGGCCAGCTTCTGGCCGTTGTGCGCCACACTGCGTGCCAGCTCGGGGTCGGCGCGCAACCGGGAAAGCTTTTCCTGGAGTTGCGGGATGTCACGGTACAGCACCACGTTGTGCATGTCCTGCAGCCCCAACGCACGCGCCTCCTCGATGCCCTGATCGAACGCCAGCAGCACACAGCCGCAGGCCATGGCTTCGAAGTTCTTGATCATGAATTCGCCCATGCCCACGTCGGCACTGACGAAAAAACGGATGCGGTTGAGGGTCTCGCAATACTCTTCACCGGACTTGGTCCGGGTCACTACCAGCGGCTCAACCCGGCCCAACTCATCAAGCAGCGCCTTGCGACCACTGTAGGCAACGCTGTTGGTGCTGCCCACAAACGCCAACTCGATGTCCCGCTCACGGCCCTGATCCTGCAATAACGATTGATCGTAGCCCTTGGGCACGAAAACCGCATCGAAACCTTCGCCACGCAGACGTTCGGTCACCATGAAGCCGGAACTGATCACCCGTACCCACGGCAGGCGACGGTAATGCGCGCTGAATTTACCCGTGTATTTGCACGGGATGTAATTCTGGTAGGCATCGTGCTCGAGAATTACCAGGTTGGGGATGGTGCGAATGAAACCGGCCTGGCGGATCTCCTGCTTGAAACGCAGGAAAAACACGATCCGGTCATAACGCGATACGTCCACATGGCGACGGAAATATGCCCGCAGGTTGCGTTGATCCTTGCTGTCGAGCCAGCGCAAATCGCACTCGCAATGAGCCGCCACACCGTCATAGAGCCGGTCCAGGATGGCCCGCTGTTCTTTCTGCACCAGAAACAGAACTTTCATCGTTTTCCTTGCGGCACCGGACGACTTGATAAATAACCGGGGGCCTGCCGGCGCCGTAGCGCAAACACGCCCCACCTTGGCCCCCTACAACCGCCAGAACAGTTCATGGCGACGCACAGCCTTGCGAAAAAATTCGTTCTCGCCATACACCGAGCCGGTACGCCCGGCCAGCAGACGCTGGATACCACGGCGCAAGCGACGCTTGAACGGCGCGCGCGGTTGCAGATCATGCATCATGCCCAGCGCCATGGCCTTGTCGCGCTGTGCGGACAACGCCAGCGGCAGGCTGACAGGTTGCATCGGCAGGGTCGGTTCGAACGATGGCGGCAACGCAATGCCCGCGCCTGCGTCACCCATGGGCCAGCGGTCATTGTCATGCAGGTGGTTGGCGTAGCCCAACAGCGTGGTCGGTTGCCATTCCAGGCCTTCGAGGGCTTGCAGGACGGCATGATGGGCGCAGAGATGATCGGGGTGGGGATCAAGGGTCGGATGCGGCAACACAATGACCTCCGGGCGGGCCTTGAGCAGCAATTCACGCAGGTCCGCCAGCAGGTTGTTCCAGGTCGGCGCGCCGTCGGCATCGCCAGGCAGCAGGAACGGGTTCAACTGACGGAACAGCCGGGTATCGCTCAGGCCCGCCTCGCGAGAACCCTGGGGCTGGCTCGGCGCGGCTTGCATAGCCGCCAGTTGCAGACAGAAGTAACCCAATTGCACACAGTGCGCTTCAGGCACCCCGGCCCATCGCGGTACGGCAATGCTGTCCCAGGCTCGCAAACGGCCCTTGAGCCGCGCGGCTTCGACGCTGTCCAGGCCCATCTTCCGATAATGTCCGGCCTCGATTTCACCCGCGGTCAGGGTCACGATCCAGGCCTCGTCTGCCTGGCTGTACAAACCGTAGGCGGCCAGTTCGGCGTCATCGGCGTGGGGCGCGATGACCATCACTCGCTGGCGTTGCACTGGCGGCGGCGTGAACGACCACAGCGTCGGCTCGCCCAGCAAACGGCAATGGCGCCCACGCAGGCGCAGTTCGCCGCGAGACAACGCGAGGCCCTGTTCGCTGAGGTTCAGATAGCGCAGGCCGTTGACCCCGCGCTCGAAGGTTTGCAGGTCCCTTTCACCGCCCGATAACTCGACGAGCGGGTCGATGAAGCGTCCCAGCCAGGTGCTCTTGATCCGCAGCGCGAGGATCAGCGTTGCGCCATCGTCCAGAATCACACCTTCGTCCAACTGCAGCCGGCCGGCATTCAAATGCACCTTGGGTTGCTGGGTGAACGGCGCAAAGCTGTACTGGTAATCGTCCCGGGGTGAATAGAACAAATGATCGGCGAACCACGCCTCATGGGCGACCCAGCCCAGCACCGCCAACACCAGAGGCAGCCACCAGGCTACCGCGACGCCCAGCGCCACCAGCACGACAAGGGCGATTAACAACCCCACGCGCTTGTTGCGACGGTGGCGCCTGAGCAACTGTTGCTTGCGACTTGTGGATGGGTTCATACGGTAAACACCGGTACGGGGTTGCACCAACGGTCCTTGTATTCCCGGTCCGCCCGGCCGAACGAAAAACGCAACGGCTTGCCGACGGCACGGGCCTGCTCCCAGGCGCTTTGGGTGTTGAGAAAGCTCAACACGCTGCCGGGGCTGAATTCACGGGTCTGCGGGTCGACGCCACCGTTGATGTACTCGACGCTGATCCACTCGGGCGCTTCGACGCGATACACCAATTGGATGGCAATCGGCGCATCGTTGAGAAAGATCACCGACCCGATCAGCCACTCGCGCAGCAACTCGATCACCTCGCCCATGCGCTCGGCACCGGTGGCCGCAAAGCCCCAGCGACGCAGGAACAGGTCGCAGTAGATCGCCGCCAGTTCGGCGCTGGAAAACTCGCCGACCGGCCGTACCACACCGCCCGCCTCTTCCAGCAATCGCAGTTCACGGCGCTGGTTATAGCGAAATTTCTTCGACAGTTCTTCCGGCGTGCGGGCCATGGCCAGTTGTTCCTGCTGCAGCTTCAGACCGCTGAAGCGCCCCTCGTTGAGGGCCGACAGGTAACGCCCGCGATGACGCAACGGCGCTTGCGCATCGGGCGCCGCCGGCAGGATCAGCTCGGCATTGCCCAGGTCGAACAAGCCCTTCTTGCCGCTGCGCTTGAGCACGTCCTTGGACAGTGCCAGGTCGCGGCCCCAGGTCGGTATAGCCGCCTTGAGTTCGCCGTCCTGCTCGAACGCCAGGTAACGCACGGGAATGCCGGCCAGGGCCGCCAGGCGCTCGACCACCAGGGGATGGGTGGCCACACTGCCGCCAAAACGTTGCCAGGCCTGGGCATAAATGGACGCATCGACGGCGGTCCAGCCGCGCTCACGCCAGCCTTGGAATCGGTTGAGCATCAGGCCCTCGGCGCCAGTTCGGTGACTTGAGGCAATCGCCAGAATGCCTCGCGTACGGCGCGATCCGAGAAGCGCTCGCGCAAGCGGTCGAGCATCAGCTCGGCGCATTGGCGACGCTGCAGATCGTCCATGGCCGCCAGGTGTTGCAGCCCCTGGGCCATGTGCTCGGCGTCACCCAGCGGAAACAGGATGCCCACGTCCTCGACCACTTCCTTGGCGCCGCCGCAGGCCGTGGCCAGCAGGGGTACCCCAGCGGCCATGGCTTCGAGCAGCACCATACCGAATGGTTCATGGTCGGAACTCAGGGCAAACACATCAAAAGCACGGAAATAACGGCGCGCCTCAGGCACCTGGCCGAGCAATAGCACGCGATCGGCAATGCCCAGCTCCAGCGCCAACGCCCGAAGATCCTGCTCCAGGCGGCCCTTGCCGAGAATCGCCAGTTGACTGTTGGCCGGCAGGTACGCCAGTGCCGCCGCAAAACCGCGCATCAAGGTGGCTTGGTCCTTGTCCGGGTGCAGCCGGCCGACATTGCCGACAATCCAGGCATGGGCGTCCAGCCCCAGGGTACGCCGCGCCTCCTCCCGAGAGACCAGGCTGGCCTGCGTGGCGTCGAGGTCGATGCGGTTGTAGAGGGTCTGGATCCGGGCGGCCGGCCATTTCGGCAAGCAGCGGCGCATGTCGTCACGCACCGCATCGGAAACCCCGAGCAAGCTCAGGCGCTTGCGGAACACATGGGCGAACAACCGGCGGGTACGTCTTTGGTAATCGCCAAAGGCATGGTGCACGCCGATTACCGGCAGGCGGGTGCCCAGCAGAGCGATGTAGATCGGCTTGAAGCGATGGGCAACGCAGAAGCTGAAATTGCGCGAGGCGGCGATCTTGCGCAGGTCGCCGATGGCACCCAGCTTCAGGCCACGAATGGCGCTGGAGCTGTATTCCATGAACAACACCTCGTCCGAGGCACAAGCGGCGGCGACTTGCGCGTCCGCCGCCCCGGTGAGGAATACCGTCGTCACGCGATAGCCGGTGCCTGCGAACAGGCTGGCGTATTGACGGGCGCAGTCCAGGAACGGCCCGTCATAACCGTGGCAGAACTGCAGCACATGTCGCTCAGCCGAGCGTGTCATAAGCGTCCACGCCGTCTTTGACCACCAGGATGTCTTCCATGATCAGGTATTGCAGGTCGGAGCCGAAGAACATGTTCAGCGCGTCGGTCGGCGAGCAGATCATCGGTTCGCCACGACGGTTGAGCGAAGTGTTCAGCGACACGCCGTTGCCGGTCAGCACTTCCAGGGCCTTCATCATGTCGTAGTAGCGCGGGTTGTATTCGCGCTTGAGTACCTGGGCCCGGGAAGTACCGTCTTCATGGACGACTTCCGGCACGCGGGTTTTCCATTCTTCGGCCACTTCGAAAGTGAAGGTCATGAACGGTGCCGGGTGGTCGACCTTGATCATCTGTGGCGCAACGGTGTCGAGCATCGACGGGCAGAAAGGCCTCCAGCGCTCGCGGAACTTGATCTGCTCGTTGATGCGGTCGGCCACGCCACTGGCGCTTGGGCAGCCGATGATCGAACGACCGCCCAAGGCACGCGGGCCAAACTCCATGCGGCCCTGGAACCAGGCCACCGGGTTGCCGTCGACCATGATCTTGGCGATGCGCTCGGGGGTGTTGTCGATCTTGCGCCACAGAGGCTTGCTTGGATGGCGGGCGCACGCGGCGATCACGTCTTCGTTGCTGTAGGCCGGGCCGAGGTAGACGTGTTCCATCTTCTCCACCGGCACGCCACGGGCGTAGGACACATACGCCGCCGCCCCCACCGCCGTACCGGCGTCGCCGGAGGCCGGTTGCACGAACAGTTCCTTGACGTCGTCACGGGCGATGATTTTCTGGTTCAGCTTGACGTTCAACGCGCAGCCACCGGCGAAGGCCAGCTTGCCGGTTTCCTTGAGCACGTCGCCCAAGTAGTGGTCGATCATTTGCAGTGCGAGCTTCTCGAACAGCGCCTGCATGCTCGCCGCATAGTGGATGTACGGTTCGTCGGCGATGTCGCCTTCACGTTTCGGACCGAGCCACTCGATCAGTTTCGGCGAGAAGTAGAAGCCCTTGCCCTTCTCTTTATAGCGGCGCAGGCCGATCACGTTGGCGTAGTCGGTGTTGATCACCAACTCGCCGTTTTCGAACGAGGCCAGGCGCGAGAAATCGTACTTGCTGGCATCGCCATAGGGCGCCATGCCCATGACCTTGAATTCGCCGTCGAGCATTTCAAAACCGAGAAACTCGGTGATTGCCCCGTACAGGCCACCCAGGGAGTCCGGGTCGAAGAATTCCTTGATCTTGTGGATCTTGCCGTTTTCGCCGTAGCCGAAGAAGGTCGTGGCGTATTCGCCCTTGCCATCGATGCCCAGGATCGCGGTTTTTTCCTGGAAGCCCGAGCAGTGGTAGGCGCTGGAGGCGTGGGCCAGGTGGTGCTCGACCGGCTCGATCTTGATCTTTTTCGGATCGAAGCCCAGTTGTTCCAGGCACCAGACGATCTTGCGGCGGTAGCGCTTGTAGCGACGGTTGCCCATCAGGATCGCATCGAGGGCGCGGTCCGGGGCATACCAGTAACGCTTGGCGTAGTGCCAGCGCGCTTCGCCGAACAGACTGATCGGGGCAAACGGGATCGCCACCACATCGACATCGGAAGGCTTGATGCCGGCCTGTTCCAGACAGAACTTCGCCGACTCGTAGGGCATGCGGTTCTTTGCATGTTTATCGCGTACGAAGCGCTCTTCCTCGGCCGCCGCGATCAGCTTGCCGTCAATGTACAGCGCTGCGGAAGGATCATGGCTAAGGGCGCCGGACAGGCCAAGAATCGTCAATGCCACAGGGTCTAGCCTCTTATGTCTGCATACGGGCGACAAGCGCCGCGAAAAATGGATGTGCCGCGCACCAGGGGTGCGGGGCAGCTAAAGGGCGGGATTATAGCTTAAAAGCGGCCTTAAGCCTCTAGCGGTGAGTGGCGAACGTGCAGCAGACGATTGCTTGGCGCTGTTTGCAGGGCAGCGCATCGCACCTGTGGCGAGGGAGCTTGCTCCCGCTCGGCGGCGCAGCCGTCGTAAACCGGTTGATGCGGTTTTCCTGTAGGAATGCGCCGGCCTTTTGGGGCCGCTGCGCAGCCCAGCGGGAGCAAGCTCCCTCGCCACAGGGGCATCGGCGACCTCAAGTGAGCTAAAGGGTCTTCATCTGTGGCTCATAGGGCGGACGAAGCGCTATCGACCGTTTTGGGCAACCGCTGATTGATCACCCGATACAACGCACTGTCCTGCGGCCAATTGCGCATGAATCGCGCCCGATCCCGGGCATAGGCCGCGGCGAAGCTGGCGTGGGTGCGGTGCTGGCACATCGAGTCGAGGTCGATCAGCGCCCAGCGGTCGTGCTGCCAGAACAGGTTGTGGCCCTTGAAGTCACCATGGCTGATGCGCTCGCGGATCAGGTCGGCGAACAACCGGTCCAGTGCCAGCAACTCGGCTTCGGGGGCTTCGCCGTTTTCCACGTAAGGGCCGAAGCGCTCGATGATGTCCGGCCCCGCCAGGTGTTCGGTGACCAGGTAGGCGCTACGGCGCAGCCACAGGAAGCGCTTTTCCAGCAAGGCCAGGGGCTTGGGCGTGGCGATGCCGAGGAAGGCCAGGCGATGGCCTTCGCGCCAGGAGTGCCAGGCACGGCTCGGGCGCCAGAAACGCTTGAGCCAGTGGGCGAAGTGCTTGATGTTGTAGCGCTTGATCACCAAGGTGCGACCGTTCGCCTCGACTTTGCCAACACTGGCCGCGCCGCCGGTCTTGTACAGATGGCCCTGGTCGAGCAACGCATCGGCCTGCTCCAGCACCGGCGCCATGGCGGCCTCTTCATCGCGACGGATCGCCCGCAGCCCGAACGGTCCGCGCTGCACACTGAACAGACTGCACTCGCGCCCGACTTTTTCAAGAAAGTCCTTCAGGCGCCAGGCCTGCACCTTGTCGATCTGCTTCTGCAGCGCTTCCATGGGCAACGCGTGTTCGGCGTTGCCCAGCAGGTAATGCACCAACAACTCTTCATTGAACGGCTGGAGGGATTTGGGAAGCTGGGCAAAAAACACGCCCAGGTTCTCCAGGACCTTTTGTCGCGACAACGGTTGCCCTGGGGTTTCGGCGCGGATACCGGCACCGTCGATCAAATAGAGCTTGCCGCCGTGACGCAGCAGATTGTCCAAGTGCAGGTCTTCCTGCCACAGACCCTTGCCGTGCAGTTGTGCGATGGCCCCGAGGGCTTCGGCCAGCACCGCCGTCTGCTCGTCGGCGAGCAATGGCAGGTGTTCGACCTGCTTCCAGGCATCGCCCAGGCTCTCGGCGTCTTCGAGCAATTCGAACAACAACCAGCCGCCTTCAACCTCATTCAAGCCATCGGCCAACAACAACGGCGTCGTCAGCCCTTGCTCAGCCAGCAGGCGCACGCCTTGCAGTTCCCGCTGGAAATGTCGGGCGGCCTTGTTGCCCACCAACAATTTGGCCAACACTGGCCGGCCACGCCAGACGCCGGCGCCGACATAACGCTGTCCCGGCAATACCCGCAGCAGCGAAAGCAGTTGTAGTTGCGCCGGGCCGGCGGCATCGGCCAGCTCCAGAGTCAGCGGAAGGCTGGGGCTGCGGCCGGCGTTCTTCAATTCGGACAAATGCATCAACGGGCTCCCTTGTGGCTGCGCCGGGCGCTCAGGCGAGTCATCCAGCTGTCGACCAGCCCACTGTCGAGCGGTTGGTCCAGATAGGTAGACAACAACTGGCGCACATCGGCATCACTCCAGATGGACGCGCGCCGCAGCAAGGGCTCCAGGTCCTTGACCCGATCACGCTGGCCAAACAGCAGCGGCCGGGTCTTTTCCAAATCGATCAATTGCGCCTGGTAACCGTCGGCGGTGGCTTGCAGGAAGATGTGCTTTGGATAGAAACAACCGTGCACTTGGTGCATGCCGTGCAGACGCCGCGCCAACTGTCCGCAGGCATCGAGGATGGTGGTGCGCTGCGCCGCCGTCAGGCTCGGCCAGCGTTGCAACAGCGAGTCCAGGTCGTCCCAGCCGTCCAGGGCACGGGTCAGCAGGATCGCCCGCACTTCGCCGTCCGCCTTGCGCTGGCCGTAGAACACCGCTTGCAGGGCCGGAATCCCCAACTGCCGATAACGGCTGATGTTGCGAAATTCCCGGGAAAAACTCGGCTCGCCCAAGGGGTGGGACCAGGTCCGGGTCAGGTAATTGCTCTGGCGCTTGAGGTAATACCCCTGCCCGTCCAACTCCAGCCGGAACACGCTGCTCCAGCCATCGCCCGAAGTATTGGGTTCGTCCACCGCGTCCAGTTGCCGCGCCCACAAGGCCTCGAAGCTGTCCAGGCCATGACGCTGCAACAACGCCCGGTCTTCAGCGGCCAGAAAATCAATCATTCACGCCCCTCGAAAAATCTCACCACGTGACGGATGCGCTTCTTGTCGCATGCATCGAGCCGGTCGCTCTGGCGGTATTGCAGGTAAAAACGCAGGCGCTGCGTGGCCGACAAATGGTATTTGGCCACTTTATCCAGGCACGCCAAATCTTTGGTGATGCGGTACTTGAGCCAGAAACCGCGCCAGAAATCGCCGTTCGGGCAATCGATCAGAAATAGCTGCGAACGGTCGTCGATGAGTAGGTTGCGCCACTTGAGATCGTTATGGGTGAAGCGGTGGTCGTGCATGGTTCGCGTATAACCGGCCAGTTGCCGGCTGACGCGATCGACCCAGGCACGGTCGGCCAACCGTGAATCATGGCGCTCGGCGAGGGCCGAGAGGTCTTCGGTATGCGGCAGTTCGCGGGTGATCAGCGCGCCACGGGCATAGGTCGCGCCGTTTCGCTCCAACCCCCAGCCCACGACTTCAGCGGTGGGGATACCCCATTTGGCGAAGCGCTTGAGATTCTGCCATTCAGACTTGACCCGTGGCTTGCCCAGGTAGCGCCGCAAGCCTTTGCCGGCTCCGACGTAACGCTTGACGTAATAATTCACGCCGTTGCGCTGTACCCGGATCACCTCGGACAACGGATCGCGGGTCAAGCGCTCCCCTTGCAACGCGAACACCGCTTCGAGGCTGCCAAAATCCTCGGCCAGCTCGGCATATTCAGGTTCCAGATTCCAACCCGACATCAGAGCGCGTCCCCGTACCGCTGCTTGCGGGCATACAGCTTGTTGGCCTTGCCTTCGAGCCAGGCCAGCAACGACGCCTCTTCGGCGAGGATCCGCCGCAGCGGCTGCTGGAAATAGCCTTTGAGGAAGCGCAGCTTGTCGCGGCGGGTCAGGCCGATGTCCAGCGCCGAAAAATACAGCGCCGCCAGGTCCTTGTTGCGCCAGCGAGTGGTGATGGCTGGACGGGTCTGGGCGCGGTGCAGGTCGATCACCGAGAGTTTGAAATCCCCAGGCGTCACCGGTTTGTCGGTGTGCAGCAGGAAGTGGCAGATGTAGCAGTCACGATGGTTGACCCCGGCGCGGTGCATCATGCCGGTCATGCGCGCCACTTCGGCGATCAGGGCGCGCTTGAGTGTCGGCTGCGGCGGCTGCTTGACCCAGTCGATGCTGAAGTCTTCGAGGCTGACGGTCGGCGCCAGTTCTTCGGTGACGATGAACGAGTGCTGGTCCGCCGGGTTGCTGCCCTTCTCGCCGTAGGCCACCGCTGTCATGGTCGGCACACCCGCTTCCTGCAAGCGCTGGATCGCCTTCCACTCCTGCCCCGCGCCGAGTACCGGCAGCTTGGCGGTGAACAGGTTCTTGAAGATCTCGCCCCAGCCGATGCCGCGGTGGATCTTCACGAAAAATCCGCGACCGTCCACCTCCGTGCGCAAGGTGCGCCGGGCCTCCAGTTCGCGATAGACCTCGCCCTTGAGCGCCTCGACTTCGGCGAACGCATCGCGCCCGGCCCAAAGGCTCTTGAACGGTTCGGCCAGCATCAATTTCATTGTGCGTGCTCCGCCAATATCACATCCGCCGCGTGCTGCGGCATGCTGTAGAGGTCGGCCGTCTCGGCGAAGGCCAGACCGTTGCGGCTCCAGGCCGCCCGTGCTTCGGCGTCGTTCAACATGCGCCCCAGGTAGTCGGTGAGCTGTGCCTGTTCGAACGGCTCATCCAGCACCAGGCCACTGTCGGCCTCGGCGATGTAATGGGCGTACCCACACACCGCGCTGACCAGCACCGGCAACCCGGCCACCAGCGCTTCGAGCAATACGGTGCCGGTGTTCTCGTTGTACGCCGGGTGGATCAACAGGTCGGCGCCCAGCAGGAACCGCGGGATGTCGCTGCGGCCCTTGAGGAATCGCACGTTGTCGCCCAGCCCCAGCGCGGCGCTTTGCAGTTGGAATACTTTGGGGTCGTCCTGGCCGATTACAAACAGCCGGGTGCGTTTTCTCAGCTCGGCTGGCAACGCGGCCAGGGCCTTGAGGCTGCGATCCACGCCCTTGGTCTTGAATCCGGAGCCGATCTGCACCAGTAGCAGGTCGTCGTCGGCCAGCTCGAATTCGGCCCGGAACGCGGCGCGGATCTCGTCAGCGTCGGCGGGCCGGCGACGGTCCTGGGCGATGCCCGGCGGCAGCAGGTGAAAACGCTCCAACGGGGTGCCGTAGTGCTTGATGAACAGCGGCTGCTGGACTTCGGAAATCATCAGCACGTCGGTCTTGGCATCCTTGGCGAAGACGGCTCGCTCGTACTCGGCGAAATGCCGGTAGCGGCCCCAGCGCCGGTACAGCGAATTGCGCAGGTTCTGCGCCTTGTCTTCAAAGCAGCCGTCGGCGGCGTAATAGACGTCCAGGCCGGGCATTTTGTTGAAGCCGATCAAACGGTCCACCGGGCGCTTGGCCAGGTCGGCCTCCATCCACGCACTGAGTTTCTCGTTGCGGCGATGGTTGAACAGCGCCTTGACCGGCGCCACCAGCACTTCGAAGCCGGGCGGCACGTCACCTTCCCAGATCAGCGTGTAGACACGGATCTGGTGACCGCGCCGCTGGCATTCCAGGGCGATGCGCATGAAGTCACGCTGCAGGCCACCGAAGGGGAAGTACTTATAAAGGACAAAAGCCAATTGCATCAGCGCGGCTCCTCAGCCAATAACGTGCTCAGGTGGCTGGCAACACGCTCGGGGTTCAGACGCGTGAAGCACAGGGGCTGCTCGCGTTTCAGGTCAAACCGCCGGGCATCTTCGGCGGTCGGCGGATAAGTGCATTGCTTCTGCATGCACGGCGCGCAAGGGAAATCACTGGCAAGGTGAATCTGGCCCTTGCCATAGGCGCCGGTCAGCACCGGATTGGTCGGGCCGAGCAAGGAAATGGTCGGCACGTCCAGGGCCGCGGCCAGATGCCCGAGACCGGTATCCACGGCCACGCAGGCCTGGGCCCCGGCAAGCACTTTGCCCATGCCGCCGAGGTTCAGCTTCGGCAGTACCAGGGCGTTGCGCAGCCCGTTGGCGATGCGTTCGGCCCGGGCCTTCTCGGCTGGATTTCCCCACGGCAGTTTGACGACCACGCCGAACTGGCCCATGCGCTCGGTGAGCTGGCGCCAGTAAAGCTCGGGCCAATGCTTGGATTCCCAGGTCGTGCCATGCAGGAACACCACATAAGGGTAAGGACGCGGCAATTCGACCAGTCGGTCGATGTCGAGGCCATAGCTGCCTTGGGTTTTCGGTAAGTCATAGCCCAGCGCCAAGGCGAACAATTGACGCACCCGCTCGACCGCATGTTGACCACGGGCCACGGCCAGGCGACGCGAATAGAAGCGCGCCGCGAGGGGCTCACGCGCAGAGTCCTTATCCAGGCCAGCCACCGGCGCCTTGACGTAGCGGGTCAGCCAGGCACTTTTCAACAGGCCTTGGGCATCGATCACCAGGTCGTACTTTTCGGCGCGCACGCTCTGCTTGAAGCGTCGCCATTCGCCACTCTTGATGGCGTGCCAAAGGTTCTTGCGCCAGCGACGGATCGCCACAGGAATGACTTTGCCCACAGCCGGGTGCCAAGTGGGGATTTCGGCAAAGCCTTCTTCCACCACCCAATCGAACTTGATGCCCGGAATCGCCCGCGCCGCGTCGGTCAGCGCCGGCAGGGTGTGGACCACATCCCCCAGCGAAGAGGTCTTGATCAGCAATACCCGCAAGTTACCGGACCTCCACGGGTGTGCCCTGCAAACGCGCCAGGGCCTCGTTCACCGACGGCGGCATGAGCTGGCGCAGGCAGTTGTAATGACCGAAACGGCAGGTGCGGTCGAAGCAGGGGCTGCACTCAATGCCCAGGCGCACGACTTCGACCTGGTCGGCCAGCGGCGGCGTGAAGCCTGGCGAGGTGGAACCGTAGACCGCCACCAACGGCCGGTTCAACGCGGCGGCCACGTGCATCAGGCCGGAGTCGTTGGAAACCACCGAGTCGGCGCAGGACAGCAGGTCAATGGCCTCGGCCAGGGAGGTGTCGCCGCTGAGGTTCACCGACTCTTCCCGAAGGCCCGGGATCAGCCGCGAGCGGATGTCTTCGCCCACCGGGTGATCTTTTTTCGAACCGAACAGCCAGACTTGCCAGCCTTCGCGAATTTTCGCCTCGGCCACCTGGGCGTAGTGCTCCGCCGGCCAGCGCTTGGATTCGCCGAACTCCGCACCTGGACACAGGGCGAGCACTGGACGATCCAGGCTCAGGCCGAACTTGGCCAGCGCCGCGTCACGGGTCACCGGGTCGATCCGCAGGCTCGGCCGCGGATACGGCTTGGGCAACTCGGAGCCAGGTTCGTAGGCCAGGGCCATGAAGCGCTCGATCATCAGCGGGTAGCGGTCTTTGTCCAGCGTGCGCACATCATTGAGCAGGCCGTAGCGAAACTCGCCACGCCAGCCGGTGCGCTTGGGAATGCCGGCGAAGAACGGCACCAGCGCGGACTTCAACGAATTGGGCAGCAGGATCGCCTGGTCGTACTGACCGGCCAGGGATTTGCCGATACGCCGACGGGTCGCCAGCTCCAGCGCGCCGTGGCCGAGCGGAAAGCTCAAGGCCTTGCGCACCTCGGGCATGCGTTCCAGGATCGGCCGGCTCCATTCAGGGGCCAGGACGTCGATTTCGCACTGCGGATGACGCTGTTTCAGGCACTGGAACAGTGTCTGCGCCATCACCATGTCACCGACCCAACTGGGCCCAACGATCAAAATATTCATGTGCTTTCCAAAAACGATACGGGGAGGCCTACGCCTCCCCGCCTCGAGAATCACTGTGGCTTAGGTCGTTGCCTGCTGCCCTAATCTACAACACACCGCCAATCAACTGTGGGAGCGAGCCTGCTCGCGATGAGGCCGGCACATCCAACATCAATGTCGCCTGACACTCCGCTATCGCGAGCAGGCTCGCTCCCACAAGGGTCCTGTATAGGTTTCAACACCGTGCAGCACCACCAATCCATTGTGGGAGCGGGCTTGCTCGCGAAGAGGCCAGCCCATCCAACATCAATGTCGCCTGACACTCCGCCTTCGCGAGCAAGCTCGCTCCCACAGGGGTTCTGCATAGGTTTCAACACCGTGCAGCACCACCAATCCATTGTGGGAGCGGGCTTGCTCGCGAAGAGGCCGGCACATCCAACATCTATGTCGCCTGACACTCCGCTATCGCGAGCAGGCTCGCTCCCACAGGGGTTCTGCATAGGTTTCGACACCGTGCAGCACCACCAATCCACTGTGGGAGCGGGCTTGCTCGCGAAGAGGCCAACCCATTCAACATCAATGTCGCCTGACACTCCGCCTTCGCGAGCAAGCTCGCTCCCACAGGGGTTCTGCATAGGTTTCGACACCGTGCAGCACCACCAATCCATTGTGGGAGCGGGCTTGCTCGCGAAGAGGCCGGTACATCCAACATCTATGTCGCCTGACACTCCGCTATCGCGAGCAGGCTCGCTCCCACATACATTCAATCTTCAGCTCAGGCCCAGCGCCCGCCAGATCCGCACTACCTGCTGGCGCTCATCCACGAACTGGTCACCTGCGATCACCCCGGCATCTTTCTGCAAGGCCTGGCGGTGGGCGGCGGAGCGGTAGGCTTTGTAGGCTTCGCGCAACAGCGTGGCGTCTTCGGCCGGCAACAACCCGAGCTCCTGCAACCCGTCCAGGATGCGGATGTTATCGGTGTAGCGCACCAGCGATGGATGCTCTTCGGACCACGCCAGAGCCGCGTATTGCACCATAAATTCAATATCGACGATACCTCCGGCATCCTGCTTGAGGTCGAAGGGTGCCGTGGCCTCGAAGGCATTCGGCGCGGTCCCGGCGGCGGTGGCCTTGCTGCCAAGGTTGTCACGCATCTTGGCGCGCATCTCGCTGACTTCCTGGCGCAGCGTCGGCAAGTCACGCTTACGCCCCAACACCTGCACACGGACCTTCTCGAACGCCTGCCCCACGTCCTGACTGCCCACCAGCACACGGGCTCGCACCAGCGCCTGATGCTCCCACGTCCAGGCTTCGTTCTCCTGATAACGGGCAAACGCCCCGAGGGAACTGACCAGCAACCCCGACGCCCCGGACGGCCGCAGGCGCATGTCCACTTCATATAGCTGCCCGGAGTTAGTCTGGGCCGTCAGCAGGTGAATGATCCGCTGCCCAAGCCGGGTGAAGAACTGCGCGCCGTCGATGGGTTTCGGGCCATCGGTTTCCGCCTGCGGGTCGCCATCGTGGATGAACACCAGGTCCAGGTCGGAACCATGCCCCAATTCCAAGCCGCCGACTTTCCCGTAACCGACAATAATGAAGCCCGGATCGCACAGGCTGCCGTCGGTGCGCAACGGCACGCCGTGCTTGGCCGCCGTCTGGCGCCAGGCCAGGGCCAGCACTTGTTCGAGAATCGCCTCGGCCAGCCAGGTCAGGTAATCGCTGACCTTCATCAACGGCAGGCTGCCGGCGATTTCCGACGCCGCCACCCGCAGACGGTGCGCCAGCTTGAAATGCCGCAACGCCTCCATTTGCTGCTCCAGGTCATCCTCGGGAATGCGCGTCAGGCGCTCACGCAACTCCGCAGCCAATTCCGGCGCCAGGGGCGGTTTGAACAGCCGGCCCTCGTTGAGCAGTTCATCGAGCAGCAGCGGGAAACGGGTGATTTGCTCGGCAATCCACGGGCTCGCCGCACATAACGTCAGCAAACGACGCAGAGCCCCGGGGTTTTCCGTCAACAACACCAGATAAGCCGAACGGCGAGCCACAGCTTCTACCAGGGGCAGCACCCGCTCCAACACCAGGTCCGGATCGGCATGCTCCACGGCCTGGGCCAACAGGCGTGGAATGAACGCATCCAGCCGCTCGCGCCCCAGGCGTTGCATGGCGCGCAACTGCGGGCTGCCGCGCAGGGCCGCGAGTGCCTTGAGGGCCTTAGGCGCATCGGCGAAGCCGCCTTCTTCCAATTGCCGGCACGCTGCCTCTTCATCCTGGCTGTCTTCCCACAACGGCAACCATTCGCCGCCGACCACCACTTCGCTTTCACCGCCCTCTTCTTCATCCGGGTCGGCGATGACCTGGCCGAAATGCCAGGCCACGCGCCCGCGCCAGTACATCAATCGCTCATGAAAGGCCGACCAGTCGGCGAAGCCCAGCATGAACGCAATGCGTGCCTGATCCTGCGGACTGTCCGGCAGCATCTGGGTCTGACGATCGGCAATGGCCTGGATCGCATGCTCGGTATAACGCAGGAATTCGTAGCCCTGGCGCAGCTCATCGATCACCTTGGCCGGCAGGTACCCCTGGCCTTCCAGGGTGCTCAACACTTTGAGCAGCGGGCGTTGCTGCAAACTCAGGTCGCGACCACCGTGGATCAGTTGGAACGCCTGGGCAATGAACTCCACCTCGCGAATGCCACCCGAGCCCAGCTTGATGTTGTCGGCCATGCCTTTGCGCCGCACTTCCTGCTGGATCAGCTGCTTCATGGTGCGCAGCGCTTCGATGGCGGAAAAATCCAGGTAACGGCGATAGACGAACGGACGCAGCATGTCGAGCAATTGCGCCCCGGCCACCTGGTCGCCGGCCACCACCCGGGCCTTGATCATGGCGTAGCGTTCCCAATCGCGGCCCTGGTCCTGGTAATACTGCTCCAGGGCATTGAAGCTCAGCACCAGCGCACCGGCCGAGCCGTAGGGGCGCAGACGCATGTCGACGCGGAACACGAAGCCGTCGACGGTCATCGGGTCTAGGGCCTTGATCAGGCGCTGGCCGACACGGATGAAAAATTCCTGGTTATCCAGCGGTCGCTTGACGCCGACGGTTTCGCCGCCCTCGGGGTAGGCGAAGATCAGGTCGATGTCCGACGACAGGTTCAGCTCCACCGCCCCCAGCTTGCCCATGCCGAGGATGACCATCTGCTGCGGCTCGCCGCTGCGCCGCCCGGTGGGGATGCCGAATTGCTGGCTGAGGCGCTGGTACAACCATTGGTAAGCCTGGTCGATGCAGGTGTCGGCCATGTCCGAGAGGTCGCGACAGGTCTGGACCAGATCGGCCTGGCGGGTCAGGTCGCGCCAGATGATCCGCACTTGTTGGCGGGTGCGTTGGCGGCGCAGGACGCGGCCCAGTTCGTCTTCAGTTTCGGCGGCCTGGACGGCGGCGGCGATCTGCGCGCACATTTCACCAGGCGCAAGGCTGCGGTCCAGTTCGCCGCTGCGCACCAGCTCCAGGAGCATCACCGGGTCACGGACACTCTGCTCGATGACAAAGTCGCTGGCAGCGGCAATACGCCTGAACGCCTCCCAGCGTTGCGGGGTCCAGGCGGACAGCCCGCGGTCGTCGTCGAGCAAGGCGACCGCCGCACGGAACGACTGCTCGGCACGGTTGACCAATGACTGGAGAATGGCCGGTACCGTTTCAGGCATTGGGGCAAGCGAGGGCAGGCTCATGGTCTATCCTTGATCGACGCGGGAAAGGCTGGATGTAGTGTTTTTTCAAAAGACACTACCTGATCGACTGTCGAACAAAGATGATAAATAGCTGAAAATCTGATTTTATTGGCAGCCGGCATCAAGTTTTTACCTGTTCGAGTTGGCTAAAGACCAACAGTAACGATTATTCTCACAACGAAACGAGGGGCCACGAGCCGCTCAGGTGTAGTTTTACTACTCGTCTATACATTCGAAAGGCTGAAACGGCCGACGATTTGTAGTAAAACTACACGCCGCCGAAACAACCTTCGGCAATCCAAGAATTTATATCGTCTGCCCACAAGGCCAGTCGCAAACTCAGGCAACCGATTCTGGTAGCCTTTCCGCCCTGGAGCAAGCCATGCAAGACCTCGATCCCGTCGAAACCCAGGAATGGCTGGACGCCCTGGAATCGGTTCTCGACAAAGAAGGCGAAGACCGTGCTCATTATCTGATGACCCGTATGGGCGAACTCGCAACCCGCAGCGGTTCGCAACTGCCCTACGCCATCACCACGCCGTACCGCAACACGATCCCCGTTACCCACGAAGCACGCATGCCTGGCGACCTGTTCATGGAACGCCGCATTCGCTCGCTGGTACGCTGGAACGCGTTGGCCATGGTCATGCGTACCAACCTGAAAGATTCTGACCTGGGCGGTCACATCTCCAGCTTCGCCTCCAGCGCGACGCTGTATGACATCGGCTTCAACTACTTCTTCCAGGCCCCGACCGACGAACACGGCGGCGACCTGATCTACTTCCAGGGTCACGCATCGCCAGGCGTCTACGCCCGTGCGTTCATGGAAGGCCGCATTACCGAAGACCAGATGAACAACTTCCGCCAGGAAGTGGACGGCAACGGCCTGTCCTCGTACCCGCACCCTTGGCTGATGCCGGACTTCTGGCAGTTCCCGACCGTTTCCATGGGCCTGGGCCCGATCCAGGCGATCTACCAGGCACGCTTCATGAAGTACCTGGAAGCCCGTGGCTTCATCCAGCCAGGCAAGCAGAAAGTCTGGTGCTTCATGGGCGACGGCGAGTGCGACGAGCCGGAATCCCTGGGCGCGATCTCCCTGGCCGGCCGCGAGAAGCTGGACAACCTGATCTTCGTCATCAACTGCAACCTGCAGCGCCTCGACGGCCCGGTTCGCGGCAACGCCAAGATCATCCAGGAACTCGAAGGCGTGTTCCGTGGTGCCCAGTGGAACGTCAATAAAGTCATCTGGGGCCGTTTCTGGGACCCGCTGCTGGCCAAGGACGTCGACGGTATCCTGCAACGTCGCATGGACGAAGTCATCGACGGCGAATACCAGAACTACAAGGCCAAGGACGGCGCGTTCGTCCGTGAGCACTTCTTCAACTCGCCTGAACTCAAGGCCATGGTCGCCGATCTGTCCGACGACGAGATCTGGAAGCTCAACCGTGGCGGCCACGACCCGTACAAGGTCTACGCGGCGTACCACCAGGCGGTCAACCACAAAGAACAGCCGACCGTCATCCTGGCCAAGACCATCAAGGGTTATGGCACCGGTGCCGGCGAAGCGAAGAACACCGCGCACAACACCAAGAAAGTCGATGTCGACAGCCTGAAGTTGTTCCGCGACCGCTTCGACATTCCGGTCAAGGACAGCGAGCTGGAAAACCTGCCGTTCTTCAAGCCCGAAGAAGGCAGCGCCGAAGCCCGTTACCTGGCCGAGCGCCGTGCCGCACTGGGCGGTTTCGTGCCCCAGCGTCGCGCCAAGAGCTTCAGCATCCCGACTCCGCCACTGGAAACCCTCAAGGCAATCCTGGACGGCTCGGGCGACCGTGAAATCTCCACCACCATGGCCTTCGTGCGGATCCTCGCGCAACTGGTCAAGGACAAGGAAATCGGCCAGCGCATCGTCCCGATCATCCCGGACGAAGCCCGTACCTTCGGTATGGAAGGCATGTTCCGCCAGTTGGGCATCTACTCGTCCGTTGGCCAGCTCTACGAGCCAGTCGATAAAGACCAGGTGATGTTCTACCGCGAAGACAAGAAGGGCCAGATCCTCGAGGAAGGCATCAACGAAGCGGGCGCCATGAGCTCCTTCATTGCCGCCGGTACTTCGTACTCCAGCCACAACCAGCCGATGTTGCCGTTCTACATCTTCTACTCGATGTTCGGCTTCCAGCGTATCGGTGACCTGGCCTGGGCCGCTGGCGACAGCCGTACCCGTGGCTTCCTGATCGGCGGTACCGCCGGCCGCACCACGCTGAACGGTGAAGGCCTGCAGCACGAAGACGGCCACAGCCACATGCTGGCCGGGACCATCCCGAACTGCCGCACCTATGATCCGACCTACGGCTACGAGCTGGCGGTGATCATCCAGGACGGCATGAAGAAGATGACCGAAGAGCAACAGGACGTCTTCTACTACATCACCGTGATGAACGAGTCCTACCAGCAGCCAGCCATGCCGGCCGGTGTCGAGGCAGGCATCGTCAAGGGCATGTACCTGCTCGAGGAAGACACCCGCGAAGCGGCGCACCACGTCCAGCTGATGGGCTCGGGCACCATCCTGCGCGAAGTGCGTGAAGCGGCGAAGATCCTGCGTGAAGAGTTCAACGTCGGCGCCGACGTCTGGAGCGTCACCAGCTTCAACGAACTGCGTCGCGATGGCCTGGCCGTAGAGCGCAGCAACCGCCTGCACCCTGGCCAGAAGCCAAAGCTGAGCTACGTCGAAGAGTGCCTGAACGGCCGCAAAGGTCCGGTCATCGCCTCTACCGACTACATGAAGCTGTTCGCCGAGCAGATTCGCCAGTGGGTTCCATCCAAGGAATTCAAAGTGCTGGGCACCGACGGTTTCGGCCGTAGCGACAGCCGCAAGAAGCTGCGTCACTTCTTCGAAGTCGACCGTAAGTTCGTTGTGTTGGCAGCCCTGGAAGCCCTGGCTGACCGTGGCGATATCGAACCTAAAGTGGTGGCCGAAGCCATCGCCAAGTTCGGCATCGATCCGGAAAAACGCAACCCACTGGACTGCTGAGGAGAATTTTCGTGAGCGAACTCATTCGCGTACCTGACATCGGCAGCGGTGAAGGTGAAGTAATTGAACTGTTTGTGAAGGTCGGCGACCGTATCGAAGCCGACCAGAGCATCCTGACGCTTGAATCGGACAAGGCCAGCATGGAAGTGCCTGCGCCGAAGGCCGGTGTCATCAAGAGCCTGAAAGTGAAGCTGGGCGACCGCCTGAAGGAAGGCGACGAACTGCTGGAGCTGGAAGTCGAGGGCGCCGCTGCGGCGCCTGAAGCGGCTGCCCCTGCGGCTGCCCCGGCAGCGGCTGAAAAGCCTGCCGCCGCACCGGCTGCCGAAGCGGCTCCCGCGCCCGCTGCTGCGCCTGCCGCTGCCAGCGTCCAGGACATTCATGTCCCGGACATCGGTTCGTCGGGCAAGGCCAAGATCATCGAAGTGTTGGTCAAGGCTGGCGACACCGTCGAAGCCGACCAGTCGCTGATCACCCTGGAATCCGACAAGGCCAGCATGGAAATCCCATCGCCGGCCGCCGGTGTGGTGGAAAGCGTCGAGGTCAAGCTGGATGACGAAGTCGGCACCGGTGACCTGATCCTGAAGCTGAAAGTAGCCGGCGCCTCGGCACCTGCCGCGCCTGCCCCGGCCGCTGCGCCAGCCGCCAAGGCTGAAGCCGCTCCAGCACCCGCCGCCGCGCCTGCGGCCAAAGCCGAGGCTGCTCCAGCCCCGGTCGCCGCGCCTGCGCCTAGCGGTGCCAAGGTGCACGCTGGCCCTGCGGTGCGTCAGCTGGCCCGTGAATTCGGTGTCGAGCTGTCCGCCGTGGGCCCGAGCGGCCCTCACGGTCGCGTGCTCAAGGAAGACGTGCAAGCCTACGTCAAGGCCATGATGCAAAAGGCCAAGAACGCACCGGCTGAAGGCGCCACCGGCGGCGCGGGCATCCCGCCGATCCCGGCGGTGGATTTCAGCCGCTTCGGCGAAACCGAAGAAGTGGCCATGACTCGCCTGATGCAGATCGGCGCGTCGAGCCTGCACCGCAGCTGGCTGAACATTCCCCACGTGACTCAGTTCGACCAGGCCGATATCACCGAGCTGGAAGCTTTCCGCGTCGCGCAGAAAGCCGTGGCGGAGAAGGCCGGCGTGAAGCTGACCGTGCTGCCACTGCTGCTCAAGGCCTGTGCACACCTGCTCAAGGAACTGCCGGACTTCAACGCCTCCCTGGCCCCAAGCGGCAAGGCTGTGATCCGCAAGAAATACGTGCACATCGGCTTTGCCGTCGACACCCCGGAAGGCCTGCTGGTACCGGTCATCCGCAACGTCGACCAGAAGAGCCTGCTGCAACTGGCTGGCGAAGCCGCTGCCCTGGCCGAAAAAGCCCGGAACAAGAAGCTCACCGCCGACGACATGCAGGGCGCCTGCTTCACCATCTCCAGCCTGGGCCACATTGGCGGCACCGGCTTCACGCCGATCGTCAACGCGCCGGAAGTGGCGATCCTGGGTGTTTCCAAGGCCACCATCCAGCCGGTCTGGGACGGTAAAGCCTTCCAGCCGAAGCTGATGCTGCCACTGTCGCTGTCCTACGATCACCGTGTGATCAACGGCGCCGCCGCTGCACGCTTCACCAAGCGCTTGAGCGACTTGCTGGGCGACATCCGCACCATCCTGCTGTAACACCGGGCGGCCCTCCCTTGGGAGGGCCATTCGGCTCACCGTTTTCCGAGCGCCACGCTCGTACCTCAACCCCGTCCGTTTGGCGGGGCTTTTTTTGCCTGGAATTCAGACCTGTGGGAGCGGGCTTGGTGGGAGCAAGGCTTGCCCGCGATGAAAACACCGCGGTCTCTTGAGTGCTGCTGTGCCTGGATCGCGAGCAAGCTTTGCTCCCACCAGGCTCGCTCCCACAATGGATTTGTGGCGCTGCATCTTAACTTGAAACCAACCACCCCCCCCCTGTGGGAGCGAGCCTGCTCGCGATGGCGGCAGGTCAGGCGACGCGGTAATTTCCTACCGCTCAGGTTTTAAATGACTACCTCCCCTGTAGTCATTACCCACAACCCGCGCCCCCTTCCCTATCAATATTTATCACCCGCCGAGCTTTAGCATCGAACCGCCAAGGCACCTTGATGCGTGCCCCATCAAAACTTCGAATGGATTCGAATATGTTCAAACCTACTGTCGGCCCGATTGTCGGGCACACGACCACGGACCATGCCCGGATATTCCTGCGGGGCGATCACGGCAACAATCGGGTATTCGCCGGTATCCGCCATCGGCGCCGAGGCGATACAGGCTGGTCGAAAGGGCACTTTGTCCTACTGAAGGCCTACCGAGACATGTCCGATGTCATCGTGCTGAAAGGTCTCCAACCCGACACCACCTACGAATACCAGGCCGGCTGGTTCAGCCCCCTGAGCCCGACCCATACCGTGGAAACCATTCAGGAACTGCCCCTGCAATGGCCCAGGAACACCTATCGCTTGCGCACGCCGACCGATAAAACCGATGCGCCGCGGGCTTACATCGTGGGCTCATGTCGCTACTTGCGGATCGCCGCCAGCACCCCGCTGCTCCCCAGCCTTGGGGATCGCACCTTTGCCGGCATCAATCGCCTCGTCGAACAGGCCGACCCGCCGATCAGCGCGGTCTTGATGACCGGAGACCAGGTTTATCTCGATGACTTGAATGTCATCGGCCCGGACCGAAGCTATAAGCACATTCTCTTCAGATATCGAACGGTATTTTCCCAACCGCATATCAGAAAATTGCTGTCTGGCACCCCGACCTACATGATCCTCGACGACCATGAAATCGAAGACAACTGGCCCGCCAGGAGAACCGGCCAGGACGACGTCCTGTATGCCAATGCCATGAGCGCTTATCGGCTTTACCAGGCCAGCCACGGGCCCGGCCATGAACTGTCGAGCGACGGAACATTGAACAAGACGCTGACCCGCTACTGGTACACCTTTGCCCATGGAGATATCCATTGGTTCGTCACCGACAGCCGGACGCAACGCAACCTGTCGGCGGACGACCGGCGCATCCTCGACGAGAAACAGGAACAGGCCCTGCTCGAATGGCTCGTCAACAGCCCCGCCCGGGTCAAGCTCATCGTCACCAGCGTGATGTTTTTCCCTGACCGCAAGCGCAATGACGGCGATGCCTGGCAGGCGTTTGCGGCACAACGGCTGCGACTGCTGGACAGCATCCGTCGCCAGCGGATCAAAAACGTAGTGTTCATTTCGGGTGACGTCCACGGCTCCATGACCAGCCGGCTGCATCACAGCGAGGATCCTGATTTCGAGGTCAACACCGTCGTTTCCTCGCCGTTCTACAACAGCAAACTGCTGCCTTTTGCAAAAGCCGCGGATTTTATTTTTCACAGGCCCATGGCCCGCACGGACAATGGTGAGTACCGCTATGAACTGACCAGCGAAGTGGTGAGCCAGGACAACTTCGCCCGCCTGCAGGTCACGGCGCAGAGCCTCCAAGTCACCTTCCACGACCGTGACGGCAGGCCCTTGCAGACGGTCGATATCCCGCTGCGATGAACTTCCATGCCCTCTGATCGGCCGGCGACTGGAGAAATCCCGTTGTCGGCCGATATAAGGTTTATAGCACTTGGCCTTCATGTCTCTTGTCAGCCAGTGCCGCAATGATGCAACCTTGCGCCAATCCGTAATAACGAGGGCGTCAGCCCGGCGCGATCAGCATTTTCGAAGCGAGTTTCCCCATGAAAAGCCAACCCGATGCCGCCAGCCGTATGGCGGCCGAGGTAGTGACGCAGTTACCGGTGCCCGCGCGGCTCGGTATGCTGCGTTTCGAACGGCTGAATGAAGCTAGCTGGGCGCTGTTGTTCCTCGACCCCAACTGCGAGCGACACTTCGGCCTGCCGGCGGTAGAGCTGTGCTCGCTGGTCAGTTCGCCCTACGCCAGCCTGATGGAACCCGAAGCGCGCTATCAACTGCACGACGCCATCCAGCAACAACTGGCCCAGGCCGCCCACTACCAGATTCGCTACACGCTCCATACCGCCAAAGGGCCGATGAATGTGCTGGAGACGGGCGAAGCCTATAAACAGCACAATCGCCACCTGCTGCGCGGCTACCTGCTCGTGGTGGACAATTTGCTGCAAAGCGAACCCTCCATGCCGGACCTGGACCTGGAAACCCAGAACTCGCGCCTACAGATTGCCCTGGAACTGAACCAGCGCGCCCAGCAAGAGCAGCTCCAGCATCTGGACCGCGTACGTGCCCAACAGGACCTGATCCTGCTGCTGACCCGCCAACGCTACAGCGCCAATAATTCCCTGCTCGAAGCGGCCGAACTCATCACCCGCAGCGCCTGCGACATCTATCAGATCGACTGCGCCAGCATCTGGAACCTGGACGATGGCAAGCTGGTGCCGATTTCCGCCTATAACCGCGCATCCCAGGCATATTTCCTGCCCGCGGTGATCGACGCCAACGAGTTTCCCGACTACATGGAGGCGCTGCAGACCTGTCGCGCCATCGACGCCCACAATGCGATGCGTGACCCGCGCACCCGGGAAATGGCCGGGAACCTGCGCGCCCGTGACGTCAATGCCATTCTCGACGCCAGCGTGCGTATCGACGGCCAAGTGGTGGGCGTGCTGTGCCTGGAGCAAGTCGGCGCCACCCGCGCCTGGCAGTCGGATGAGATCGCCTTTGCCGGCGAGTTGGCGGACCAGTTCGCCCAAGTCATCAACAACCACAACCGACGCACCGCCACCAGCGCCCTGCACCTTTTCCAGCGCGCGGTGGAGCAGAGCGCCAACGCGTTCCTGCTGGTCAATTGCGACGGCGTGGTGGAGTACGTCAACCCAAGCTTCACCGCGATCACCCAGTACACCACCGAGGAAGTCCACGGCCAGCGCCTCTCGGAACTGCCAGCCTTGGAAAACCTCAGCGAACTGCTGTTCGATGCGCCCTCGGCGCTGGCCCAGAGCAACAGTTGGCAGGGCGAGTTCAAGAGCCGGCGCAAGAACCTGGAGCCCTACTGGGGCCAGTTGTCGATATCCAAGGTGTACGGCGACAACCGCGAGTTGACCCACTACATCGGCATCTACGAAGACATCACCCAGACCAAGCTGGCCCAGCAGCGCATCGAGCGCCTGGCCTACACCGACAACCTGACCAACCTGGGCAACCGCCCGGCGTTCATCCGCAACCTCGATGAACGCTTCGCCCGGGACAGCGACTCGCCCATCAGCCTGCTGCTGGTGGACATCGACAATTTCAAGCGCATCAACGACAGCCTCGGCCACCAGACCGGCGACAAACTGTTGATCAGCCTGGCTCGGCGCCTGCGCAACAGCCTGAGTCCCAGTGGCAGCCTCGCGCGCTTCGCCAGTAACGAATTCGCCGTGCTGCTGGACGACACCGACCTGGAGGCCGGGCAGCAGATCGCCAGCCAGTTGCTGATGACCCTCGATAAACCGATGTTCGTCGACAACCAGTTGATCAGCGTGACCGGCTCCGTGGGTCTGGCCTGTGCGCCGCTGCACGGCCGCGACCCGCAGACGCTGATGCGCAACGCCGGCCTGGCCCTGCACAAGGCCAAGGCCAACGGCAAACACCAGGTCCAAGTGTTCACCGAGGCGCTGAATGCCGAGGCCAGCTACAAGCTGTTCGTGGAAAACAACCTGCGCCGCGCCTTGACCCAGAACGAACTGGACGTGTTCTACCAACCCAAGCTGTGCCTGCGCAGCGGTCGCCTGCTGGGCATGGAAGCGCTGCTGCGCTGGAACCATCCGGAAAAGGGCATGATCCGCCCGGACCAGTTCATCAGCGTGGCTGAAGAAACCGGCCTGATCATCCCCATTGGCAAATGGATCGCCCGCCAGGCCTGCCGCATGAGCAAACAGCTGACCGCCGCCGGCCTGGGTAACCTGCAAGTGGCGATCAACTTATCACCCAAGCAGTTCTCCGACCCGGACCTGGTCGCCTCCATCGCCAGCATCCTCAAGGAGGAGCAACTGCCGGCGCGGCTGCTGGAACTGGAGCTCACCGAAGGCCTGCTGCTGGAAGCCACCGAAGACACCCACTTGCAGCTCGACCAGCTCAAGCGCCTGGGCCTGACCCTGGCCATGGACGACTTCGGCACCGGTTATTCGTCCCTCAGCTACCTGAAGAAATTCCCGATCGACATCATCAAGATCGATCGCAGCTTCATTCATGAGATCCCGGACAACCAGGACGACATGGAAATCACCTCGGCGGTGATCGCCATGGCCCACAACCTGAAGCTCAAGGTGGTGGCCGAAGGCATCGAAACCTCCCAGCAACTGGCATTCCTGCGGCGCCACCGTTGTGACGTCGGCCAAGGCTACCTGTTCGACCGGCCAATCCCCGGCGCAGAGCTGATCGAAAAGCTCAAGCGATATCCTTGCCGCTAGCGGCAAGCGGCAAGCTTCAAGCTTCAAGCTTCAAGCTTCAAGCTTCAAGCTTCAAGCAAACGGTGGCACACTCTCACCACTTGCAGCTTGCAGCTTGCAGCTTGCCGCTGCCCCAATCCTCTTGCGCTCGGAAATCCTGGTGAATAAAAACGTGCTTCCTACTCAAGAACAAGCCCTGCCTGGCCGTGAAACCCCGATGACCGTGCCGGAAAAACACTTCGTCCACGACGCGCCCCTGCTGGGCCCGTTTGCCATGGACGTGGACTTCGCCATCTTCGGCCTCGGTTGCTTCTGGGGCGCAGAGCGCAAGTTCTGGCAGCGCGAAGGCGTGGTCAGTACCGCGGTGGGTTATGCCGGCGGCTTCACGCCGAACCCGACGTATGAAGAGGTCTGCTCGGGCCTTACCGGCCACAGTGAAGTAGTCCTGGTGGTCTACGAGCCGGCGAAAGTCAGCTACGAAGAGCTGCTGAAGATGTTTTGGGAACTGCACAACCCGACCCAGGGCATGCGCCAGGGGAACGACATCGGCACCCAGTACCGTTCGGTGATCTATGCCACCAACCCGGACCAACTGGCGGCGGCCAGACACAGCGAGCAAGTCTTCCAGGCTGAGCTGACCAAGGCCGGCAAAGGCACCATCACCACCGAAATCGAAGAAGCGCCGACGTTCTATTTCGCCGAAGCCTATCACCAGCAATACCTGGCGAAGAACCCAGAAGGCTATTGCGGGATCGGCGGCACCGGCGTGACCTGCCCGATCTGACTACAAGCTTCGCGAGCAGGCTCGCTCCCACAGGTCCAGCGGCATATCCAAATGTTGCATGCACACCAGGGCCAATGTGGGAGCTGAGCCTGTGGGAGCAAGGCTTGCCCGCGATGCAAACACCTCGGTGTAGCTGGTAGACCCAGGCGATGCCATCGCGAGCAAGCTCGGCTCCCACAGGGGCCCCGGGGCGGGCACGATAAGGGGGTACACCCCAAAAGCCATGTGGGAGCGGGCTTGCTCGCGAAGGCGCCCTTCCAGACGCCATCAAACCATCAGCTCTCAGCGATCAACCAATCCATCTGCCACCCACCTTGGGTCTGCCCGAGCTTTTTCGACAGCCACGGCAGCAGCTCACGCAACTCTTCTTCCAGCCCCCACGGCGGATTGGCAATCGCCAGGCCGGAGCCGTTCAGGCTGTTGGGGGTTGCCAGCGGGTGCACCAGCAGCTCCACCCGCAGCAGTTTCGGCGCGCCCGTGCCGGCCAGGTCCTGGTAGAAGCGACGCAGCATCCGCTGATCCTTCACCGGATACCAGATCGCCGCTACCGTCTGGCGCATCCGGCCAATCGCCTCCTTGAGCGAGGCGGCGCAGCGCTGCATTTCGTCGAGCTGCTCGAAGGGTGGATCGATCAGCATCAGCGCACGCTTTTCCGCCACCGGCAGCAACGCCCGCGGCACATGCCAGCCTTCACCCAGGTGCACCGCCACGCGACGGTCGCCTTTCATGTTGTCCTTGAGCAACACGCCGTCTTCCGGGTGTTTCTCGTTGAGCAGCACACGATCCTGAGGCCGGGTCAGGCGCCGGGCCAGTTCCGGCGAGCCCGGGTAGTAGCGCAGTTGCCCGTCCGGGTTCATCTCGTGCAGCACCTTCATGTAATCGGCGGTCAGCGGCGGCAGGTCGCCCTCGCCCCACAACCGCGCGATGCCTTCCAGGTACTCACCGGTACGGTTGGCCTGGTCGCCCTGCAAGTCATACAGCCCGATGCCCGCATGGGTATCGAGGTAGGCGAAGGGCTGTTCCTTGCGCGACATCAGCGCGATGAGGCGGGTCAAGGTCAGGTGTTTGAACACGTCGGCGTGATTGCCGGCGTGGAAGGCGTGGCGATAATTCATGGCGGCTCCTGCGAAGGGCGATGAGTTTACCTTGAAGCACGCCGAACGTCAGGGGTTGGCAGCCCGGCGGACGCGCCACGATCAACCCAGCTCCCGCAGCAAGTACGCCTGCAAGGCCGCCTTTGGTGCGGCAAGCGGCTTCGATCGTTCAAGAAAGTGGGCAATCTTGCACCGCAGGATGCGCTGGTCGACCCGCTCACACAGAGACGGATGCGCTTCGCCCAGCCATGTGAGCAAGTTGTCCACCAGACACTCCGTCGGCGCCTCGGCCATGGCTTCCAGCAGCGCCACCGGTACTTCCCACCAAGGAAAAATCCGGGCCGGCCGCTGGGCATCTCCCACGAACTCATGGGATCGACCGTTGATCAGGCAACGATTGATCACCGGCAAGAGCTGCCCGGCGTCCACCGCCGTCGATTCCAGGATCGGCCCCATGAAACGCCCATCCCAAAAACGCAGGAAAACCGCCTTGCCACCTGGCAGCAACACCTGGGTGAGCCCACGCAAATGCTCGGCAAGGTCTTCCTGGTCGGCACGCGACACCGCCAGCCACCCCCAATCGAGTGAGTCGGTGGCCGCTATCCAATCAAGGAATTCACTGTCTGCACGAACAAGCCCCACATAAGGCATGACCGCTTCCCACCCGGCATACGGCGTGTCGGCCCAGATCGGCGTGGGGGTCGCGTCAATCGAGCGTCGCCAGGCCGATAACGCCCCGGCGCTGCTGGCGTTGCTGAATAGGGCAAAAAGCTGCTCGGACGCCTGCAACGGATGGCGCTCAAGCCAGGCGCGGGGTGTTTGACCGCTGTTCATGGGCGCTCCTGGACGCGGCCAGATCGATGGAAGGCAGAGGCGCAGAAGCCGCTCTTGCATCGTTCACACTCCTCACAGAACGGTGCCGAGCCTTGGAAGCTGAGGATTTGCGCTTGGGAAAGCCGAGGGGCCACCGCTGGGACTTGCTTCCCCGCGCTGCCCAGCGAATCTGTTGCCGCGCCCATCACCGCCATTGGCGCCCCACCGACCTCAATTGGCACACTGCTGAAAATCCCACCGGCACCGATGTTGAGCCAATGGCCGCCAGCCTGGAGGGTCACACTGGCGCCACCTTCCAAGACCACTTGCTGGCCGGCACTGACGTGAAACTGCTGGCCCGCGTTCAAGACCTGGCTGGTCACACGAATATGCCGCTCGCCACTGACCAGCAAATGATCATCCTGGCGGACTTCAGCCTGGCGCCGACCGTGGGTAACGCGCTGCTCATCGGCCTTGAGCTCGTGCCGCGCCGTGCCGGTGACAACGATGCTCCGCTCGTGATCGACCTGCACCCGCTGGTCGTGCAGCACATGCTGGGTCCAGTTTCGCTGGGCCCGCAGGTAGATCTCCTCGGCCCCCTTGCGGTCCTCGATGCGCAGTTCGTTATAGCCTTCCCCGCCAGGGCTGCTCTGGCTGCGCCAGATGCTGCGGGTCTTGTCCGCCGGCAGGTCCAGCGGCACCGGGTTGGCGCCATTAGGCAGGCACCCGACCACCAATGGCTTGTCCACATCGCCATCGATGAACCCCACCAGCACTTCCATGCCGACCCGTGGAATCATCACTGCGCCATAGTGATCATGGGCCCATCCCGTGGCCACGCGCAGCCAGCAACTGGAATGTTCATCGCGCTGGCCGTGACGATCCCAGACCAGTTGCACCTTGACCCGTCCGAATTCATCGCAATGGATCTCGCTGCCCTCCGGCCCGGTCACCACCGCTGATTGATAGCCGTGGGCATGGGGCTTTTCGTGCTGCAAGGGCGGCCGAAAGAACACGTCCCATGGCGTGGCGAGAAAGGTATTCCTATAACCCTGGAATTCATCCGCACTGGAGGAGGCTGTTTCTTCCAGCACCTGAGGTTGACGGCCATGATGGTCGATATGGGTCAGGAGCCACAGATCGTTCCACTGTTCCCGCGGATGGTCCTTGATGCGCATGAAATGACCACTGACGAAGGCGTTGTCATCGCTGTCGCCCTGTGCCACGCGATGATCGGCGCCGTGACGCTCAAGGGCGCGGCGGGTCAGATGCTTGCCATCGTCACGGTCGCAGAACCCACCGGGGTAGCGATAGTCCTCGAGAACAGGACGTTGCCGCTTGTCGAGATCGGCTTGCAACGCCACGCCGGGCTTGCGGAAGTCGTAGTCGCGCAGCGTCACGGCCGTGGTATGGGTCTGAAGTCGCACCGCCAAGCGCTTGATGGCCGGCGCGTCGGCAGCCATGCCGCTGTCGGACAGGTACAGGGTCGATTCGGGTAGGCGCGCAAACCCGGTCTGGTCGTCACCGAACACCAGCAGGTGACCGTCAGGGCGGTGGCGAAAATGGTAGTGGATACCGACCTCAGCGCAGATCCGCTCAATGAACGTCAGGTCGCTTTCACCGTACTGCACACAGTATTCACGCTCGGGGTATCGCCCTGCGAGGATGAATTCGTAGGCATCCGCCAGGATCCCGTGATCCTTCAAGACTTGGGCAACGATAGCGGGCACGCTCAGGTGCTGGAAGATCCGCTGGTTGATGCGATGGCGCAAGTAGGCCAGGCGCGGCACCAGGCTGACCTGGTAGCGAGTCAGGCGCTTGCCCGAGTCGCCTTGGGCGACGCTATAGACCTGACCGTGTTTGCCACCTTCCCGGCCATCGAACCCCAGGAAAGCCTGGCGATGCAGAAATTCTTCAAGAACCAGGTCGGCGCGCTCGCTGACCAGTTCCACGTCAAAGCGATAGGGCTGGCTGATGGATTCCTTGCCCTTGAACTCAAGCACCTTGAGTTCGTTCGGCCCGCTGTCGAGCGTCAGCGTGAATCGCGGTAGGTTGGCAGGCGGGAACATCCGATGTGCCTCTGCTGATTGGAGGCGGATGATTCTGCACGAGCATCAGGGACGTGTATTAGAGGCGCAAAAAAACAGATTTGCCCTACATCCAAGAAGCTAAAAGCTGCAAAGCGTGATGCATTTTCCGATAGACACTCGAAGCATCGCGACCAACCGCAACCGTCCTACAAACGAATCGGCGGTTTCTTGCAGCGTGCTTGATCTCTGGCCAACAGTGGACGTGATAACGTGCCTCGGTCGCAAAAAAGCAAAGGACGCATGGCATGACGACCCGCTACGCAAAAATCGCAATGACCCTGGCGCTCGCTGCATTCGCCTTCCTGACCGTGTTCAATAACGTCACGGACTACCGCTCCAACTTCAACTTCGTCCAGCATGTACTGAGCATGGACACCAACTTTCCCGACAATGCCGCCCGCTATCGCGCCATCAATCAAGCCTGGATGTGGCACGCTGCCTATTGGCTGATCATCTTCGGCGAAGCGCTGACGGCGGGGCTTTTGGGCTACGGAGCAGTGAAACTGTGGCAGGCACGTCGGGCCGAGGCCTTGGTGTTCGCCCGCGCCAAGGGATGGACCATTGCCGGCCTGACGGTGGGTTTCTTCGTCTGGTTCTTTGGTTTCATGGTGGTCGGCGGCGAATGGTTCCTGATGTGGCAATCAGAAATCTGGAACGGCCAGGACGCTGCGTTCAGGTTCTACATGGCGATCCTGGGCGTGTTGATCTTTCTCAACCAGCCTGATGCCGAGATGAAGGGATAATGATCCGTGGCGAGGGAGCTTGCTCCCGCTGGGCTGCGTAGCAGCCCCTTTCTTGTGAGCGCTTCGCACTCAAGCGGGAGCAAGCTCCCTCGCCACATTGGATCATCAGCGGGCTCGAGGCCGCGCTGGGGGCATTACTGGTTCAGGCGAAAATCTTTCTCAGCCGCTTCGAAGCGCTGCACCATACCGGCGGTAGGCGAGCCCATCTTGCTGACGAAGTAGATAGCCAGGCTGGCGAAAATGAAGCCCGGGATGATTTCGTACAGACCCAGCAGCTCGAAGTGCTTCCAGACGATCACGGTAATCGCACCCACCAGGATACCGGCCAGCGCACCGTTGCGGGTCATGTCTTTCCAGATCACCGAGATCAACACAACCGGGCCGAAGGCGGCACCGAAACCGGCCCAGGCGTAGCTCACCAGACCCAGTACGCGGTTTTCCGGGTTGGCGGCCAAGGCAATGGCGACCAAGGCCACCAGCAGCACCATGGTGCGACCGACCCAGACCAGTTCCAGCTGCGAAGCGCTCTTGCGCAGGAAGGTCTTGTAGAAGTCTTCGGTCAGGGAGCTGGAGCACACCAGCAACTGGCAGCTCAGGGTACTCATCACCGCCGCCAGGATGGCCGACAGCAACACACCAGCCACCCACGGGTTGAACAGGATCTTCGCCAGCTCGATGAACACGCGCTCAGGGTTCTCGGTCACGGGACCGGCCACTTCAGGGTGCGCCGAGAAGTAAGCGATACCGAAGAAGCCCACGGCCACGGTGCCGCCCAGGCAGAGGATCATCCAGGCCATGGAGATACGACGCGCCTTGGCGATCGACTTGACCGAATCCGCGGCCATGAAGCGCGCCAGGATGTGCGGTTGGCCGAAGTAGCCCAGGCCCCAGCCCATCAGCGAGATGATGCCGATGAAGGTGGTGTTCTTCAGCATGTCGAAGGACGTAGGATCTTTCGCTTCGATCGCCAGGAACGTGGTGTCCACGCCGCCGGTGGCCAGCAGCACGATGATCGGCGTGAGGATCAGCGCGAAGATCATCAGGGTGGCTTGTACGGTGTCGGTCCAGCTCACCGCCAGGAAACCACCAATGAAGGTGTAGGCGATGGTCGCCGCGGCACCGGCCCACAGCGCGGTCTCGTAGGACATGCCGAAGGTGCTTTCAAACAGACGGGCGCCGGCCACAATGCCGGAAGCGCAGTAGATGGTGAAGAACACCAGGATCACCACCGCGGAGATGATCCGCAGCAGGCCGCTCTTGTCTTCGAAACGGCTGGAGAAGTAATCCGGCAGCGTCAGGGCGTCACCGTTGTGCTCGGTCTGCACGCGCAGGCGACCGGCCACGAACAGCCAGTTCAGGTAGGCACCGATGACCAGGCCGATGGCGATCCAGCTTTCCGACAGGCCAGACATATAAATGGCACCCGGCAAACCCATCAACAACCAGCCGCTCATGTCGGAAGCACCGGCGGACAGTGCCGTGACCACGCTGCCCAGGCTGCGACCGCCCAGGATGTAATCGGAAAGGTTATTGGTGGAGCGATAAGCCATCAGACCGATCAGGACCATGGCTGCGATGTAGATCACGAAAGTGATCAAGGTTGGATTACTAACACTCATGAGTTACGCCCTGGCTTTGTTTTTATGGTGCGGTGGCAGTTGAAAGCGTCGACAACGATGAAGTTGTAGCAACGATTTGCAGATCCGCGATTTTATGACTGATGTTTCCCCAGGAAAGCCATCAGCCGATGCCCCTCGGCTTGGAGCCGGTTGCACCTTGGCCGCGAATGCTATTCAACAAATCAAATAAGGTGCAACCAGTTTCGCTCGAATAAGTTGCACCTGATCGGTTTTATCGCAAAATTGGCTTTTTTTGCTCCCTTTTAGTGCAGTCCTTGCCCCTTCCCTAGAAGCCAAAGCACTAAGACAGTGCGGGAATGACGGAGCCGCGTTTACTTCCAGATGAGCTGCCTGTCATTTCGAGAAAAAAAGGGTTGCACCCGGTTGCACCTCAATCAGCGCGCAGCTAATCTTGCCGCCAGCTGATGCCACGCCATACGTGGTAAACATGAGGATAAAAATATGGCTACCACCACCCTTGGGGTCAAACTCGACGACCCGACCCGCGAACGCCTGAAGGCGGCCGCAACCTCGATTGATCGCACGCCACACTGGCTGATCAAGCAGGCAATTTTCAATTACCTGGAAAAACTCGAGGGTGGTGCAACCCTGACCGAGCTGAACGGTTCCCCTCGTACCGACAGCGAGGATGCTGGCGACGTGCAGGTCGACCACGCTCACCAATGCTTCCTCGAATTTGCCGAGAGCATCCTGCCGCAATCGGTCCTGCGCGCCTCTATCACCGCCGCTTACCGTCGCCCTGAGCCGGAAGTGGTGCCGATGCTGATCGAGCAGGCCCGCCTGCCGGCCGAAATGGCCGACGCCACCAATAAGCTGGCGGCGTCGATTGCGGAAAAACTGCGTAACCAGAAAAGTGCTGGCGGTCGTGCCGGCATCGTTCAGGGCTTGCTGCAGGAATTCTCCCTGTCGTCCCAGGAAGGCGTGGCGCTGATGTGCCTGGCCGAGGCGCTGCTGCGCATCCCGGACAAAGGTACCCGCGATGCCCTGATCCGCGACAAGATCAGCACCGGCAACTGGCACCCACACCTGGGCAACAGCCCGTCGCTGTTCGTCAATGCCGCCACCTGGGGCCTGTTGCTGACCGGCAAGCTGGTCGCCACCCACAATGAAGCAGGCCTGACCTCCTCCCTGAGCCGCATCATCGGCAAGAGCGGCGAGCCGATGATCCGCAAGGGCGTCGACATGGCCATGCGCCTGATGGGCGAACAGTTCGTCACTGGCGAAACCATCGCCGAGGCCCTGGCCAACGCCAGCAAGTTCGAATCCAAGGGTTTCCGTTATTCCTACGACATGCTGGGTGAAGCCGCGCTCACCGAACATGACGCCCAGAAGTACCTGGCCTCGTACGAACAAGCCATCCACTCGATCGGCAAAGCGTCCCATGGCCGTGGGATTTATGAAGGCCCGGGCATTTCCATCAAGCTCTCGGCCCTGCACCCGCGCTACAGTCGCGCCCAGTACGAGCGCGTCATGGACGAGCTGTACCCGCGCCTGCTGTCGCTGACCCTGCTGGCCAAGCAATATGACATCGGCCTGAACATCGACGCCGAAGAAGCCGACCGCCTCGAATTGTCCCTGGATCTGCTGGAACGCCTGTGCTTCGAGCCGCAACTGACCGGCTGGAACGGCATCGGCTTCGTGATCCAGGCCTACCAGAAGCGTTGCCCATACGTGATCGACTACGTCATCGACCTGGCCCGCCGCAGCCGCCACCGCTTGATGATTCGCCTGGTAAAAGGCGCGTACTGGGACAGCGAGATCAAGCGCGCCCAGGTCGAAGGCCTGGAAGGCTATCCGGTCTACACCCGCAAGGTGTACACCGACGTGTCCTACATCGCTTGCGCGCGCAAGCTGCTGTCGGTGCCGGAAGTCATCTACCCGCAGTTCGCTACGCACAACGCCCATACACTGTCGGCCATTTATCACATTGCCGGTCAGAACTATTACCCAGGTCAATACGAATTCCAGTGCCTGCA
Source organism: Pseudomonas sp. OA65 (assembly GCF_017498305.1). Taxonomy (NCBI): domain Bacteria; kingdom Pseudomonadati; phylum Pseudomonadota; class Gammaproteobacteria; order Pseudomonadales; family Pseudomonadaceae; genus Pseudomonas; species Pseudomonas sp. OA65. The sequence goes on from NZ_JAGDEZ010000004.1 coordinate 59,343, forward strand.
CGGCATGGGTGAACCGCTGTACGAACAAGTTGTAGGCAAGGTCTCCGAAGGCAAGCTGAACCGTCCGTGCCGTGTGTACGCCCCGGTCGGCACCCACGAAACACTGCTGGCCTACCTCGTACGTCGCTTGCTGGAAAACGGCGCGAATACTTCGTTCGTCAACCGCATCGCCGACCAGTCCATCTCGATTCAGGAACTGGTGGCCGATCCAGTGGCCAGCATCGAGCAGATGGCAACCCTGGAAGGCGGTTTCGGCCTGCCGCACCCGCGCATCCCTCTGCCGCGCGACCTGTACGGCAGCGACCGCGCCAACTCCAGCGGCATCGACCTGGCCAACGAACATCGCCTGGCGTCGCTGTCCTGCGCCCTGCTGGCCACTGCCCATAACGACTGGAAAGCCGTGCCGATGCTCGGTTGCGCCGCCAGCGAAGAAACTCCGACAGCGGTGCTCAACCCGTCCGATCACCGCGATGTGGTCGGCCATGTGCAGGAAGCCACGGTCGCCGACGTCGACAACGCGATCCAGTGCGCCCTCAACGCCGCACCGATCTGGCAGGCCACGCCACCGGCCGAGCGCGCTGCGATCCTCGAGCGCGCCGCTGACCTGATGGAAGGCGAGATCCAGCCGCTGATGGGCCTGCTGGCCCGCGAAGCCGGCAAGACCTTCGCCAACGCCATTGCCGAAGTGCGTGAAGCCGTGGACTTCCTGCGCTACTACGCCGTGCAGGCGCGCAACGATTTCACCAACGACGCCCACCGCCCATTGGGCCCGGTGGTCTGCATCAGCCCGTGGAACTTCCCGCTGGCGATTTTCAGCGGCCAGGTCGCCGCTGCACTGGCCGCCGGCAACCCGGTCCTGGCCAAGCCTGCCGAGCAGACGCCACTGGTGGCTGCCCAAGCGGTGCGCCTGATGCTCGAAGCCGGCATTCCGGAAGGCGTCCTGCAACTGCTGCCGGGTCGCGGCGAAACCGTCGGCGCCCGCCTGGTGGGTGACGAGCGGGTCAAAGGCGTGATGTTCACCGGTTCCACCGAAGTCGCCCGCCTGCTGCAACGCAACATCGCCGGTCGCCTGGACAACCAGGGCCGCCCGATCCCGCTGATCGCCGAAACCGGCGGCCAGAACGCGATGATCGTCGACTCCTCGGCGCTGACCGAACAAGTGGTCATCGATGTGGTGTCGTCGGCCTTCGACAGTGCCGGCCAGCGTTGCTCGGCCCTGCGGGTCCTGTGCTTGCAGGAAGATTCCGCCGACCGCGTCATCGAAATGCTCAAGGGCGCCATGGCCGAATCGCGCCTCGGTAATCCTGAGCGCCTGTCCGTGGACATCGGCCCGGTGATCGACGCCGAAGCCAAGGCTGGCATCGAGAAACACATCCAGGCCATGCGCGACAAGGGTCGCTCCGTGTACCAGATGGCAATCGCCGACAGTGACGAGTGCAAGCGCGGCACCTTCGTGATGCCAACTTTGATCGAACTGGAAAGCTTCGATGAACTGCAGCGCGAGATCTTCGGCCCGGTGCTGCACGTGGTTCGCTACAAGCGCAAGGAACTGGATCAGTTGATCAACCAGATCAACGCTTCCGGCTACGGCCTGACCCTGGGCGTGCACACGCGCATCGACGAGACCATCGCCAAGGTCATCGACAATGTGCATGCGGGTAACGTCTACGTGAACCGCAACATTGTCGGTGCCGTGGTCGGCGTACAGCCGTTTGGTGGCGAAGGCCTGTCGGGCACCGGTCCAAAGGCCGGCGGTCCGCTGTACCTGTACCGCCTGCTGTCGACCCGTCCTACCGATGCAATCCAGCAATCCTTCGTCCGTGGCGACGCTTTGGCGGCACCGGACCTGCGTTTGCGCGAGGCCATGGGCAAACCGCTGGCGGCGCTGCAAGCCTGGGCCGACAGCCAGAAGCTCGCCGAACTGAGCGCCCTGTGCGTGCAGTTCGCGGCGCAGTCGCAAAGCGGTATTACCCGCCAGCTGACCGGCCCGACCGGCGAACGCAACAGCTACGCCATCCTGCCGCGCGAGCACGTGTTGTGCCTGGCCGACGTGGAAGGCGACCTGCTGACGCAACTGGCGGCCGTACTGGCCGTGGGCGGCTCGGCCGTGTGGCCGGAAACCGACACCAGCAAGGCTGTATTCACACGTTTGCCGAAGGATATCCAGGCGCGCATCCACCGGGTGGCCGACTGGACCAAGGACGACGTGGTGTTCGATGCGGTCCTGCACCATGGCGATTCGGACCAACTGCGCGGCGTTTGCCAGCAAGTAGCCAAGCGCGCCGGCGCCATCGTCGGTGTGCACGGGTTGTCCCAGGGCGAAACCAATATTGCCTTGGAGCGCTTGGTTATCGAACGCGCGCTGAGCGTCAATACCGCCGCGGCGGGTGGTAACGCCAGCCTGATGACCATCGGCTAAATGCTGTAAGCCAGGCACCTGCAATAGGTGCCTGGCAATCCGAAACTCCTGTGGGGAGCTTTGTGGGAGCAAAGCTTGCTCGCGATCCAGGCACTGCAGCACCCAAGACACCGCGGCGCTTTCATCGCGGGCAAGCCTTGCTCCCACAAGCTTTGCTCTCATAAAGCTTTGCTGCCATAAGCAGCTCCCACACTTTTTTGATTAGCGTCACCCTCGCTCCTCCATCACCCAAATCAATCATCCTGTTCAGCCTCCATCCCCACGCCTAGACTCGGCCCATTCTAAAAAAAGGTAGGCCGCCATGTCCGAGACGCTGCTCAGTTCCCGCAATCTGGCTTTCGAGCTGTACGAAGTCCTTGATGCCGAGGGCCTGACCCAGCGCGAGCGGTTTGCCGAGCACAATCGCGAAACCTTCGACGCAGCTCTCGGCACGGCGCGCAGCATCGCCGAGAAATTTTTCGCGCCGCACAACCGCAAGAACGATGAAAACGAACCACGCTACGAAAACGGCGAGGCGATCCTGATTCCCGAGGTGAAGCCGGCGGTGGATGCCTTCCTCGAGGCAGGTTTTCTCAATGCCGCGCGCAGTTTCGACGCCGGTGGCATGCAACTGCCAACATTGCTTTCCCAGGCTTGCTTCGCACATTTCCAGTCGGCCAACGCCGCTTCGACGTCCTACCCGTTCCTGACCATGGGTGCGGCGAACCTGATCGAAAGCTTTGGCAGCGACGAGCAAAAGCAGCGCTTCCTGCAACCGATGATCGACGGCCGTTTCTTCGGCACCATGGCCCTGACCGAGCCTCACGCGGGGTCATCGCTGTCGGATATTCGTACCCGCGCAGAGCCGGCCTCCGACGGCACTTATCGGCTCAAGGGCAACAAGATTTTTATCTCTGGCGGCGACCATCCGTTGTCGGAAAACATCGTCCACATGGTCTTGGCGAAATTGCCGGACGCACCGCCGGGCGTGAAAGGCATTTCGCTGTTTATCGTGCCCAAGTTCCTGGTCAATGACGACGGCAGCCTCGGCCCGCGTAACGACGTGCTGCTGGCCGGGCTGTTCCACAAGATGGGCTGGCGCGGCACCACCTCGACGGCGCTGAACTTCGGCGACAACGGCGAATGTGTCGGTTACCTCGTAGGCAAACCGCACCACGGCCTGAGCTACATGTTCCAGATGATGAACGAGGCGCGGATCGGCGTCGGCATGGGCGCGGTGATGCTCGGTTACGCCGGTTACCTGTATTCGCTGGAATACGCTCGTGAACGCCCGCAGGGCCGCGTACCTGACAGCAAGGACCCGACCACCGCCCCGGTGGCGATCATCCAGCACGCCGACGTGCGACGCATGCTGCTGACCCAGAAGGCTTACGTCGAAGGTTCGTTTGACCTGGGCCTTTACGCGGCCCGGCTGTTCGACGACACCACCACACTGGAAAGCGAAGCCGAGCGCCGGCGCGCCCATGAACTGCTGGACCTGCTGACCCCCATCGTCAAATCCTGGCCCTCGGAGTTCTGCCTGAAGGCCAACGAGCTGGCGATCCAAATTCTCGGCGGCCACGGCTACACCCGCGAATACCCGGTGGAGCAGTACTACCGCGACAACCGCTTGAACCCGATCCATGAAGGCACCCACGGCATCCAGTCCCTGGACCTGCTGGGACGCAAGCTGGCGCAGAACGGCGGTGCCGGTCTCAAGCAGTTGATTCGCCTGGTAGCCGACACCACCGAACGAGCCCAGGCGCACCCATCGCTGACGCCGCTGCGCCAGCCGCTGGAAGCGCTGGTGGCGCGCCTGCAAACCGTCACCCTCGGTTTGCTGACGGACCTGGCCCAGGGCAAGGTCAACGGCAGCCTCGCCAACTCGGCGCTGTACCTGAAGGTGTTTGGGCACATGGTGATCGGCTGGCGCTGGCTGGAACAGGCGATTCGTGCCGAGGAAGGCCTGGCCAAGGGGAATGCGGCGGACAGCGACTTCTATAAAGGCAAGCTGCAAGCGGCGCGCTACTTCCTGACTTGGGAAGTGCCGGGGTGTCACCATGAGCTGGCGATTCTTGAGGCGCGGGATGATACGTGCCTGGGGATGCGGGATGAGTGGTTCTGAACCGGACTTTGCTGCGCTGCTGAATTCATTCGCGAGCAGGCTCGCTCCCACAGGGGCAGGTGTGAATACAGATTATGTGTTCACCAATATCTACTGTGGGAGCGAGCCTGCTCGCGAAAGCAATGTACCAGGCAAATCAGTTACAACTGACACACCGCCTCGCGAGCAGGCTCGCTCCCACAACTGGATCGCCACCAATATCAGACCAAATAGGGGTCAGGCCTGCTGAATCGTCTTGGCAATCACCTCGACCGTGGCGCTGACTTGCTCTTGGTAACGGTCGAGTTCCGCTTGATGCTGCTTCTGCATTTCCATCTGCTGCGAACACAGGTTCATGGCCGCCAATACCAGCAGGCGATCACCGATCAGCGTCGGGTATTTCCTTTTGGTGTCGGCCAGTGCGGCCTTGAGCATCGAAGCGGCGTCCAGCAGGGCCTGTTCCTGCCCGGCCGGTGCTTTGATTGAATAGTCTTCTCCCAGGATCGAGACGACCGTCACCCCGTCGGCACCGTGCTTCATGCGCTGACAGGACCGGCGCTGGCGCGCTCGATCAGGGCCTGGATGCGGGCCGCGGTGGCGCCGTGCAGCTCTTCCTGTTCCATCAGGCTCAGTTGCAGGCTTTCGTTTTCATCCTTGGCCCTGGCAAGTTCAGCGCTCAGGGTTTCGTTCAGGCCGGTGAGGTGCAGGTTCTGTTGCACCAGGTCATTGACCAGTTGCTCCAGTTGGCTGAGGGATGCTTCCAACATATTGATTTCCAGGCTTTTCCAAGGGGCGCGTACGATAAAGAAAAGTCACCGCCGATGCCACGTTTTACACGGGGCGGTGCTTCGCTCGCGAGCTGTAGAGACTGCGATTCAAGAATCTGGTTCCTACCCTTCGTCGCACGGCGCCGGCTGCGCTGCGACAAAAGCACGCATGGCACTCAAGACTTCAGTCGCTGGACCGATAAGTCAGGAGAACCAGTCACAGCCCCGCACGGACGCGCTTCTTCACGGTAATTTCCATGTCCCTACGTAATATGAACATCGCGCCGCGGGCGTTCCTGGGGTTTGCCCTGATCGGCGCCCTGATGCTGGCCCTTGGGGTGTTTGCCCTGACACAGATGAATAAGATTCGCGTGTCTGGCGACAACATCGCCCAGAACAGCGTCCCCAGTATCAAGGCCCTGAACGAGTTCACCCAGCTCACCCTGCGTTTGCGCGTGTTGTCCTATCGCCTGCTGACCAACCGCGAAGCGGATACCCAGCAAAAAACTCTGGATCTGTTCGAGCAGCGCAACCAACAGGTCCGCGCCGCACAGGCGGCCTATGAAAAACTCATCAGCGCTCCTGAAGAACGGGCCGCGTATGACCAGTATGTTCAGTTGCTCAATCAGTACCGCCAGCTCGAAGAGCGGATGAAAACCCTGTCGCGCAACAATCAGGTCAATGAACTGCAAGCGCTGCTCAACACCGAGCTGATGAGCAATTCCGACGCCGTCAACGCCGTGCTGGCTCGCTTGACAGACATTAATAACCAGCAAGCGGAAGCATTCAATAAAAACGCGGCGCAACAATATTCCACCGCGTTCAACTGGGTCGTTACCCTGCTGATTATCGCCACTGGCCTGACCGTGCTGTTCGCCTGGCTGCTGACCAACAGCATCACCAAGCCGATCGCCAACGCATTGGATGCCGCCGAGGAAATTGCCAAGGGCAACCTGACCCGGCCGATCACCGTTGACGGCAGCGACGAAGCCGGGCGCCTGCTGCGTGCGATGTCGACCATGCAGGACAAACTACGCGACACCTTGCAGCGGATCTCCGGTTCGGCCACGCAACTGGCCTCCGCCGCTGAAGAACTCAACAGCGTCACCGACGAAAGCGCCCGTGGCCTGACCCAGCAGAACAACGAAATCGAACAGGCCGCCACGGCGGTCAACGAGATGACCAGTGCGGTGGAAGAAGTCGCGCGCAATGCGGTCAGCACGTCGGAAGCGTCCAGGAACGCCACTACCTCTGCGGGCGACGGTCGCGACCTGGTGCAGGAAACCGTCGGCGCCATCGAGCGCATGAGTGCCGACGTACAAAGTACCGCTTCGCTGATTGGTAACTTGGCCAATGAATCCCGCGACATCGGTAAAGTCCTGGATGTGATCCGCGGCCTGGCCGACCAGACCAACCTGCTGGCACTGAACGCCGCCATCGAAGCCGCTCGCGCCGGTGAGGCCGGACGAGGCTTTGCCGTGGTTGCCGACGAAGTTCGCGCCCTGGCCCACCGCACCCAGCAGTCGACCAGCGAAATCGAACGCATGATCGGCAGCATCCAGAGCGGCACCGAACAGGCCGTGGATTCGATGCGCAACAGCACCGAACGCGCCGAATCGACGCTGAACATCGCCCGCGGTGCCGGCATGTCCCTGGACACAATCAACAGCGCCATCGTCGAGATCAACGAACGCAACCTGGTAATCGCCAGTGCCGCCGAAGAACAGGCCCAGGTGGCTCGGGAAGTCGACCGCAACCTGGTGAACATCCGCGACCTGTCGGTGCAATCGGCCACCGGCGCCAACCAGACCAGTGCCGCCAGCGCCGAACTGTCGCGCCTGGCCGTGGACCTGAACAGCATGGTTGGGCGGTTCAGCCTTTAATCCACGTAGCTGTTGATTGTTCACAGACAGTGAGCAATCAACAATCCAGCTTCTGTGGCGAGGGAGCTTGCTCCCGCTGGGTCGCGCAGCGGCCCCGTCCTTAAAAGCGACGACTGCTTCGCAGCCGAGCGGGAGCAAGCTCCCTCACCACCAGGGCTGCGCCCAGACTCCAATCCCAAACCTTTTTTGACAGCATCACATTTCAACAGGTTAGAATCGCTGGCACGCAGACTGCATGGTCAGTCTGTGCCCGTCCTTCAGTTCTTCCGGAGTAACGCCTTTGACTGCAACGACCATCAACAGCCTGTTCTTGATCGGCGCGTTGCTGGTAGGTGCGAGCATCCTGGTGAGCTCCCTTTCGTCCCGCCTGGGCATCCCGATCCTGGTGATCATCCTGGCCGTGGGCATGGTGGCCGGTGTCGACGGCGCCGGTATTCTTTTCGATAACTACGCCACGGCCTATCTGGTCGGCAACCTCGCGTTGGCGGTCATCCTGCTCGATGGCGGCTTGCGCACGCGGGTGTCGAGCTTTCGCGTGGCGCTGTGGCCGGCGTTGTCGCTGGCGACGGTCGGGGTGTTGATTACCACCGGACTGACCGGCCTGGCGGCGGCATGGCTGTTCAACCTCAACCTGATCCAAGGCCTGCTGATCGGCGCCATCGTCGGCTCCACCGACGCCGCGGCGGTGTTCTCGCTGCTGGGCGGCAAAGGCCTGAACGAACGGGTCAGCGCCACCCTGGAAATCGAGTCCGGCAGCAACGACCCCATGGCGGTGTTCCTCACCGTCACCTTGATCGGCATGCTGGCCAGCGGTGAAACCGGCCTGCACTGGAGCCTGTTGGGGCATCTGGTGCAAGAGTTCGGGATTGGCGCCGTGATCGGCCTGGGCGGTGGCTGGCTGATGCTGCAGATGGTCAACCGCATCAACCTGGCCAACGGGCTCTACCCGATCCTGGTCATCAGCGGCGGCCTGGCCGTGTTCGCCCTGACCAACGCCCTGCACGGCAGTGGCTTCCTGGCGGTGTACCTGTGTGGCCTGGTGCTGGGCAACCGTCCGGTGCGCAGCCGCCATGGCATCCTGCATATGCTCGATGGCATGGCGTGGCTGGCGCAAATCGGCATGTTCCTGGTGCTGGGGCTGCTGGTCACGCCCCACGACCTGTTGCCGATCGCCTTGCCGGCCCTGGGGCTGGCGTTGTGGATGATCCTGTTTGCCCGCCCGCTGTCGGTCATGGTCGGCCTGCTGCCGTTCAAGGCGTTCCATGGTCGTGAAAAAGCATTTATCTCCTGGGTCGGGCTGCGCGGCGCGGTACCGATCATCCTGGCCGTGTTCCCGCTGATGGCCGGCCTGCCCCAGGCGCAGCTCTATTTCAACCTGGCATTTTTTATCGTGCTGGTCTCGCTGCTGGTGCAGGGCACGAGCTTGCCGTGGGTCGCCAAGTTGTTGCATGTGACCGTCCCGCCCGAGCCACTGCCGATTTCCCGGGCCGCGCTGGAAGTGCACGTCACCAGCGAGTGGGAGCTGTTCATCTATCGCCTGGGCAAGGAAAAATGGTGCATCGGTTCGCCCCTGCGGGACCTGAAAATGCCCGATGGAACCCGCATCGCGGCCCTGTTTCGTGGCCAGCAATTGCTCCATCCGTCGGGTAGTACGGTGCTGGAAGTCGATGATTTGCTGTGTGTTATCGGCCATGAACACGATTTGCCAGCACTTGGAAAACTGTTCAGCCAGGCACCGCAACGAGGCCTGGATTTGCGCTTCTTCGGCGACTTCGTACTCGAAGGAGACGCCCAGCTGGCCGCGGTTGCCGCACTCTACGGGTTGAAGCTGGACGGCATCGATCCAGACATGACCCTGGGCCGCTTCATTGCCCAGAAAGTGGGCGGTGCGCCAGTAGTCGGCGACCAAGTGGACTGGAACAATACCCTGTGGACCGTCGCGGCCATGGACGGGAACAAGATCGGCAAAGTGGGCGTCAGATTCCCCGAAGGAAGTCGCCCGGGTCCCGGCTTGTTCCTCTAAACTGCTCCCACTCTCACTTGCTTGACCGGTCTCTATGCCTACCCTGCGCTCCTTTTTCGCCATTGCCCTGCTCGGCCTGAGTCTTTCCATCTGCACGGTGCACGCCGCCGAGCCGCCCACCAGTGCCTCGGTACAGGCCAGCCTGGACAAGATCGGCGACCGCAAACTCCCGGAAGCTGACCAAAAAGCCCTGCAGGCCGTCTTGCAGAACACGCTGACCCAGCTCAACAGCAAGGCGGATTACGAACAGAAGCTGCAGGCGCTCAAACAGCAACTGGCCACGGCGCCCAAGCAGAACATCGAGAACCAGCGCGAACTGGCGCGGCTCAAGGGCACCACGGTGGTGCCGGTGGCGCAACGCTATGCCAACCTGCCGATTCCCCAGCTCGAACAAATGCTCACGGATCGCTCCACCCAGCAGAGCGACCTGCAAAAAGCCCTGGCCGATGCCAACAGCCTGGTCATCACCGCCCAGACCCGCCCCGAGCGTGCCCAGGCGGAAATCTCCACCAGCCAGACCCGCATCCAGCAGATCAACGCGACTCTCAAGGCCGGTCGAGATGCCGGCAAGGCCCTCAGCGCCGAGCAGCGCGACCAGCTCAACGCCGAGTTGGCGGCACTCAATGCGCTGATCCCGCTGCGCCGCCAGGAACTGGCCGGCAACAGCCAACTGCAGGACTTGGGCAACGGCCAGCACGATCTGCTGATGGAAAAAATCGCCCGCATGGAGCAGGAAATCCAGGACCTGCAGAACCTGATCAACCAGAAGCGCCTGGCCCAGTCCCAGGAGACAGTGACCCAGCAATCCATCGAAGCCCAGAAGGCCGGTGGCAGCAGCTTGCTGGCGACCGAAAGCTCAGCCAACCTGAAGCTCTCCGACTACCTGCTCAAGAGCACCGACCGCCTCAACGAAGTCACCCAGCAGAACCTGCAGACCAAGCAATTGCTGGACAGCGTGACCCAGACCGACGCAGCCCTGGACGAACAGATCAGCGTGCTCAAGGGCAGCCTGCTGCTCTCCAAGATTCTCTACAAGCAGCGCCAGACCCTGCCGCGTCTGAAGCTGGACCAGACCCTGGCCGACCAGATCGCCGACATCCGCCTGTACCAGTTCGAAGTCAGCCAACAACGTGAGCTGCTGAACAACCCCAGTGCCTATGTCGACAATCTGCTGGCCTCGCAACCCTCGGAACAAGCCACGCCGCAACTGCGCAGGACCTTGCTGGAACTGGCACTGACCCGCGTCGATCTACTGGAGCGCCTGAACCGGGAGTTGAGCGCGGTACTCAACGAATCCATCACCTTGCAGCTCAACCAGAAGCAACTGCTCAGCACCGCCCAGAACCTGCGGGCGACGCTTGAAGAGCAGATGTTCTGGATTCCCAGCAACAAGCCGCTGGATTTCGAATGGATGCGTGCCGTGCCGACGCGCCTGGAGAAACAGATCGACTCGCTGCCTTGGGCGTCGAGCCTCAGTGAACTGGCCGATGGCCTGACCCAGCGGCCCTTGCTGTTCCTGCCCCTGGTGCTGCTGATCGGCGTGCTGCTGTGGCGGCGCAAGAATCTCTACGCCCGCTTGAACAAGGTTCACCAGGATGTCGGCCACTTCAAGCGCGACAGCCAGTGGCACACCCCCCAGGCGATCCTGATCAACATCCTGCTGGCAATGCCGGTCGCCCTGGCGCTGACACTCTGCGGCTATGCCTTGCAGATCGACGCCCGCGGCCAGAACGCCAACCTCGGCGCGGCGCTGCTGCAGATCGGCCAGGCCTGGCTGGTGTTCTACACCGCCTATCGGGTGCTGGCGCCTGGCGGTGTGGCCGAGTTGCATTTCCGCTGGGAGAAACCCCAAGTCGAATTCCTCCAAGGCTGGATTCGCCGGCTCGGGCTGGTGGTACTGGCGCTGGTGGCCGTGGTGGCCGTGGCCGAGTTGCAACCTTCGACCTTGGCCGATGACGTGCTCGGCATGCCGGTGGTGCTGACCTGCTATGCGCTGATGGCGTGGCTGCTCAGTCGCCTGTTGCTCAGCAGCCCGACGCACAAGAACACTTCGCTGTTCCGCAAGGCTGTCGGGGTGCTGTTCACCGCACTGCCGATCGCGCTGTTCGTGGCGGTGTGCTTCGGCTACTACTACACCGCGCTGAAACTCAGCGACCGGCTGATCAATACCTTGTACCTGCTGATGTTCTGGCTGGTGATCGAAGCCACCTTCGTGCGCGGCCTGTCGGTCGCGGCACGGCGCCTGGCCTACCAGCGCGCCCTGGCCAAGCGCCAGGCGGCCAAGGAAGCCGGCGACGGCGAAGCGGTGGTCGAAGAGCCGACCCTGGATATCGAGAAGGTCAACGAGCAATCCCTGCGCCTGATCCGCCTCGCCCTGCTCGGCGGCTTCATGGCCGCGTTGTATTGGGTTTGGTCGGACTTGATCAGCGTGTTCTCGTACCTGGACAACATCACGCTCTACGAGTACACCAGCGGCACCGGCGTCAACATGAGCATGGTGCCCATCAGCATCGGTGACATGCTCGGCGCGTTGATCATCATTGGCATCACCTTCGCCCTGGCCCGCAACCTGCCGGGCCTGCTGGAGGTGTTCGTGCTGTCAAAGCTCAACCTAGCCCAAGGCAGCGCTTACGCGACCACCACGCTGTTGTCCTACGTCATCGCCGGCGTCGGTTTCGTCACCACGCTTTCTACCCTGGGCGTGAGCTGGGACAAGCTGCAATGGCTGGTGGCGGCACTGTCGGTAGGCCTGGGTTTCGGCATGCAGGAGATCTTCGCCAACTTCATCTCCGGCATCATGATCCTGTTCGAGCGCCCGGTGCGCATCGGCGACACCATCACCATCGGCAACCTGTCGGGCACGGTCAGCAAGATCCGCATTCGCGCGACCACCATCACCGACTTCGACCGCAAGGACATCATTGTCCCGAACAAGACCTTCATCACCGGGCAACTGATCAACTGGTCGCTGACGGACACCGTGACCCGCGTGACCCTGAAACTGGGCGTGGACTATGGTTCGGACCTGGATCGGGTGCGCGAACTGCTGCTCAAGGCTGCACGTGACAATCCGCGCGTATTGAAGGAGCCGGAGCCCATCGTGTACTTCCTGAACTTCGGTGAAAGCACCCTGGACCATGAGCTGCGCATGCATGTGCGCGATCTCGGCGACCGCAACCCGGTGCTGGACGAGATCAACCGATTCATCAATCGGGAATTCAAGAAGGAGCACATCAACATCTCCTTCCGGCAGATGGAAATCTATCTGAAGAACCTGCAAGGCCAGGAATACAAGCTGGTGCCTGCCGAGCCCGACAAAAAGACCATCACGCCCGTGCCGTCGGCTGTCGCCAGCATCAAGCCGGTGCCTGAGCCGCCGCAAGGCACACTCGACTGATTGCGGGTTGCCTGCGGGCGTCCCGCCGGAGAAGTCCATGAAAACGCTGGAAACGCTGACCTTCGATAACCGCTTCGCCCGCCTGGGCGACGGTTTCTCGGCCCACGTGCTGCCCGAGCCCATCGACAATCCACGGTTGGTGGTCGCCAGCCCGGCGGCCATGGCGTTGCTGGACCTGGATGCGGCAGAAGCCGAGACAGCGCTGTTCGCCGAGATCTTCGGCGGCCACAAGCTCTGGGCTGAAACCGAGCCTCGGGCGATGGTGTATTCGGGGCATCAATTCGGTCACTACAACCCACAACTGGGCGATGGCCGCGGGTTGCTGCTGGGCGAGGTGTACAACGAGGCCGGCGAGCACTGGGACCTGCACCTCAAGGGCGCCGGCCAGACGCCGTTCTCGCGCATGGGCGACGGGCGCGCGGTGCTGCGCTCCTCGATCCGCGAATTCCTCGCCTCCGAGGCCTTGCACGCCCTCGGCATCCCCACCACCCGCGCCTTGTGCGTGATCGGCTCGGACACCCCGGTGTGGCGCGAAAAACAGGAGCGCGCCGCCATGGTGCTGCGCCTGGCGCCGAGCCATGTGCGTTTCGGTCATTTCGAATACTTCTACTACACCAAGAAACCCGAACTGCACGCGGCCCTCGCCGAGCACGTCTTGAGCCTGCATTTTGCCGAGTGCCGTGAGCAGCCGGAGCCGTATCTGGCGATGTACCGCGAAATCGTCGAGCGCAACGCCGAGCTGATTGCCAAATGGCAGGCCTACGGTTTCTGCCATGGCGTGATGAACACCGACAACATGTCGATCCTGGGCATCACCTTCGACTTCGGGCCGTTCGCCTTCCTCGATGACTTCGACGCCAACTTCATCTGCAACCACTCCGATGACCAGGGCCGCTATTCGTTCAGCAACCAGGTGCCCATCGGCCAGTGGAACCTCAGCGCCCTGGCCCAGGCCCTGACGCCCTTCATCAGCGTCGACGCGCTGCGCGAGACCCTCGGGCTGTATTTGCCGCTGTACCAGGCTCACTACCTGGACTTGATGCGCCGCCGACTCGGTTTGACCGTCGCCGAAGAGGATGACCAGAAACTGGTGGAACGCCTGCTGCAACTGATGCAGAACAGCGGCGTCGACTACAGCCTGTTCTTCCGTCGACTCGGCAACCAGGCGCCCGAGCAAGCCATCGCCACCCTGCGCGACGACTTCGTAGACCTCAAGGGCTTCGACGCCTGGGGCGAACTCTATATCGCCCGCGTCAACCGCGAAGGCCCCGTCGATCAAGACCAACGCCGCGCCCGCATGCACGCCGTCAACCCGCTGTACGTGCTGCGCAATTACCTGGCACAGAAAGCCATCGACGCCGCCGAATCAGGCGACTACGACGAAGTCCGCCGCTTGCACACCGTCTTGAGCAACCCATTCGAAGAACAACCGGGCATGGACAGCTACGCCGAGCGCCCGCCGGAATGGGGCAAGCACCTGGAGATCAGTTGCTCGTCGTAGCGCAGGCCCTGGCTAAAACAGACCTCCCACCAAACACATAACCCTGTGGCAAGGGAGCTTGCTCCCGCTGGGCTGCGCAGCGGCCCCAAGCCCCCAAAAGCGACGACTGCTTCGCAGCCGAGCGGGAGCAAGCTCCCTCGCCACAAGAGCCCTGCAATCACCGCGTTTATTTCGATGTAGGACCACGTAGGAGCAGGCTACGCCGCCTTGCGCCATTGCCTACAACTACGCCAGAATCCGCCGGCTTGTGCGCCTTGGGCTCGGGCTTTATCGTTTCCCCGTTGCTGAAAATCAGCGATCGGGTTTAGCAGCTCGAACAACATCAAGGCACGCCAGCGTCGCCATTCGAACAGTCGATCATCATCGACTTGTCAGCATTATGGCGGCTATGCGTGGGGCACTTCGGTGCGCCGGGTTCCTTGATGCCTGGTCTGCTAACCCGCGTACAGCCGCCACCCTCTTCGTTTAGCAGCGACGGGTGACGACTCCACTCATCAAGGAGTTTCATCTATGTTCAAAGCAACCCCCAACCCGCCAGATACCGACCCAGCCAACCCGAACTCAAAAGAGTTCGACGAAACAGCTGACCGCGTCCTCGACTACTACCTCAACCCAAAACCCAGCAAACCCGAGGCCGATCCAAGCCAACTGTTCACCGTCGTCAATGGCGTCGACACCGAAACCCTGCTCGCCAACCTCAGCGAAAACCTGGCCTCGGCCAACGCCATGGTCAGCGACCTGGCATTCGACCTGAAAGGCTCCAGGCGGCAAGTCGCCCTAGGCATTCAGCAATTGATCGAACTAAGCGTTTTACTGGCGAACCGGGCACTGGACAACGTCGAACCCCGCCAGTCGACATAGCGCATCCCCTGTGGCGAGGGAGCTTGCTCCCGCTGGGCTGCGCAGCGGCCCCAAGCCCTCAAAAGCGACGACTGCTTCGCAGCCGAGCGGGAGCAAGCTCCCTCGCCACAGTTAGTGCGCCAAGCCATCAAATAAAGGTCTCAACCGATACGCCGAAGCGCTCCGCCAGCCAGCGGATCTGCCTTAAATTGAGCTGACGCTTGCCGCTCAATATCTCCGATACCACCGACTGGGTACCGACACCCGGCAAGTCGCTCTGGCTCTTCCCATGCTCGCGCATCAGATAACGAAGCGCCTCAACGCCAGTGGCCTTGGGCATCGGCCGGTGTTGATGATCCCAGGCCTCGATCCATTCACCGATAATGTCCACCAGGCTCATCAGCGGATGGGCTTCTTCTTCGCCAACCAACTCCAACAATTCATCGAGCGCTGCGACCAACCGGTCGTAATCCTCTTCGCTCCTGGGCTTACGCAGCAAGGGAGACACAAACTCCCAATGAGCGGCGACTTGTTCGATCAGTGCACTCATCCCTTTTCCTCATCGCATTTTGCTATGGACGAGTTAAACACAAATCGCATTTATCGCAAATTGCGATAACGCTAGGAAGAAAGATGACAGCTTTTACGGCGAGAGGATTGTCTGGACGAGAGTCATCGCGAGCAAGCTCGCTCCACAGGGGTGGGGTGTTGTCGCAAATATCGCGGTCACACAGCCATCCATGTGGGAGCTTGCTCGCGATGGCAATCTTCAATTTATCGCAGGTTACTCACCCAACCTTATCGTTCCCCTGCTCAGGCGTCTCGATGCCCGGCTCTGCCTCTTCAACCCCCTTCTCCTTGGGTTTGGCCGCTGGTTTTTCCTCGGGATAGCCGGGCATGCCGCGGGCGTCTTCAGGGGTCAGTTCGTCCCGGTCGTGGCGGCGGTCGGTGGCGTAGGACGGGGCGGCGTTGGGGTCCTCGTCGCGGCCGGCGGTGCCGAGCACGAAGCCGTCGTCGTTGGGGTTGTCCACTGCCTGGGGAGTGGCTGGGTCTTGAGGATGGCTCATGGGACCTCCTGAGTCTGCAAACAGGTACATGGTGTCTCTTTGAGGCCGTGACAGCGTTTCAGTGCGGCGCACCTGATGAATGGCCCCCTTGATAAATGTCCTTGGAAAAGCCTGGAGTATGAGTTCCTGTGGGAGCGGGCTTGCTCGCGAAGGCGGCGTATCAGACACATAGATGTTGACTGACACACCGTCTTCGCGAGCAAGCCCGCTCCCACAAGGAGAATCCGGTGGCATTACTGTCTCCGTCCTACGCCATATCACTCTGGCTGAATTCTTCGGCCAAAAAATCGATCAGCGTACGCACCGACGGCAGCAACCCGCGGCGTGAGGCAAAGATCGCATGGACGATCCCGCACTTGGGCGTCCAGCCCGGCACCAGTTCCACCAGCCGCCCGGCCGCGATGTCTTCGCGCACCACCACGGTGGGCAAGTGGGCGATGCCGATGCCTGCCAGCACGGCATGACGCAGGGCCAGCAGGTCGTCGGTGACCATGCGCGGTTCATGGCGGATCAGCGCACGGGTGCCGTCCGGGCCGAACAACTCCCACTGGTATTCCCGCTGCGCCGCGCCCCAATGCACGCTCGGCAAGCCGTTGAGGTCCGCCGGGGAGGCCGGTGAAGACAAGCGCTCGATAAACGCCGGGCTGCCCACCAGACATTGGGTGCTGTTGCTCAACACCTTCATGACCATGTCGGTGTTTTCCAGCGGCGGAAAGCGCACCCGCAAGGCGATATCGAACCCTTCATGGATCAGGTCCACCCGGCGGTTGGTGCTCTCGATGAACAACTCCACCCGCGGGTATTTGAGCATGTAGCGGGTCAGCATCGGCCCGACCCAGCTGTTGAGCAGCGCCGTCGGGCAACTGATGCGCACCAGACCCTGGGGTTCGGAGCGGTTGCGCTCGATCACTTCCGCCGCGCTCTCGGCTTCGACCCGCATCGCCAGGCAGCGCTGGTAATAGGCCTGGCCGATTTCGGTCAATGTGCAGTGGCGGCTGGTGCGATGGAGCAGCCGCACCCCGAGTCGCTCTTCCAACTGGGCAATGCGCCGGCTCAGCTTGGATTTGGGCATGTCCAGGGCTCGGCCGGCGGCGGCGAACCCACGGTGCTCAACCACCTGGGTGAAGTAGTAAAGCGTATTGAGGTCTTCGATGATCGTTCTCCAAATAGAACGCTAAGGCTGATTTTCGCAGTCTAGCGCTTCAAAGGTGCCAGTTTTAATCTACACCCATCGAAACGCAACACGGATTCAAACCGGCGCTTCGGCCAGATGAGTCACCGAATAATCGCTGCACCGACATTAAAAACCTTAACCACGCCGAAACCTTCGGCAACCAAAACTTAATGAGGGCTACGCCATGACAACTTCCTACAACCGTCTCGACAAAGATAACGCTGCTGTTCTGCTGGTCGACCATCAAGCAGGCCTGCTGTCCCTGGTACGCGACATCGACCCGGACCGTTTCAAGAACAACGTGCTGGCCCTGGCCGACTTGGCGAAGTATTTCCAACTGCCGACCATCCTCACCACCAGCTTCGAAACCGGCCCCAACGGCCCGTTGATGCCCGAACTCAAGACCCTGTTCCCGGATGCGCCGTACATCGCTCGTCCTGGCCAGATCAACGCCTGGGACAACGAGGATTTCGTCAAGGCGATCAAGGCCACCGGCAAGAAACAACTGATCATCGCCGGCGTCGTCACTGAAGTCTGCGTAGCCTTCCCGGCACTGTCGGCCCTGGCCGAAGGTTTCGAAGTGTTCGTGGTCACCGATGCGTCCGGTACGTTCAACGAACTGACCCGCCAATCGGCCTGGGACCGCATGTCGTCCTCCGGAGCCCAACTGATGACTTGGTTCGGCCTGGCCTGTGAACTGCACCGCGACTGGCGCAACGACGTGGAAGGCTTGGCGACCCTGTTCTCCAACCACATCCCGGACTACCGCAACCTGATGACCAGCTACAACACGCTGACCAACGGTAAATAACCGGCAACGGCATAACCCTGTGGGAGCGGGCTTGCTCGCGAAGACGGTGTGTCAGTCGACATCCAGGTGTCTGACGCACCGCATTCGCGAGCAAGCCCGCTCCCACAGGTTTTGTGGTGGTTTCTATATAGTGTTCAATCTGTGCCAATGATTTTTTGGAGACCGACCTGATGCTGATCCCCTGCCCCCATTGCAACGGGCTCAATCGCATACCCGCTGAACGCCTGGGCGACCAGCCCAAGTGCGGGCGCTGTAAGGCCCAGATGTTATTGAGCAAGCCGTTCGAACTCAAGCAAGGCGACTACGCCAGCCAGATCAAGGGTGACCTGCCGTTGCTGGTGGATGTGTGGGCCGATTGGTGCGGGCCGTGCAAATCCTTCGCGCCCGTGTTCGAACAAGCCGCCGCGCAGTTGGCGGGCAAATGTCGGCTGGCCAAGCTCGACAGCGAGGCCAACCAGCAACTATCGGCGCAGTTGGGCATTCGCTCGATTCCCAGCCTGATTCTGTTCAAGGACGGCAGGGAAGTGGCGCGCCAGAGTGGCGCGTTTCCCTTGCCCCAATTGATGAGCTGGTTGCGCAGCCAGGGGATTTGAAGCCGTGAGATAACTGTGGGCTTTGTGGGAGCAAGGCTTGCCCGCGATGAAAACGCCGCGGTCTCTTGAGGACCGCAGCGCCTGGATCGCGAGCAAGCTTTGCTCCCACTAAGCTCGCTCCCACACATGGGTTTTTCACAGGTCAGATTCAGGCGCTTTCCAGCAGACTATGCAACTCCATGAACTGCTGGGTCAGTTTGTGTCGCGGGTCGAGGTGGATCAGCGGCAGGCTGGCCTGGTGGGATTCGCGCATGCGCACCGAACTGCTGAGGTACACCGGCAACACCGGCAGGCCTTCGGCGATCAGCTCGTCGAGAATCTGCTGCGGCAGGCTGGCGCGGGCCTGGAACTGGTTGACCACGATGCCTTCGACTTCCAGGCCTTCGTTATGGTCGTCCTTGAGCTCTTCGATTTCCGCCAGCAGGCCGTACAGGGCCTGACGGGAAAAACTGTCGCAGTCGAAAGGAATCAACACCCGATCAGCGGCGATCAGCGCCGAAACCGCGTAGAAATTCAAGGCTGGCGGAGTGTCCAGGTAAATCCGGTCGTAATCCTCCTCCAACTCTTCAAGCAATTTGCGCAGCTTGTTGATCTTGTGCTTGGCCTCGAGCTTGGGCTGCAGGTCCGTCAGCTCCGCCGTGGCGGTGATGACATGCAGGTTGTCGAAGGGCGTTTCGTAGATATCCACCTTGTTCTTTTTCGAGAAAGGCCCGGACGACAGGGTCTGCTTGAAGAAATCGGCGATGCCCATGGGGATGTCATCGCCGGTCAGGCCAGTCAGGTATTGAGTGGAGTTGGCCTGGGCATCCAGGTCTACCAACAGCGTGCGATAGCCTTCGCTGGCGCTGACTGCCGCCAGATTGCAGGCGATGCTGGACTTGCCCACGCCACCTTTCTGATTGAACACCACACGCCGCATGTCAAAACCTCCGTGTATCAAAGATTCCCGAGTGTAGTAGGGCGCGACACCGCTTAGCTACCTTCTGCGTAGAAGGACTACAGCGTTAGTGGCTTTTCCACCGATTCAGACGTCAATTACGCCCAGTCAATGACAGAAACAACCGACAGACAAACTCGCGGAGATCGCGACAATGGTCCTTGCCTGGCATCGAGCGGACCAACCCGTACATTTTGCTGGGCAAAATGTAACCAGTATTTGCTACAAGCCAACCGCACCGGGATAATGCGCGCCACTTGGGTCGCAAGGCCATGCAGGGTTGGACGCGGGTCAAACCACTGAACCGTGACAATAAAAGCCCGCAGGGGTGGGGTGAAGTTTGTGATCAATTTCAATATCGCCCAATGGCGCGCATGGGCCCCTGGGCTCGAAAGCGTGGACGATTGGCAGGCATGGAGCCGACAGCCGGTCGTATTGCCGGCCAGCGATGCCGCCCCTGACGTCTCGTTCCTGCCCGCCATGCAACGCCGGCGTCTCAGTCGCCTGGCGCGGATGGCCTTCAGCGTCGGCTGGCCACTGGCCGAGGACCGTCCGGACCTACCGTTGGTCTTTATTTCCCGTCACGGTGAAACCCCGCGCACTTTCGAGATTCTGAAGGACCTGGCGGCCGACCTGCCCTTGTCGCCGACCCAATTCAGCCTGTCGGTCCATAACGCGGTGATCGGCCTGTGGTCGATCATGCGCGGCGAAACCAGCGAAATGACCGCCCTGGCCGCCACTGGCGACGGGTTGGAGCACGGCGTGCTGGAGGCCGCTGCGTTGTTGAACGAAGGCTCGCCAGCCGTGTTGCTGGTGATCACCGAGGAACAACCGCCGCAAGTCTACGCACCGTGGGTCAATGACGTGCCGTTCCCCTATGCCGTGGGCCTGCTGCTGACTCCAGGCAATGACTGGCGACTGGACCTGTCCGCGCTGGCCGGCCAACTGCCCGGCAGCGAGTGGCCCCATGCCCTGGCGCTGTTGCGTACCCTGCTGAACAACGAAACCACCTGCCAACATGCCTGGAAGAATCGTGTATGGACCTGGCAACGCAACCGGTGACCGGTAAACATCGCGACGCCTATTACTGGCGCCTGGTCGCGACCGCCGCAAGCTTCGCCCTGTTCGGGCTGGGCGGGCTCTGCCTGCGTTTGCTGGTGTTCCCGTTGCTGGCCTGGTTGCCCGGCGACGCCAGGGCCCACCGACAAAGGGCTCGCCGCACCGTCGGACGGTTGTTCTGGTTCTTCATCCGGTTCATGGCCCGCACCGGGGTGCTCACCTACCAGATCGATGGTGCCGAACGGCTCGGGCGCCCCGGGCAGATGATCATTGCCAATCACCCGTCGCTAATCGACGTGGTGTTCCTGATCGGGCTCGTGCCAGACGCCAACTGCGTGGTCAAACAAAGCCTGTGGGACAATCCCTTTACCCGTGGCCCATTGCGTTCGACCCAATACATCAGCAATGACGGCAGCATGGACATGCTCGATGCTGCCAGCGACGCGCTACAGGATGGCCAGGCGCTAATCGTCTTTCCCGAAGGCACACGCACCCAGCCAGGCCAGGTGCCAGCCTTTCATCGGGGGGCTGCGGCCATTGCCCTGCGGGGTGCGAAAATCCTCACGCCCGTCACGATCAAGGTCAACCCCACGACCCTGACCAAGGCCGAACCCTGGTATCGCATCCCTCGGTGTCGCGTGCACTTCAGTTTTCACGTCGGGGCCGATATAGACCCACAGGCGTTCGCCGCGCTCGGCCCGCCTCCCCAGGCTTCGCGCAGGCTCAACGATTTTTTGCATCACTACTACATCAAGGAGCTCGCCGAAGATGAGCGAACTGCACCGTGACATCAAACAGCTGATCATCGAAGCCCTCGGCCTGGAGGACATCGGCATCGACGACATCGGCGACGACCAGACCCTGTTCGGCGAAGGCCTGGGCCTGGACTCGGTGGATGCCCTGGAGCTTGGCCTGGCGATCCAGAAAAAATATGGCATCAAGATCGACGCCGACGCCAAGGACACCCGTAATCATTTCAGCAATGTGGCGAGCCTTGCGGCCTTCGTCAATGCAAAACAAGAAGCCTGAGACCGGACCATGCAAACTCGCGACGACATCTTCAACACCCTGCGTGATGCCTTGGTCGAGCTTTTCGAGCTGGACCCTTCACGCGTGACGCTGGAATCGAACCTGTACCAGGACCTGGAAATCGACAGCATCGATGCGGTCGACCTGATCGATCACATCAAGCGCCAGACCGGCAAGAAAATCGCCGCTGAAGAATTCAAGTCGGTGCGCACCGTCAATGACGTGGTCGAGGCGGTCTATCGACTGGTCCAACCGGCCGCATGACCCGGCTGATTGGCCTCGGCCTGCTGCTGGCAGGCCTGCTGTACCCCTTTGCGGTGTATTTCGGCATGGAGCATTTCGCCCCGTGGCAGTTCGGGCTGCTGCTGGGGAGCCTGTGGCTGGCCCGGGCGTTGCTTGGCAAGGGCGGCGCCGGCAGTCGCTGGATGGCTGCAACCGCGATCGGGTTTTGTGTGTTGCTCGCGCTGTTCGACAGCCCGCTCCTGCTGCGCTGGTACCCCGTGCTGATCAGCGGGTTCATGTTCGGGATGTTTGTCCTGAGCCTGAAGTACGGCCCGCCGATGATCGAACGCCTGGCCCGCCTGCGCGAACCGCAGCTGCCGGCCAAGGCCGTGGTGTATACCCGCCAGGTCACGGTGGCCTGGTGTGTGTTTTTTCTGTGTAACGGTTTGCTCGCCGCCGCCCTGACCCTCTGGGCGCCGCTGAGTTGGTGGATGTTGTACACCGGCCTGATTTCCTACGGATTGATGGGGCTGCTGTTTGCCATTGAATGGCTCATACGACAACGGGTAAGAGGCCGCCCATGAATTGGATAACACTTGAGCAGATGTTGCTCAGGGCTCAGCCGGAACGCACCGTTACGGTCGCTCCGGCACTGGATCATTCGCAACTGCGGAATGCGGCGTTGTGCCTGGCGGCCGGCCTGCAAGCGCGCGGCGTACGGCATGTGGCGGTGCACCTGGACGATGCCGCCGACCTGGCCATCGCCCTGCTCGGCGCCTGGCGCGCCGGGGTGCGGGTCCTGCTGCCCGCCGACCTGCAAGCGCAGACCCGCCAGCGCTGGGCGGCGGACGTGGACCTGTGGCTGACCGACCAGCCCGGCGACATCCGTCCCGACGATTTGCAACAAGCGCCGATGGCCCCCGCCGAACTGGACCTCGATCACTGCTGGCTGAGCCTGTGCACCTCGGGTTCCAGCGGCGAACCCAAGCGCATCGAAAAAAACCTGCGACAGTTGAGTCACGAAGTCCAGGCCCTGGAACAGCTGTGGGGCGCCGACCTCGGCCCGGCCTGCATGATCGGCAGCGTGGCCGCCCAGCACATCTACGGGTTGCTGTTCCGGGTGCTGTGGCCGTTGTGCGCCGGGCGTCCATTCGTGCGTCGGCAACTGGCGTTTCCCGAGGACCTGCAACGGGCCAGCCGCGAACAAGCGGCGTTCGCCTGGGTCGCCAGCCCGGCATTGCTCAAGCGCATGGGCGACAACCTCGATTGGCCGGCCCTGAGCAGCGTGCGCCGAGTGTTTTCCTCCGGCGGCGCCTTGCCCTCCGAGGCCGCGCACAGCTTGCAGCGACGCCTGGGACAATGGCCGACGGAAATTTTCGGCAGCTCGGAAACCGGGGGGATCGCCTGGCGCCAGGGTGAAGAATTGTGGCAACCCTTTGCCGGCGTCGAGCTGAGTCAGGACAGCGACGGCGCCTTGCTGATCGCTTCGCCCTATCTGCCGGCCGGGCATGTGGAACACACCGCCGACGCGGCGCGGATTGCCGAGGATGGGCGCTTCGAACTGCGCGGACGCCTGGACCGTATCGTCAAGCTCGAGGAAAAACGCATCTCCCTGCCGATGCTGGAACAAGCGCTGGTGGCCCACGATTGGGTCAGCGAGGCGCGGCTGGGGGTGGTGCAGGAAAATCGCGCCTCCCTCGGCGCACTGGTGGTGCTGAGCGACGCTGGCCTGTACGCCTTGCGCAACCAGGGTCGACGCGCCATGACCGAAGGCCTGCGCCGGCACCTCAGCGCGCACTGCGAACCCCTCGCCCTGCCACGGCGCTGGCGCTGGCTGCGGCAGTTGCCGCTCAACGCCCAAGGCAAGCTGCCCCAGGCCGAGGTCGAGGCACTGCTGCTGGCGCCACGCCCCAAAGCTCCCGAAGTCCTGGAGCAAGTCGAAACAGATGGGGAGTGGAGCCTGCGGTTGGTCGTACCGCCAGACCTGGCGTACTTCAGCGGCCACTTCCCCGCCGCGCCGGTATTGCCGGGTGTGGTGCAGGTCGACTGGGCCTTGAGCCTGGGCCGCCAACTACTGGACCTGCCACCCCGGTTCGTTGGCATGGA
Organism: Pseudomonas sp. OA65; assembly: GCF_017498305.1. Classification (NCBI taxonomy): domain Bacteria; kingdom Pseudomonadati; phylum Pseudomonadota; class Gammaproteobacteria; order Pseudomonadales; family Pseudomonadaceae; genus Pseudomonas; species Pseudomonas sp. OA65. The sequence goes on from NZ_JAGDEZ010000004.1 coordinate 83,254, forward strand.
AGTGCTGAAATTCCAGCAACTGGTTCGCCCCGGCGATGAAATCCAACTGCACCTGCGCTTCGACCGCGAGCGCGGCAAGCTGTACTTTGCCTACCGCAATGACACGGCGGCGTGCTCCAGTGGGCGGATTGTGCTGGGGATAGCCGATGACTAACTCACATGGATCCACCAATCCCCTGTGGCGAGGGAGCTTGCTCCCGCTCGAGTGCGAAGCACTCGCTCTTGTAAAACCAGGGGCCGCTTCGCAGCCCAGCGGGAGCAAGCTCCCTCGCCACAATGGATTTGTGGAGGGCAGAAAACATGCATAACCCCTGCGCCGTCATCCCGGTCTACAACCACGAAACCGCCATCTCGGCGGTGGTCCAGGCGTTGCTCGCCAACGGCCTGCCCTGTGTGCTGGTGGATGACGCCAGCAGCCCGGCGTGTGCCGCGGCGCTGGAACGGCTGGCCGAAGGCGAGCAGGTGCATCTGGTCAGGCTGGACGTCAACCAGGGCAAGGGCGGTGCAGTGATGGCCGGCCTGCGCGAAGCCTCGCGCCTGGGTTTCAGCCATGCCTTGCAGGTGGACGCCGACGGACAGCACGATCTTGGCGACGTAAAGACCTTCATCGAGCAATCCCGGGCCCACCCGGACGCGCTGATCTGCGGGTATCCACGCTACGACGCCAGCGTGCCGAAAGGTCGCCTGTATGCGCGCTACCTGACCCACGTCATGGTCTGGATCAACAGCCTGTCCCTGCAAATCCGCGACTCCATGTGTGGCTTTCGGGTCTATCCCTTGGCACCGACCCTGGCGCTGATCGACTCGGCCAACATTGGCAAGCGCATGGATTTCGACTCGGACATCCTCGTGCGCCTGTCCTGGCGCAATCAGCCGATGCACTGGCTGCACACTCGGGTCCATTACCCCCAGGACGGGGTTTCGCACTTTCGCCTGTTCCACGACAACGTGCTGATTTCCAGCATGCACACCCGGTTGTTCTTCGGCATGCTGGTGCGCCTCCCCCTGATTCTTTGGCGACGGTGGCGCGCATGAGCCTTCAGGCAGACAAGCAGCATTGGGCCGACCGCCAGGAGCGCGGCAGTTTCTGGTTGATGAAGCTCACCGCCCTCGCCGCCAAGGTGCTCGGTCGGCGCTTGCTGACGCCGGTGCTGTACGGCATCGTCCTGTACTTCTTCATTTTCGGTCGTAGCGCCCGGCAGGCGGCCTGGCAATACCAGCAACGCCTGGCCGACTGGAGCGGCCGCCTCGACCTGCGCCCGTCTCACCGGCGCGTCTTCGGGCAGTTCATGGCTTTCGCCGACTCCCTGCTGGACAAACTCGACGTCTGGAACGGCAAGCTGCGCATCGACCAGATCGAAATCGTCGACCCGGCGCTGTTGCGCAATCATCTGCGCGACGCCCGCGGGCAAATGCTGGTGGGCGCGCACCTGGGCAACCTGGAGATGTGCCGGGCCCTGGCCGAGCTGGGCGAGAAAGTCACCATGAACGTGCTGGTGCACACCAAGCACGCCGAGCAGTTCAACCGTCTGCTGGGCGAAGCCGGCGCCACGCACCTGCGGCTGATCCAGGTCAGCGAGCTGGACCCGGTGATCATGTTGCAGCTGAGCGAACGCCTGGAGCGCGGCGAATGGCTGGCGATTGCCGGCGACCGCGTGCCGCTGCACGGCGGACGCAGCGTGACCGTGGATTTCATGGGTCACCCGGCGGCATTCCCGCAAGGCCCCTGGCTGCTGGCCGGCCTGCTCAAATGCCCGGTCAACCTGCTGATGTGCCTCAAGCACGAGGGGCGCTATCGCGTCACCCTCGAACCCTTCGCCGATGCGGTGGTGTGGAAACGCAACGAGCGTGAGCAAGCGATTGCCCACTGGGCCGCCCGCTACGCCGAGCGCCTGGCGCAGTACTGCCTCCAGGGCCCGCAACAGTGGTTCAACTTTTACCCTTTCTGGAAGACCGATGACGATGCCCACTCTTGAGCCGGTAACCTTCGGCGAACGCCCCTTGCGCATTGAAGACGTGCTGGCCCTGGCCAACCGTCAGGCACCGACGCAGTTGCAGGATGACCCGGCGTTTCGCCAACGCATTGCCAAGGGTGCGCAATTCCTCGATTCCCTGCTGGACAAGGAAGGCGTGATCTACGGCGTGACCACCGGTTACGGCGACTCTTGCGTGGTCGCCGTGCCGCTGCACCACGTCGAGGCCCTGCCCCGTCACCTGTACACATTCCACGGCTGCGGGCTGGGCAAACTGCTCGACGCCCAGGCTACCCGTGCGGTGCTGGCGGCGCGTTTGCAGTCGCTGTGCCACGGTGTGTCAGGGGTGCGAGTGGAACTGCTGGAACGCCTCCAGGCCTTTCTCGAACACGACATCCTGCCGCTGATTCCGGAAGAAGGCTCGGTGGGCGCCAGCGGCGATTTGACCCCGCTGTCCTATGTCGCCGCCACATTGTCCGGCGAACGGGAGGTGCTGTTCCGTGGCGAACGGCGCTTGGCCGCTGATGTACACCGCGAACTGGGCTGGACCCCGCTGGTGCTGCGGCCCAAGGAAGCCCTGGCGCTGATGAACGGCACCGCCGTGATGACCGGCCTGGCCTGCCTGGCCTTCGCCCGAGCCGACTACCTGCTGCAACTGGCGACCCGCATCACCGCACTGAACGTCGTCGCCCTGCAAGGCAATCCGGAGCATTTCGACGAACGCCTGTTCGCCGCCAAGCCACACCCGGGGCAGATGCAAGTCGCCGCATGGCTGCGCAAGGACCTGGCGATCGACGCCCCAACCGCGCCGTTGCATCGCTTGCAAGATCGCTATTCCCTGCGCTGCGCCCCCCACGTGCTCGGGGTATTGGCCGACAGCCTGGGCTGGCTGCGCGGGTTCATCGAAACCGAACTCAACAGCGCCAACGACAACCCGATCATCGACGCCGAAGCCGAGCGCGTGCTCCACGGTGGGCATTTCTACGGCGGGCACATCGCCTTCGCCATGGACAGCCTGAAGAACCTGGTGGCCAACGTCGCCGACTTGCTCGATCGCCAACTCGCCCTGCTGGTGGACGAGCGCTACAACCACGGACTGCCGAGCAACCTGTCGGGCGCCAGCGCCGAGCGGGCGATGCTCAACCATGGCTTCAAGGCCGTGCAGATCGGAACCAGCGCCTGGACCGCCGAAGCCCTGAAAAACACCATGCCGGCCAGCGTGTTCTCGCGCTCCACCGAATGCCACAACCAGGACAAGGTGAGCATGGGCACCATCGCCGCCCGGGATGCGATCCGCGTGCTGGAGCTGACCGAACAGGTCGCCGCCGCCACCTTGCTCGCCGCCAACCAGGGCGTCTGGCTGCGCAGCCGTGCCGAAGACGCACGTCCCCTGCCGCCGGCCCTGGCCGCCATGCACCAGCAACTGGCCGAGGATTTCCCTCCGGTCATCGAAGACCGCGCCCTGGAAGGCGAACTGCGCCTGTGCCTGCAACGTATCGCCGAGCAACACTGGAGGCTGCATGCGTAGCCAAGGTGTTTTGCACGTCGACACGCAGATCGTGGTGCCATTTTTCGACGTCGATTCGATGAACGTGGTCTGGCACGGCCATTACGTCAAATACCTGGAAGTGGCCCGCTGTGCCCTGCTCGACCTGATCGGCCACAACTACAACGACATGCTCGAATCCGGCCATGCGTGGCCGATCATCGACCTGCAACTGCGCTACGTGCGCAGCGCCGTATTCGGCCAGGCCCTGACCGTACGCGCAAGCCTGGTGGAATGGGAAAACCGACTGAAGATCAACTACCTGATCAGCGACGCCGCCACCGGCGAACGCCTGACCCGCGCCAGTTCGGTGCAAGTGGCGGTGGACATGGCCACCCGCGAAATGCTGCTGGCCTCGCCCCGGGTGTTTGTCGAAGCCGTCGAGAGGAAACTGCCATGAAACGCCTGCTCGTCTGGTTACTACTTGGCCTGTCGCCCCTGGCCCAGGCGTTTGACTTGCAACAGCTGAGCGACCAACTGGCCCGCCCGGAGGTGATCCACGGGCAGTTCATCCAGGAAAAACACCTGCGCGCCCTGCCCCAGCCCCTCACCAGCAAGGGCCGCTTCGTGCTGGCGAAAAACCATGGCCTGCTGTGGCTGCTGCAAACCCCGCTGCAACAGGACTACCGCATCACCGCCCAGGGCATCGCCCGGCGGGATGGCAATGCCTGGCAGATGCTGCCGAACAAGAGCGCCGGCGCCGATCAGAATCGCTTGTTCCTGGCGGTACTGCAGGGCGACAGCACAGGCCTGCAACGGGATTTCGAACTGAGCCTGTCGGGCGAGCCGCAGCAGTGGAAACTCACCCTGACCCCGCGCTCGGTGCTGCTCAAGCAGGTCTTCAATCAGATCAACATTGACGGCGGCGAACTGGTCCAGCGCATCGAACTGCTGGAAACCCAGGGCGACAGCACGGTGCTGCGCATGCAGGACACGACCCACGCGCAACCTTTGAGCGAAGCGGAGCAACATGATTTTGCCGAGTGAACGGATGCTGCCCCGGCTGTTCCTGATCCTGCTGTTGGCGGTGCTCGCGCTCGCCGGCTGGCAATGGCGCAACGGCGCGCCGCTGTCGGCCAATCTCATGGAGCTGGTGCCGGGCACTTCGCCCGACGCCCTGGAGCTGGTCGCTGAGCAGCGCATGCAGGAACCGCTCAATCGCGAGGTGCTGGTGCTGGTCGGTCATACCGATCGCCAGCAAGCCGTCGCCCTGGCGCAAACCCTGGGCGAGCAATGGCAGGCCAGCGGCCTGTTCGAGAAGGTGCAGTGGACATTGCAGGCCGACGTGCCGGCGCTGCGTACGCAATTGCTCAACGGCCGACTGGCGATGCTCTCGGCGGCGGACCGGCAGCAATTGATCGAGCAGCCCCAGGCGTTCATCCAGCAACGGGTGCAGGCTTTGTTCGATCCGTTCAGTGGCTTCAGCCTGGTGCCGAACCAGGACGATTGGCTGGGCCTGACCGGGCGTATCCAGAACAGCCAGCCACAACGCGGCGCAATAAAATTCGACATCGGCAGCGGTGCGTTGGTCGCCGATGCCGACGGTAAAAGCTGGGTGATGCTGCGGGCTCGTGCCCAGGGCGACGCCTTCGACATGAACCTGCCGCTGCAAGTGGCCGAGCTGCTGCAACGCAGCCGCGACCAGGCGAACCAGGCCCACGGGCAACTGCTGGCGGCCAGCGGCCTGTTGTACGCCGCCAGCGGCCAGCAACAGGCATCGCGGGAAATCACCTGGGTCGGCGGTGGCGCAACCCTCGGCATCCTGCTGCTGTTGCTATTGGCCTTCCGGCGCCTGCGTGTGTGGCTGGCGTTCGTGCCGGTGCTGGTGGGCATGCTGTTCGGCGCCGTCGCATGCGTGGCCTTGTTCGGGCGCATGCATGTAATGACGTTGGTACTGGGTTCGAGCCTGATCGGTGTCGCGGTGGATTACCCGCTGCACTACCTGTCCAAGAGCTGGAGCCTCCAGCCGTGGCGCAGTTGGCCGGCCTTGCGCCTGACCCTGCCGGGGCTGAGCCTGAGCCTGGCGACCACCTGCATCGGCTACCTGGCCCTGGCCTGGACACCGTTCCCGGCCCTGACCCAGATCGCGATCTTTTCCGCCGCCGGGCTGGTGGGCGCCTACTTGACTGCGGTCTGCCTGTTGCCGGCGCTGCTCAAGGGCGCAGACGTGCGTCCAGCCCAATGGCCGCTGCGGCTGTGCGAAGGCCTGCTGCAAGTGCGCCAAGCGCTGTTGGCGCGGGTGCCTACGCCAGTGCTGCTGGTGTTGCTGCTGAGTTTTTGCGCGGGCGGCCTCTGGCACTTGACCACGAAAAACGACATTCGCCAGTGGATCGGCACGCCCCAGCACCTCACCGACGAAGCCCGCGACATCGCGCGCATCACCGGCTTCCAGCCCACCAGCCAATTCTTCCTGATTCGCGCCGACGATGAATCACAACTGCTCGAACGCCAGACCGCTCTCAACGAGCGACTGGACCAATTGATCGCCCTGGAAAAACTCCAGGGTTATCTGTCGCTGAACCAACTGGTAAGCCCGCCCGCCGAACAGCAGAAAGTGCGCGAGGCCCTGGCCCGGTTGCCGGCCGTTTGGCAACCGCTGCTGGACGTCGGCGTGCCGGTCACGGCGCTGCAAGCAGAGCTGGCGCAATTGCAGGCCTTGCCGGTGACAGACATCGATGCCGCGCTGGCCGGCCCCCTGGCCGAGCCGTACCGCACACTCTGGCTCGGCCCCACGACGCAGGGCGTAGCCGCCATGATCAGCCTGCAAGGCTTGAACGATGCCGCGCTGCTGCGCGTGCAGGCCTTGGACCTGCCGGGCGTGCAACTGGTGGATCGCCTGGGTGACCTGAACCGGGTCTTCGCCGCCACGCAGGTCAGCGCCGCCGAGTTGAAACTGGCCTCCTGCGTGCTGATTGTGCTGGTGCTGATCTGGCCGTTTGGCGTCGGCGGCGCCTTGCGCATCGTTGCCCTGCCGTTGCTGGCCGCGCTGTGCAGCCTGGCCAGCCTCGGCTGGCTGGGACAACCACTGACGTTGTTCAGCCTGTTCGGCCTGTTGCTGGTGACGGCCATCGGCGTCGATTACGCGATCCTGATGCGCGAACAGATCGGCGGTGCCGCCGTGAGCCTGCTGGGCACCCTGCTGGCCGCGGTCACCACCTGGCTGTCGTTCGGCCTGCTGGCATTGTCCAGCACACCGGCGGTGAGTAACTTTGGCCTGGCGGTGAGCCTGGGGCTGGCCTTCAGTTTCATGCTGGCGCCGTGGGTCGGGCGCCAGGAACACCCTATACCTGCTCAAGAAGATCAACGATGACCCAGGATATTCAAGGAATCCCAATGCCTGTCACTGAAACGGAATCTCGCCAGGTCGTCATCATCGGTGCCGGCCCCGCCGGCGCCATCGCCGCCGCCCTGCTCAAGCGCAAGGGCCACGATGTGCTGGTCATCGAGCGTCAGCATTTTCCACGGTTCTCCATCGGTGAGAGCTTGTTGTCCCATTGCCTGGATTTCGTTGAAGAAGCCGGCATGCTCGATGCGGTGAATGCCGCTGGGTTCCAGCGCAAGAACGGCGCCGCGTTTGCCTGGGGCGAGCGCTACAGCGCCTTCGATTTCGGCGAGACCTTCAGCAACGGCAAGCCCACGACTTTCCAGGTGCAACGCGCCGACTTCGACAAGTTGCTGGCCGACCAGGCCGCCCTGCAAGGCGTGGAAATCCGCTACGGCCAAGCGATCACCCGCGCCGACTTCAGCCTCGCCAAGCCATGCCTGGGCGTGCAGCGCGAAGACGGCAGCGAGTACCGTGTCGAAGCCGACTTCGTGCTCGATGCCAGCGGCTATGGCCGCGTCCTGCCGCGCCTGCTGGACCTTGAGGCGCCGTCGAACTTCCCGGTGCGCCAGGCCGTGTTCACCCACATCGAGGATCGCATCGACGCCCCGGCGTTCGACCGGGAAAAAATCCTCATCACCACCCACCCGAGCAAACGCGACGTGTGGTTCTGGACCATTCCGTTCAGCGGCGGACGCTGCTCGGTGGGCGTGGTCGCGGCGGCGGAACATTTCGCCGGCCGCACCGACGACCTCGATGCCTGCCTGCGCGGTTTCATCGACGAAACCCCGAGCCTGGCCGGCGTGCTGCAGAACGCGGTGTGGGACACCCCGGCGCGGACCATCGGCGGCTACTCGGCCAACGTCAAGACGCTGCACGGCCCGGGCTTTGCCCTGTTGGGCAACGCCGCGGAATTCCTCGACCCGGTGTTCTCCTCCGGCGTGACCATTGCCATGCGGTCGGCGAGCATGGCCGCCGACGTGCTCCACCGTCAGCTGCAAGGGGAAAGCGTGGATTGGCAAAGTGAATTCGCCGAACCGCTCAAGCGCGGCGTCGATACCTTCCGCTGCTACGTCGAAGGCTGGTACGCCGGGACGTTCCAGGACGTGATTTTCTACACTGAAGGCTCTGACGACATCCGCCGCATGATCAGCTCGATCCTCGCCGGCTACGCCTGGGATCAGCGCAACCCGTTCGTCAGTGAGCCCAAGCGGCGCCTGCGCATGCTCTCGGAAATCTGCGCGAGCCCGGCGTCGAGTCCGCAACCATGAGCTTCCTGAGCGACAACTACGTCGAAGAAACCCGCTTCGGCTTCTGGTTCCTGCGCAGCCACACCTGGCAGCACCATGTGCTGCGCGTGGCGATCAACGACCTGCGCAGCCTGTTCAGCACCGCGCTGCCGGCCGACCCGGTGCTGCTGGACGCTGGCTGCGGCCAGGGCAAGTCGTTCCAGTACCTGCGCCAGGCGTTCGCACCACAACGCCTGATCGGCGTGGATGCCGATCCCCACAGCCTCGACCTGAGCCGGGAGGAAGCCGCGCGCCAGGGCATGGCCGTGGAGCTGATCGGCAGCGACTGCGCGACCTTGGCGGTGCCCGACGCCAGCGTCGACCTGCTGTTCTGCCACCAGACGTTCCATCACCTGGTGGAACAGGAAAAAGCCCTCGCCGAGTTCTACCGCGTCCTCAAGCCCGGCGGCTATTTGCTGTTCGCCGAATCCACCGAAGCCTACATCGATACCTGGGTGATCCGCTGGCTGTTCCGTCATCCGATGCACGTGCAGAAAAGTGCTGCGCAGTACCTGCAGATGATCCGCGACCAAGGGTTCCAGTTCGAAGAACGCAACGTGTCCTACCCGTACCTGTGGTGGAGCCGTGCCAAGGATTTCGGCCTGCTGGAGCGCTTCGGCCTACGCCGGCCCAAGCCGTTTGGCGAGCGTGAGGAAACCCTGGTCAACGTGGTGGCGCGCAAGCCCTGCGAAGGGGTTGCCGGATGATCCGTGGTCTGATGATCGCCTGTGTATTGCTGCTCAGTGCCTGCGCCAGTCAGGCACCGCTGCCCGCACGCACGCCGACCCTGGCGCTGCCGATGCAACTGCACATCGAGCGGGCACTGGCTGGCCAACGCCAGGATTGGTTACTGGTGATCCAGCGCGAAGACACCGGCATCCGTTGGTCGATGATGGACCCGTTGGGCATTCCCCTTGCCCGCCAGCGCCTGATCGATGGCCAGTGGCAGGCCGACGGTCTGCTGCCCCCCAATGCCGAGGCCCGGGAGTTGTTCGCCGCGTTGTTGTTCGCCTTGACGCCTGAGGTCGAGCTGCCCGGCAACTACCCGACGGCGCGACAACAGGCGTCGCAACGAACCCTCGAGAGCCGTTGGCAGGTGCGCTACACGCAGCCGCTGGATTTTGAAATAAGCCTGCCCCAAGGCCTGCGCTACCGCATCACACCGTTGACCGAGAACGCCCCATGACTCATGCCGATCAACCAAGTGGATACCTGGGGAAACACACACCGTGGCGAGGGGATTTATCCCCGCTGGGGCGCGAAGCGGCCCCCAACCCAGGCAACTCGGTGCCAGTAAGATCAAGGTCGTTGCTTTTGGGGCTGCTGCGCAGCCCAGCGGGGATAAATCCCCTCGCCACAGGATTACTGCATGCCTTTATTTCTCTTACTGACTGGCATTAGCCCATGACCGCCTATCTGAATGCCCTCGGGGTGATCTGCGCCTTGGGTCGCGACAAACACACCGTCGCGCGCAACCTGTTTGCCGGTGACTGCTCGGGCGTGCGTATCAAGGACGGCTGGGTCGCCGAACGGGCCTTGCCGGTTGCCGCGGTGCCCGGTGAACTCGCGCCCATTCCCCAGGCCCTGGCGGCGCAACGCAGCCGCAACAATCAACTGCTGCTGGAGGCGGGGCTGCAGATTCGCGCCGAGATCGACCAGGCCATCCAGGCCTACGGTCGCACCCGCATCGGTATCGTCCTGGGCACCAGCACGTCGGGTATCGATGAAGCCAGCCAGGGCATCGCCCATTACCTGCGCGAGCAACGCTTCCCCGACGGCTATGACTACCAGCAACAGGAGCTCAGCGCGCCGGCCAACTTTCTTTCCGACTGGCTCGGCCTCAGTGGCCCGTCCTACGTGATTTCCACGGCCTGCACCTCCAGCGCCCGCGCCTTGATGAGCGCCCGGCGCCTGTTGGACTTGGGCCTGTGCGATGCCGTGCTGTGCGGTGGCGTGGACAGCTTGTGCAAATTGACCCTCAACGGTTTTTCCGCTCTAGAGGCGGTGTCGAACGAGCGCTGCAATCCGTTCTCGGTGAACCGCAGCGGCATCAATATTGGCGAAGCGGCCGTGCTGTTTCTCATGAGCAAGACGCCAGGCGAGGGCACACCGATTGCCTTGCTCGGCGACGGCGCCAGCTCCGATGCCCACCATATTTCCGCGCCGGAACCCAGCGGTCGTGGCGCGCGCCAGGCCATGGAAAAAGCCCTGCGCTGCGCCGGCCTCGACGCCAGCCAGATCGATTACCTGAACCTGCACGGCACCGCCACGCAACACAACGACGCCATGGAAAGCCAGGCCGTGGCCGGGCTGTTTCCGGCGGGCGTGCCCTGCTCGTCCACCAAGCCCATGACCGGCCATACCCTCGGCGCGGCCGGGGCGCTGGAAGCGGCGTTCTGCTGGCTGGCCCTGAGCGCGGAAAACAGCGCCCAGGCCCTGCCGCCGCATGTCTGGGACGGCCAGGCCGATCCTGCCCTGCCGGCGCTGGACTGGGTCACCGCCAGCACCCACCTGAACCCGGCCACCCCGCGCCGCCTGATGAGCAACTCATTTGCCTTCGGTGGCAACAACGTCAGCCTGATTATCGGAGACGCCCCATGATTGACTGGCCGCTCGCCGAACTGCTGCCCCATGCCGGCGACATGATCCTCATCGACCGGGTCCTGTCGTTCGATGACGAACAGATCCACACCCACGCCACCGTCAAGCCCGGCGGTTTGTTCAACCGCGACGACGGCGCGCTGCCGGCCTGGGTCGGCATCGAGTTGATGGCCCAGAGTGTGGCGGCGTTTGCCGGTTGCCACGCACGCCAACGCGGCGATGCCGTGGAGCTGGGCTTTCTGCTCGGCACTCGCAAGTTCGAATGCAACGTCGAAAGTTTCCCCGCCGGCGTCGAGCTGACCATCCACGGCGTGCGCTCCCTGGAGGACGACAACGGCATGGGCGTGTTCGAATGCCACATCCACGCGCCCGGCATCCATGCCACAGCCCGGCTCAATGTCTTCCGTCCGCCCCAGGCCGCCCGTTATCTTCATGAACCGTCCGCAACAGGAACTCCGCCATGACTGAATCCATACTGGTCACCGGCTCCAGCCGTGGCATCGGCCGCGCCATCGCCTTGCGCCTGGCCCAGGCCCAGGCCGGGCACGACATCGTGCTGCACTGCCGCAGCGGCCGCGCCGAGGCCGAGGCAGTCCAGGCAGAAATCCAGTCCTTGGGCCGCAACGCCCGGGTGCTGCAATTCGACGTGTCCGACCGCGCCGCCTGCAAAGCCATCCTCGAAGCCGACGTGGAAACCCACGGCGCCTATTACGGCGTGGTGCTCAATGCCGGCCTGACCCGCGATGGCGCCTTCCCGGCCCTGAGCGAGGACGACTGGGATGTGGTGATGCGCACCAACCTCGACGGTTTCTACAATGTGCTGCACCCGGTAATGATGCCGATGATCCGGCGCCGCGCCGCCGGACGGATCGTCTGCATCACCTCGGTTTCCGGGCTGATCGGCAATCGCGGCCAGGTCAACTACAGTGCCTCGAAGGCCGGGTTGATCGGCGCGGCCAAGGCATTGGCAATCGAGCTGGGCAAGCGCAAGATCACCGTCAATTGCGTTGCGCCGGGGTTGATCGACACCGCCATGCTCGATGAAAACGTACCCGTGGAAGAGCTGATGAAAATGATCCCCGCCCAGCGCATGGGCACCCCTGAAGAAGTGGCGGGTGCGGTGAATTTCCTGATGTCCGCCGAAGCCGGTTACATCACCCGGCAGGTCCTGGCCGTCAACGGAGGCTTGTGCTGATGAAGCGCGTCGTCGTCACCGGCATGGCCGGCATCACCTCCATAGGCAGCGACTGGGAGACTATCGCCGCCAACTTCGCCGCCAATCGCAGCGGCATCCGGCGCATGGATGAGTGGGACCGTTTCACTGAACTGAACACCCGCCTGGCCGGGCCCATCGACGACTTCCAGGTCCCGGCCCACTGGACCCGCAAGCAACTGCGCAGCATGGGCCGGGTCTCGCGCCTGGCGGTGGGCGCGGCGGAACAGGCCCTGGCCGATGCCGGCCTGCTGGGCGACGAATCGATCAAGGACGGGCGCATGGGCGTGTCCTGCGGTTCGTCCACCGGCAGCACCGACGAGATCAAGGCGTTCGGCAACATGCTGCTCAACAGCGTGGCCGAAGGTCTGAACGCCAACTCTTATGTGCGGATGATGCCCCACACCACGGCGGCCAACATCAGCATCTTCTTCGGCCTGACCGGGCGCCTGATTCCCACCTCCAGTGCCTGCACCAGCGGCAGCCACGGCATCGGCTATGCCTACGAGGCGATCAAGTTCGGCCGCCTGCCGTTGATGCTCGCCGGCGGTGCGGAAGAACTGTGCCCGACCGAAGCGATGGTCTTCGACGCGCTGTACGCCACCAGCCTGAAAAACGATGCCCCGCAAACCAGCCCGCGTCCCTACGACAAGGGCCGCGATGGCCTGGTGATCGGCGAAGGCGCCGGCATGCTCGTGCTTGAAGAACTGGAACACGCCCTGGCCCGTGGCGCACGGATCCATGCCGAGATCGTCGGCTTTGGCAGCAACGCCGACGGCCAGCACGCCACCCGCCCCGAACTGATCACCATGCGCCGGGCCATGGAACTGGCCCTGGAAGATGCCGGCCTCGAACCCTCGGCCATCGGCTACGTCAACGGCCATGGCACCGCCACCGAACAGGGCGACATTGCCGAAACCCTGGCCACCAGCAGCCTGTTTGGCGAGCACATGCCCATCAGCTCGCAGAAGAGTTTCCTCGGCCACACCTTGGGTGCCTGCGGGGCGCTGGAATCCTGGTTCAGCATTGAAATGATGAACCGCGACCTCTACGTGCACACCTTCAACCTCGACGAGGTTGATCCCCAATGCGGCAAGCTCGATTACCTGCGCAACGAATTCCGGCCGATGAGCCACGAATACGTGATGAACAACAACTTCGCCTTTGGTGGGGTCAACACCTCACTGATCTTCCGCCGCTGGCGCTGAATCGGATTCAAAGCCCCGTTACCCCTCGTCAAGGAGACCATGATGTCGTTGAAGAAAATCGCCGTGACCGCCGCCCTGTTGCTCAGCACCCTGCCTAGCCTCAGCCAGGCCCGTGATACCGCGCTGTTCCTGCCGTTCGACAAGGTCGTCGCCGAAGCCATCCGCACCGGCAAGATCGACGGCAGCGTCAAGTTCTACCTGGCCGGCAACAAACCGGCCGGCAACGTCACCGTGGTCAGCCCTGGCGCGGTGACCAACAAAAAAACCAATGCCTTCAACAAGTCCGATGAAGTGGCCTGCGAATGGGTCCTGCAATCGGCCCTGATCAGCCTGCACGAGGCCGCCAAGAACGCCGGCGCCAATGCCGTCACCAACATCGTCAGCTTCTACAAGCGCAACGAACGCAAAGACCCCACCACCTACGAATGCCACGCCGGCGCGATCATGGCCGGTGTTGCGTTGAAAGGGGACTTGGCGAAGGTGCAATAAAAAGCGCTTTTTGAAGCGTCATGTGCAAGCGGGCTTGCTCGCGATAGCGGTGGGTCAGTACCGGTGATGCTGGCTGTGCTCCCGTCATCGCGAGCAAGCTCAGCTCCCACAGAATCCGTTCGCCCATCCAAGTATTGCCGACACCCCACATCCACTGTGGGAGCGAGCCTGCTCGCGATAGCGGTCTACCTGAGAAGATGAGGTTGAATGGACCGCCGTCTTCGCGAGCAAGCCCGCTCCCACAATTTGGTTCCGGGGGTGAACCCAAGATCCCGGCTCACCGCCAATCCCCTGTGGGAGCGGGCTTGCTCGCGAAAGCGGTGGGTCAGTACCGGTGATGCTGGCTGTGCTGCCGTCTTCGCGAGCAAGCTCAGCTCCCACAGGGTTTGGTGGCGTACCAGATATTGCCGCCCCCTTGCTCCCGCATGCATTGGACGTGAAGCCTCGGTATATCAGGTAGACCTCCTCAGGCCATTTGCCCCTCCCAGCAGTCGTGTATCAAGCACGAACCTTGTGGCGAGGGAGCTCCCGCTGGGCTGAAGCAGCCTCTCGTTCAATGGATGTCTTTCTTCATCGCATTCGAGCGCAAGCGATGAACCTCCGCCAACCTAAGCGCAGGCAAAAAATCCTCCGCCATCGGCACCCCCTCCCGCACGATGATCATGAAACGCCTCTGAAGCGTATTGATAATCTCGTCACCATTGCTCAAGCGACTGCCAACCAGCGCAATGTCGCTATTGTTTTTCCCAGCGCCGGTGATGATCCGTGCCGTGCTGCCATCGGCATACACCACCTCATCACCCTTCTGCGCGGCCCGTACCTTCCAGCCGTTATCCAAGGTGAACGTCAACGACGATGACACCTGCTGGATCGTTCCGCCGTTACGCGTCTGGCTGCCCTCGGTGGCCACTCGGTAGATGGCGATTGGCGGATGAGCTTCGACGAAGGCTTTTTGTCGACACACGAATGCCGCGACGTCTTCGCCGTAACCCTCAAGTAGCCGGGGCTCCAAGTACAAGTCATCCAAATGACGAAGAGCTTCATGGGAGATTTCGTTGGTGTAGGGGGCATCCAAAGATGAGTGCATTTCCAGGGACCTCATTCATGGGCTTCAGGCTGCATCCCTTGCACTGGGAAGTAGCGCTGAGCCGGCGGCTTCGCAATGATGAATGAGACGTTGCAGCGAGGGTGGGTCGCAACCCCTGCGGAGTGGTCTGTGCAACGAATCGGAAGCGTCGTAACTGGAAATACGCGTTTTCCTACAATCGAAGGGTATTTGACACAACTTTCCTTCCCGCCCCTGCCCTGCTGATACCAATCGAAGCTGCACTCTTTGCCGCTTGTCGGAACTGTCAGCTCTGACAGTTTCGATGGGCTTCGCAATCGCTTCAGGCTTCTAGCCGTTATCCAGGTCAACGCTCAATAAAACTGTTCGACCTCATGAGCTGCAACTCGCATCTCAAGAAAATTAATCTGGTCCAAACATGGATAAAAAATTGATGAGCACAATAGCCTGGTCGGGCCGCACAGCCATGTCTCGCAAACACCTCTCCACATCATCTTCTGCGGAACAAAGCAGCGTCGTGGTCGACGGTGCGGAATTTATAGATGGCTATGCGTGCGTGAACGGTATTCGCCTCCACTACCTTATGGGCGGTGACGGTGAACACCCGATTTTGCTGGTGCATGGTTTTCCGGGCAGTTGGCGTAGTTGGGAACCGTTGATGCGCACGTTGGTGCATGCCGGTTATACGCCCGTGATTCCTGATTATCGTGGAGCGGGGGCAACTGATGTATCAGCCAGTGGCTACGATAAAAAAAGCATGGCCCATGACTTACACGAGCTGATAACGCTCTTGGGCTTCAAGCAGGTCGATATCGTAGGTCACGACATGGGGTTAATCGTTGCCTACGCCTACGCGGCACTGTATCCGGATGAAACGAAACACATCGTATTGATGGATGGGTTCATTCCAGGCATCCCCGGGTGGGAAACCGCCTATAACGGAAACCCTACTGCGGGCATTACCAGCAAATGGCATTTTCGCTTCTTTGGCAAAACGGCCATTGGCATGATTAAAGGGCATGAAAAAACCTACCTGGATATGTTTTTTGATGACTTTGTATTCGAGGGCAACAATAAAGTGTCCGATGAAGTGCGACAGGCATTGGTAGACGATTACGCCCGGCCAGGCCGCATGGAGGCGGCATTTAAGCTTTATGCAGCCTGGGTAGAAAATGACGCGAATGACAACCTGGAGTTTGCCAAGAATAAACTGACTATTCCGCTGCTCACCATCGGCGGCGATCATTCGAGAGGAAAAACCTTGGCCGAACAGGCTCTGCACATCGCAACGCACCCGCACTCATTAACATTGATCAATACCGGCCATTGGGTACTGGAGGAACAAACGCAGGCGACACGTGACGCAATCCTGGCATTTCTGATGATAAAAAATGTCGGGCAATAGGTTGTCACAGGATCTGATGGCGGGGCATGAACGAAGAAGAGCGCCGGCATAAATCCTGTGGGAGCAAAGCTTGCTCGCGATTGCGGGAAGCTACCTGACAACGATATTGGCAACGCTGCCGCTTTCGCGAGCAAGCTTTGCTCCCACAGGAATCTCGCTCAAGCAATGGACAATTGCACCCCATCGGTCAACAACGCCACAAACGCCGCAGCCATCGGCGAACGCTGATCCTTGCGCAGCACCAACCACACCGCCGACACTGCCGCCGGGTCGAGCAGCGGTCGATACACCACCCCATCGATACGCATCCGCTGGTAGGACGCCGGCAATACCGAAACGCCCAGCCCCGCCGCGACCAAGCCAATGATGGTCATGGCTTCGCCGGCTTCCTGGGCGAAATGCGGGCTGAAGCCGGCGTCGCGGGCCAGGCTCAGGAGTTGGGCGTAGAGGCCGCTGCCGTAGCTGCGGGGGAAAAATACGAACGGTTCCTGGGCCAAGGCCGAGAGGAACAGGCCGTCTTCATTGCCCTGGGCCAGGGGATGTTTGGCGCTGAGCACGGCCACCAGCGGTTCGCGGCTGAGTTCGATTTCGGTCAAGGTGTCGGGCAGCGGCAACGGTCGCATGATGCCCACCTCAATCACTTCATCGAGCAGTGCGTCGGCGACTTGGGTACTGCTCATTTCCCGCAGGTTCAGGTGCACCGCCGGGAAGCGTTGACGGAATGAAAATATCGCCTGGGGGATGGTGGAGTTGAAAGGCGCCGAAGAGGTGAAGCCGATTTTCAGTTCGCCCAGCTCCCCCAGTTGGGCACGGCGGGCTACGTCGGCGGCCTTTTCGACTTGGGCCAGTACCCGTCGCGCCTCCTCGAGGAACAGCCGCCCGGCCTCGCTCAATTCGACCCGACGATTGGTACGTTCGAACAATCGCGCACCAATCTCTTGCTCCAGCGCTTGGATCTGCTGGCTCAAGGGCGGTTGGGAGATGCCCAGGGCCAGTGCCGCACGGCCAAAATGCAGTTCTTCGGCAACGGCAATGAAGTAACGCAGGTGACGCAGTTCCATGGGCTATCCAATAGGTCGTTAAACGTCTTAAACAGGTCGAACAATATATTGGATAGAATCATTAGCCGGCTATATGCTTTTTTCACTGCCTGCCTGATCGTGCTCTTGCGAGGTTCACCGTGAAAATTGCTATCGCTCCACTGGCCCATGAAATCCCGCCGCGCGTGCAGGACGATGTCGCCGCCGAACCCAAAGACATCTACATCGAGAAAGGCACGCCATTGTTCATGCGCACGGTACTGGCGCTGTTTTGCGGTGGTTTTGCGACCTTTGCCCTGCTGTATTGCGTGCAACCGATGATGCCGTTGCTGTCCAGGGAGTTCTCTATCAATGCGGCGCAGAGCAGCCTGATCCTCTCGGTGGCGACCGGCCTGCTCGCCATCGGCCTGTTGATCACCGGTCCGATATCCGACCGCATCGGCCGCAAATCGGTGATGGTCACGGCGCTGTTTGCCGCATCGCTGTGCACGATTGCCAGCGCGATGATGCCGACCTGGCAAGGCGTCCTGGTGCTGCGCGCCTTGGTGGGGCTGTCGTTGAGCGGGTTGGCGGCGGTGGCGATGACGTATTTGAGCGAGGAAATCCACCCCAAGCACATTGGCTTGGCGATGGGGCTGTACATCGCCGGCAACGCCATCGGAGGCATGTGCGGGCGCCTGATCGCCGGGGTCTTGATCGACTTTGTCAGTTGGCACACCGCGATGCTGGTGGTGGGTGGCCTGGCGCTGATCGCTGCGGCGGTGTTCTGGCGGATTCTTCCCGAGTCACGCAACTTCCGTCCGCGTTCGTTGCACCCGCGCAGCCTGCTGGACGGTTTCACCATGCACTTTCGCGATGCCGGTTTGCCGCTGCTGTTTCTCGAAGCGTTCGTGCTGATGGGCGCATTCGTGACGCTGTTCAACTACATCGGTTATCGCCTGCTGGCCGAGCCTTATCATCTGGATCAGGCCTTCGTCGGATTGCTGTCGGTGGTGTACTTGTCGGGTATCTACAGCTCGGCGAAAGTCGGCGCACTGGCGGACAAACTCGGTCGGCGCAAAATGCTCTGGGCAACCATCGCACTGATGCTCGCAGGCCTCCTGCTGACCATGGCCACGCCGCTGTGGCTGGTGATCCTGGGCATGCTGGTGTTCACCTTCGGTTTCTTCGGCGCTCACTCGGTCGCCAGCAGTTGGATCGGCCGCCGCGCCCTCACGGCCAAGGGCCAGGCTTCGTCACTTTACTTGTTCAGCTATTACGCCGGCTCCAGCGTGGCGGGCACGGCGGGCGGCGTGGCCTGGCACCTCGGCGGCTGGAACGGGATCGGCCTGTTCATTGGTGCTTTGCTGGTGATTGCGTTGTGTGTGGCGGTGAAGCTGGCGAAACTGCCGTTGTTGCCGGGAAATGCTCGCATTTAAACCTCACCGAAGATCATTCGCACTGATTTTAGTGTTCTCGGTGCGGTACCTATATACCGCCTCATCGCTGTTGGACCGCAATAGATTGCGCTTTCAAATAATGTCTAGGAATAGAGACTTTGGAAGACAATCCGTTAACTTCTGCATACGAGTCGCAACTGATCGCATCGCAGAAACAAATGCTGCATCTGAACGCCGCCGTCCCACTGCCCTCCACGATAACCCGTCAGCACTTGGACTATTGGTTTGCCAGAACTTTTCCCGCCCTGGCGGGTAAGTTCGCGGTATCGACAGTATCGCTTCGTACTCTTCGCGAAGAGACAATTGCACCCACGCAACACACGCTCGGTGCAGCGGCGACTCAACACCCGTTGACCGGCATTGTTTTTCTTGAGGCGCTGTTCTGGCGAGCGGTTGCCGGCTATTCCGATGCGCGTGATCACTTTCTCGATCCAGACAACATCGAGATCATCATTGAGCAAAGCGGCACCACGCAAATACCCGCCGTTCTGAACAGCCGTGACGCCAAGGAAGAGTTCAAGAAACTGTTGAACACCACTCCGGCACGGTACGAACGGTTGCTTGCAAAAGCACTGGATGATTTTTGGAACAAGCCTGCGGACTTCAGCCAGGGCAGCAATGTCGGTGACTGGTTGGCTAAGGAACTAGAGGGGCAGCTAAAGGCTCAGGCGGACCTACATCTGCAAGACGCAACGCTAAGCCCAGTCATGCATAAGACGCTGACGGAACAGGTATTGTCGGCCCCCGACGCGACCTCCCGCAGCAAGCTGCCCGAGCACCAGCGGCCCGGTGTCCATGGCTTGAACCTGATGCCGCAAGGATGGAACTTCAACGTGCCGGTATCGCGCGCCATAGTGCTGACACGGCATGACGATACGGACCACTCGGGGGCCGCGGTGCTTTACCGCCTGGGGGAACCGTTGGGCATCCATGAGGACCTGGCGACGCTGAAGACCCGCGTCAAGGAAGACGAGAATGCCGGGGATGACGTGGATACCGTGCCGGTCACCGAAAATTTCCTGGCTCATCTTGTGGGGGATCTGCGACAGGGGCAAAAAACAGCCATGAGCAATGTCTTGGCGTCCGGTCCGTTGCAAACAGAGCAAATCACCGCCTGGGTACAGCGGCTGGATGCGGCAGTCGACATTGGGCAGCAGGTGGACCTGGCGAACGCCATGGATGAACGCGAACAGCGACTGCAACAGAAAAAACAGCTCGATTGGCTACAGGGCAATCCCTACGTAACCGGCAGCGACCGTATAGCCTGGTGGAAGGCGGTGCAACAATTGCGCACCACCCTGTTGGAAATAGCACCGCCGCCCGACCCGGTAACCTTGGCGACCCCTGATGCCCTTCTCCAGCGAAGCCGTGCGCTGCTTGCGAGCATCATTGAGAAAACCTACCCGCCTATCGACCCTGAAGATGTGTCCCTGAGCATCCGCAAGGTGCTGATTGACCCGCATGCGCCCTCGGGCACATCACCGTATGGCTCCGGTGTATCGACGGGCACCTCGACACGGTTCGTCGATGACCGTCGTTCGATGACGCAATGGGCGATGGCCAACCTGACGCAGGAGGAACGCAACGCAGCTCATCATGCCGTCGTCGGCCCGCTGACCTTTGCACAGATTGTCGAGCTCATCGAAAGAGCCAATATTGGCGCCCGGCTTCCGGCCGATCTGCTGCTCACAGCGAGGGCGCGGCAAGACGACTGGATGTTGTACAAGGCTAGACAGATGCGGGCCCAGGCATGGGCTGCGCATATCTCCGGCGATTTGCGGCATGACCACCACAATACCGGGTTGAAGCTGATCCTGGCGGCGCTGGACAGCCCGACACCCTTGGGTCGCGCCAAGGTCAACGGGCACGAAGTGGTGGTCCGTCAGTTGCAATGGGGCGACAGCGTGCTCAAGGAACTCCTTGTCTTTGGCGTCAAGTCTGCAGCGAGCCGCCCCTCGCTGACGCTGTACACCCCCGGGGCACCGGACGCAAAGATCTTCAGGGATGTGGATGCGGCCGACGCCCGAGCCTTGGAAACGGCCCTGGTACAGACGCTTACCGCGACAACGCAAATGACCCGGTGGCTCGTGTCGCACCTGCCCTTGCTCGAACAGACCGAGCAATTGGACAGCATGATGCCGCCGCAGGAAAACCAGACGTTCGAAGAGCGGGTAAAGAACGTCACCCAATCCGTCTTCGCATGGACAAAGGGCAGGGCACAGAAGGATTTCGAGCTGAAGATTTCTTCGCCGATTGTTACGGGGAATCTGTTTGAAGTTTTGCACGAGACGCAGATAAACCACGCGCTGAAAACGATTGATGTACTGACGGTGACAAACATCGAACGAGACAATGCGCAGGCGCGCGAAGAACGCAGGCACGGCGTTGCGCTATTGACGGGCGCAATGACCTTAGCGCCGGCGAACCGGCTGGGCGGAATTTTGGGACGTGCGATCCTGCCAACGATGGTTGCGGGGGCTGCGGTGTCGGCAATCGACGATACGAATGGCAGCTTCAGCCAGTGGACGATTGAGTTTATCGGCGGCCTTGGTGAGGTTCTGGCAGAGGCCGGGCAAGACCTGATCATGGCACGTGCAAGGCGGCACCGGAGCACACCACGACCGGCGCTCAGCGCCATGCCTCGCATGCCCAAGCCAGAGCTTGAACCCTTTGTGCTACGAGGTTTTGACGGCAAGGGGCTGGTAGCCGAAGGACGCAGCCGGTACCGGGACGCGGGCGGACAAGGCTACCTCAGGCTGGAAAACGACTACTACAAAACAGCGGTACAGGGGGGAGAACAGATCATCTACGCCCCGGACAACCGCATGAATCAGCGAACGGTCATTTGGGACAACGGCCGCTGGAACGTCGAAAAGCGACTGGGGCTACTCGGGGGCGGGCCAGTACTGAGTTTCTTCAGGACACCAGAACTTCCGGAACGAATAAAGTACAACGCGCTGATGGAAAGTGCCATGGCCAGTAACCGCGGCCTATCCCCCGAATCAGTCGGCGCGGTAAAGCTCATTATTGATTCAATGCCTGAAGAGTTGGCCGACCGTTTACTTCGGGAGTGCATGGAGGCCCAGCAGGTCTCTAATGTAGAGGCGTACCGTGCAAAAATAAAAGCGCTCCATTACAGACAGAACACTCCGCCGGATATCCTTACTTTTTTCGGGCAACTACGAGACAAGGTAAATATCTGGGACAGCGTCAACGATACTTCCGCCAGAATCGAAGCCAACATAACGCCCCTTACGACCAGTCAGAAGATTAAAATCTACGACCTGCTTTATTCGCACAAGAAAGAATTTCTACAGGATGATAAGTGCCAGTTCAGGCTAAGCGTTGTAACCGATATGGTTACCGGCGCAATGTTCGTGACTTACACCCCATTGAAAGGAAAAAAAAGAGAGGCCATGGATGCAATATCGAACACGGTCCGGGACACGTACATCTCCGTGGCCAGGGCGATAGAAGCCAAAGTGAATGCTGACTTCCCTGGCAACGGTGCTGAGGCCTTGGCGGCAAAACGGAACTATCTGGAATCCGAGGAGTACCAGAACGACAGGGTAGAACTCATCAGGGCAGAAAGAACCCGACTTAATCAACCGGGGATTCTAACGGCAATAAAGAGCAAGAAAATCCTCTATGTCATCATTAACAAAGGTAAAACCCATCGAAAAACCACACTGGCCATGGACGAAGATATCGCCACTTTCTCAAGGGAACTTGACTACTATAACTCGTTCGAAATCGACGCCGTCACCCAAGCCCCCTCGAATATTGTCACGGGGCCTCAACCCGTCACCACAGCGCCGGCCAATCTCTCCCACCCGTCAACATCCGCCAAGGCATATACCGTAGCGATCAGCCCTTTGGCTGAGATGCAAATGTCTTATCGAAGCTTCCGCGAACCCGCCGAGAGAAGACTCCAAACGATCATGGAGCATCTCCGTACGATGGATAAAAGCAAAACCATCAACAAACACTGCTATTTCGACATGGCCCAATTAGCGCCTGGCACCGGCAGGGGAAGATGGCGCGCCGCATGCAAACGCGTGAAAGATACCTGGACCATTGAAGGCTTTTATGACTACCACAACGCACGTTGGCGGGTCTGGGAGGGCTAGATAACAGGGGCGTCTTCGGACGTCCCTTTATCCTTTATCTGTCCGCAAAACCACTCGTGCACTCAGTACACCATTCTCCACTTCCAAGGTCAGCGACCGCAGCCCCGCCCCCTCCCGTTCCTGTTGATCCAGCCAATGAAGCAATGTATTCGCATCACCGCTGACGGCGAGTCGCAACGAGTCGTCGTCGACTTCCATTTCCGCGATGTCCAACCCCGCCGCTGTTGCGCTTTCATTGACGCGCACCGACAACGGCCGCGTGTCGGCAGTCGCGTCCCGGGTGGGCTCGGCGCGCTGGATCCGGGCGCTCAGTTCGGCTTGTTGGCGATATTGTCGTTCGGCAACATCCAGTCGTTGTCGGGTCGGTTGCCAAATCGCGGTGTAGGCCAGCGTCACCGATAACAATCCGGCAACGCCCAGCAACAGCCCTTGCTCTCGGCGCGCCAGTTTCCGCCAGGCCTGTTTCAGGACCCGCCATCCCTTGAAATTCATCAACTGTTCTCCAGCGTGAGGATGGCCTGCACGCGTTTGTCCTGTTTACTGGCGCTGCCCAGGGTGACGGGCAATCCGTTTTGCTGCCCGCGCTCGCGCAGTTGTTCCAGTTCGGCAAAACTGTTGGCCGTCAGCTGGATCTTCCAGCCGTCGCCTTCCCGAAAATCGATGCGCTGCACCTCGACGTTGCTGGCCCCAATGACCTGCTCCGTGAGACGCACCAGACGTGCCACCTCGGTTTCCTCGCGTTGCCCGCGCCGGCTCTGCATTGCCTGGAACTGGGCCGCCAGGTCGACGATTCGCTGCTGCCCGGGATACAGCGACCTGAATCGCTGTTCGCTTTGGGCATACGACAGTCGGGTTTCACCTTCCAGAAAGCGTATGCGGGCTTCGCTGAAGGCCCAGGTGAGCACCAGCAGGCCCAGTGCAGTCGCCGCAGCGCCACGCCATGGCAGCGGTTGCCGTCGGCGGCGGAATTCACCTTGCAACAGGTCGATGGGACGTCCACCTGCGTTCAGCAGCCATTCATCGATGCCAGGGCAATCACGCTCCTCGTCCAGCCAATGAATGTCCTCAGGCAGGCTGGACTTGAGCGCTGCCAAGGCCCGTACCGACAACGACGTCCGCGCCGACAGCCCTCCGCCCAACAACCAACGCCCGAACCAGCGCACGCCGAATGCCTGGTCATCGGCAAGCAGATCGGCATCAACCTGTACCGTGCGCACATCGATACCTTGTTCGGCGAGCAGCGCCAGCAGCGCCTGAAACCGCGCTCGCTGCGTCACCATCATCGGATAGCGGTGCTGGCGATCACGTGAGCCGATGCTGATGTGCAGCGCCTCCAGGTTTTCACTCAGTTGTTCTTCGATGGCGAACGCCAGGGCCTGCGGCCGGGGCTGGCGTCGAGAGGGCCACGGATCGCTGCACAACCAACTGCACATTTCCATCGGTAACAGCACGTCGACGGGCCGTCCGCTCAACTCGCCGGCCGCCTCGTACAACGGCAGGCGGCGGCGTTCGCCGGCTGATGACCACACGCAGCACGGCCAATCGGCACCAGGCGCGTCCAGGCCTTCGGCTGTCAGGTAAAGCCAGGTTTTCATCTAGAAAGCTCGCTGGGGTTGAAGGGTAAGAAACGACGCTGGCGAACCGTCCAGCGTCCGCTAACAGGATCGCGCTCGATATCCGAGGCCAGCCGTAGACGGCTTCCGGCATGGACCACGCTCACGGTGATTCGAAACCAGCGACTGCCCACTCCCAACCCATGGCTGCTGAGGCCGACTCCGGACAACAACGGGTCGTTGGTGAACGCCTGCACGCTGGCGTATGGCGTGTGCCGACGTTGTTCGATCAACGCCCTGGATGGCCCGGTCTCCATGCCATCCAAGGTCATGAGCACGAGCTGCGGAGCAGTATTGATGTTCAGCCGCGCGTCCTTGGGCAGCAACACCACCCAGGGTTCCAGGCGTTGCAAGGTCTGCCCGTCGATGCCTGGCAACAGGCGCAGTTGACTGAACTCCTGCACCGGCCCGACCTGGGGTAACGACAGGGGCGGCAGATCCAACAAGGCGAGCAAGCGAGTCCAACGACCGAGGCTGACCTGATCGATTTGACCTAGCGCCAGTATCCCATTGAGGTTCAGGCGTCCGGACAGATCCTCAATAGCAATGTGCAGCTTGGCGTCGTCCACTTCCAGGATGGGCTCAAGCCGGGCCCAATCCTGGCTCAGGTCAACGGGCCCGGACGATGTGATCCCGCTGCTTTCCAACACCACCCGCGCCCAGTCCTCCCCTGCCAATCCTAATTGCCGCAACTGGACTTGTTGCAGTTGTTGCGCGCTGCTGTGCAACAACAAGCGATGGCTGCGCAACAAGCCGCCGACCAGCAGCAACGCCAGGCTCAGCACCAGCAGCACGCTGATCAGCGCCACACCCCGCTGTCGCTTCATGGCAACGCCTCCGGTAACAGCAGCACACGACGGATCTGCTCGAAACGCCCCGCCGACACCACCAACTCCAGCGCCAGCGGCGCGGTGCCGCCCGCGGTTTCGGAGCGCCAACCCCGCTGCCGGTCGAACACACGCCAGCTCAGGCTGTGGACGTCGTCGAGCAGTTTTTGCGGCTGCACCAGCGTCGTGCCTTCACCGACACTGTCGCGCCACAACGTTGTGCCCTTGAGCCGATAACTCACTGTCTGGCGCTCGCTGCGTGGCTGATCCAGTGGGTTGCGCCAATGGCTGCGCTGCAACTGCAAGTGCCCCGGCGCGAGCACGACCGAGTCGACCACCGCCTGCCACACATCCCGTTCGATCACCCCCACGGCACGCTGCAAGGCTCGGATGTCGCGTTCATGTTGACCGGCTCCCTGCTGGGTCCGTACGACGCCATCGAATAACCGCCAACTGGCCAGGCCGAGCAAGGCAAAAATGGCGATGGCGATGACCAGTTCCAACAAGGTGAAGCCCGATTGCTTATTCATGCTGGCGGCGGATCCACCCGCTGGTACGGTGAGCGACGGCTGCGCTGTCGCCACGGCTGACCTGGATTTCGACTTGCAACAGGCGCCCATCACGAGCCGGGGCGATTCGCTGCTGCAAGACCCAGTCGCGGCGATCCAGGTGCCGGTTCAGGCGCTGTTGCCCGGCCGGCGTGGCGGTTTGCAGACGCAGTTCGCTCAACTGGTTGTCCGCCAGCCAGGCGCCGAACAGGCGGTCTTCCAGCCCGGCGCTTTGCTTGAGCACGAACTGGCTCGCCGAAAGCACCGCCGCCGCCAATGTCGCGAAAATCGCCAGGGCGATCATGACTTCCAGCAGCGTGAAGCCCCGGCAATCGGCGGCATGCTTGCGCGCGTTACTCATCGATCAGCGGCTCCGCCAAGCCATCGCTGGATACCCGCGAGAGGGCTTGTCCAGAGGATTTGATCAGCAACCTGAACGGACTGATCTCATCGCTGCTGAGCATCAACACCTGCGGTGGACCTTGGACGTCATCGAGGCGCAGGACATGACCGTCCTGCTCCAGCCCAAGCGTCAGCCCCTCGGGCAAGCGATGCAACGCCGACACCGCCGTCCAGTCCAGGGCTTCGAGTCGCAGCGCCTGATAACTGCCAGTTCGCACACGCACGCCGTATTCCTGCCCGTCCAGGACCGCCCGCTCACGCAACTGCTGCACGACCGCGACGAAGTCCTGGGCCTGCTGTCGGGCTTCACGCGCCGGGCTCGACCCCGTGGCGAAGCGAACCATGCCCGCCAGGACTCCAATCAAGACGATGACGACCATCAGTTCCAGCAAGGTGAAGCCTCGGCAACGACATTCCATGTTCAGTCGGCCCAATTGCCGATGTCGGCCGCCACCCCTTCACCGCCCGACACGCCATCGGCGCCCAGCGAATAAAGGTCATAGCTGCCATCAAGAGATTTGTGCCCCGGATTGAGGTACTGATAGGGCGTGCCCCAGGGATCGACCGGCAGGCTTTTCAGATACCCCTGGGGGTTCCAGTTCCTCGCCGCGGGCGTGCCGGACGGGCGCTTGCTCAACGCTTCCAGGCCCTGTTGGGTCGAGGGGTACTGGAAGTTGTCGAGACGGTACATTTCCAGGGCCGTGGCGATCGCCTGGATGTCGGTATGGGCGGCCGTAACCTTGGCCTGGTCGGGGCGGCTCATGAACTGCGGCACCACGATGGCGCCCAGGACGCCAATGATGACCACCACCACCATGATTTCAATCAGGGTGAAGCCGCCTTGGGAGCGTGCAGATCGGTTGCGTTGGAGTTTCATGGGTCAATTCACCAATTGGTTGAGGCTCAGGATCGGTAGGAGGATGGCCATGACGATCAGCAGCACGACGCCGCCCATCAGCACCAACATGGCCGGTTCGAAAAGGCTCACCACCAGCGCGATGCGCGCCGCGAGGCTGGCTTCCTGTTGTTCGGCGGCCCGGGCCAGCATGTTGTCGAGTTCGCCGGCCCGTTCGCCGCTGGCGATCATGTGCAACATCAGCGGCGGGATATCGCCGCCCTGCTCCAGGCCACGGGTCAACGTCCCGCCCTCACGGACCGAACGGGCGACGTCGGCCATGCGGGCGCGGATCGTCAGGTTGCCGATCACCTGCGCGGCGATGTGCAAGGCATCCACCAGCGGCACCGCGCTTTTGCTCAGGATCGCCAGGGTGCTGGCGAATCGGGCCGCTTCCATCGCCCGCAGCACCTCGCTCAACACGGGCAACCTGAGCAACAAACGGTGCCAGCGCAGGCGCCACTCCGGTTGGCGCAGGCTCCAGCGCCACAACCCGAGCACCCCGGCCAACGCGCCAAGCATCAGCAGGCCATGACGGCGCAAGCCATCGCTGACGGCGATCAGCGCCTGGGTCAGCCAGGGCAACGGCTGGCCGCTGTCGATAAAAATTTTCACCACGTCCGGCACCACGTAACCCAGTAGGAAGGCGACAATCGCAACACAGGCCAGCATCAGGATCAGCGGGTACACCAAGGCCAGTTGAATGCGTTGGCGTGACGCCTGGCGCGCCTGGGTGTAACTCGCCAGTTGCTCCAACACCTGCCCCAGGTGACCGGATTGTTCGCCCGCCGCGACCGTGGCGCAGAACAGTTCGGGGAACGCCTGGGGAAAGGCGCGTAGGGCCGTCGCCAGCGCATGGCCTTCCATCACCCGGCTGCGCACCGCCGCCAGCAAGTGCGCAACGCGCCGCTTCTGACTCTGTTGCGCCACTGCCTCGAGGGATTCCTCAAGCGGCAGACCAGCCTGGATCAGGGTGGACAACTGCAGCGTGAGCAGCGCCAGGTCCGCCGGACTCAAACGCCCCCCGGCATGTCGTCCGCCCAAGGAGCGCTGCGCCTTGACCTCGGCCAATTCGCTGGGCAACAAGCCGCGCTCGCGCAGCAACTGGCGCGCATGGCGGGGGCTGTCGGCCTCTACACGGCCTTTGCAGCGCCGGCCCTGGGCGTCTTCGGCCCGATACTCGAAGGTCGGCATGGCGCTAATCCTCCTGGGTGATGCGCAACAGTTCATCGACGCTGGTCAGGCCTTCCAGCACGCGCTGGCAGCCATCCTGAAACAGGCTGCGGGAGGTCTTGCGTGCCTCGGCGGCCAACGCCTGCTCAGTGGCGCCCTGATGAATGAGTTGCGACAGCACGGCGCTGACATTCACCAACTCATAAATGCCAAAGCGCCCGCGATAGCCTTTCTGGCATTGCTCGCAGCCCTGGGCCTTGAACAACCGGGGCGCGGCAGCGGCGTCGAGGCCCAGGCGCCGACATGTGGCGGCGTCAGCCACATACGGCGTCTTGCAGGACGGGCACAGACGACGCAGCAAACGCTGGGCAACGATGCCGGCCAGGGACGATGCCAGCAGATACGCATCCACCCCCATGTCCAGCAGCCGCGTAACCGCTCCGACGGCGGTGTTGGTGTGCAGCGTCGAGAGCACCAAGTGACCGGTCAAGGATGCCTGGACGGCAATTTCGGCGGTCTCGCGGTCGCGTATTTCACCCACCATCACCACGTCCGGGTCCTGGCGCAAAATGGCTCGCAAACCGCGGGCGAAGGTCATGTCGACTTTCGGGTTGACCGGCATCTGGCCGATGCCCGGCAAGTGATATTCGATGGGGTCTTCAACGGTGAGGATGTTGCGACTCTGGTCGTTGATACTGCTCAGCGCCGCGTACAACGTGGTGGTTTTTCCTGACCCCGTGGGCCCGGTGACCAAGACGATGCCGTGGGGCTTGCCGAGCAACTGGCGCAGGCTGCCCAGCGTGTCATCGGGCAGGCCCAGGCGATGCAGATCCAGGCGCCCGGCCTGCTTGTCGAGCAAGCGCAACACCACGCGCTCGCCATGGGCCGAAGGCAGGATCGAGACCCGCACATCGACTTCGTGCCCGGCCAGGCGCAGCGCCATTCGCCCATCCTGGGGCACGCGTTTTTCGGCGATGTCCAGACGCGCCATGACCTTGATCCGGGACACCAGCAGACTCGCCAGTTCCCGGCGTGGCCGGAGCATTTCCTGTAACTGGCCGTCGATGCGCATGCGAACCGATAGGTATTGCTCGAACGTTTCCAAGTGCACGTCCGAGGCGTGTTCACGGACCGCCTCGCTGAGCAGGGCGTTGATCAGGCGAATGATCGGCGCGTCGCCCTGCTGTTCCAGCAGGTCAGTGGTCTGCGGCATCTGGTCGGCCAGGCTGAGCAGGTCCAGTTCCTCGTCCAAGCCCTGGGCCACCTGCTCGGCGGCGCTCTGGCCCTGGCGATAAACGCTGGCCAGGCGTGTGGCGAACTGCGCCGGTTCGAGCACCTGGATCGGCACGTCCCGCCCGCACAAGCGCCGCACTTCCGCCACTGCTGTCAGCGGCGTATCGCGACGCATGACCAGGCTCAAGGTCGGCCCCGCGCCGTCCAGCAGCACACCCAGGCGCCTGGCGAAACCAAAGGGCAACGGAGCCTGCGGATCAGTCACAGGGCACCCGAACGCTGTTGCAGGTCGGCCGCCGAAGCATCCGATGAGGAATCGAACAACTGCCGGGCATCCCGAGGCAACAGCAGCGAATTGTTTTTCCGCGAACCGGGCTTGCTCAACTCGCGAAGTGCGTCATAGCGCTGGCGGCTGACCTCGGCGAGGTCTTCGTTGCTGCGTACGATGGTCGGGCGCAGGAACACCATCAGGTTGCTTTTGGTCTGCGTGTCGCGGTTCCAGCGAAACAGCGCCCCCAGATACGGAATGCTGCGCAGCAATGGCACCCCGCTTTGCTGGGTGCGGACACTGTCGCGGATCAGGCCGCCGATCACGATGATCTCGCCGTCGTCCGCCAGGATCGTGCTTTTCAAGGCGCGCTTGTTGGTGATCAGGTCGGAGGAGTCCACACCGGAAACAGACGGCGCGATGTCCGAAACTTCCTGCTCCACTTCCAGGCGCAAGGTCGAGCCTTCGTTGATGTAGGGCTTGACCTTGAGGCTGATGCCGACGTCCTTGCGTTCCACCGTGGTGAACGGATTGTCCGCGCCGTTGCCGCTGGTGGCGTAGGAGCCCGTCTTGAACGGGACGTTCTGGCCGACGATGATTTCCGCTTCCTGGTTATCCAGGGTCAGCAGGCTGGGGGTGGAAAGCAGGTTGCTATGGGCGTCGCTCGCCAATGCCGAGACCAACGCACTGAAGCGGTCGCCCCCCAGTCGCAAGAATGCGCCTTCGGTTTTTTTATCCAGTTTATTGAGGTCCAGCCCGATGATTGGAATATCGGTTCCAGGGAAGTTGATAGCCCCTGTCGCGCTGCCGCTTTCGAGCCCCCACTGCACCCCCAGCGCCTCGGAAATATCCCCGGTGACCTCGACGATGGCCGCATGAATGAGCACCTGGGCGCGGGGTTGGTCCAGTTCGCGGATGATGTTTTCAATAATGCGGACCTGGGCTGGCTCGGCGATCAGCACGAGGGCATTCTGGCTTTCATCGGCCTTGATCATGAACGGGCTGGCGGCCGCAGTGTCCCGCAGGCCGGCCAGTGCCGGTGTGGTTTTCTTATCCTGACCGACAGCCTCCAACACCTCGGCCAGTTGCTTGGCATCGCTATGGCGCAGGCGAATGACCCGAGCATTGTCCTGGGATGTGGTAGCCGGAACATCCAGGGTCCGGGCCAGATCGACCAGGCGTTGACGCACCGCGGGCGCGCCGATGACCACCAGCCGATTGCTGCGGGCATCGGCGATCACCACGCCCGCCGTATCACCCTCGCGCTTGCCGCCTGAGGCTTCTAACAGCGGTGCGATATCCCCCGCCAAGGCATGCTGCAACCGCACCACCACATGATTGCGGTTGCGCCCCGAATCCAATTTTCGCACCACCCCGGCAATACGCTGGACATTGGCGGCGGTATCAGTAACCACCAAGGCATTGGACGATACCGAAGGGCCGACGTAACCATTGGCCGACACCAGAGGCCGGACCAACCCGGCAACGTCTGCCGCGATGCTCGATTGCAAATCCAGCACCCGCGTGACGAACTGCGACGGCGTGGCGCTGTGTTCATCGGCAATACCGGCGCGCGTCTTGGCATCGCCGACCGGGGTGATCAGGATCCGCTCGCCCTCGTCGATCACCGTGAAGTTATGCGCATCGAGCACCGAATAGAACAACCGACGCACGCCTTCGCGGTCCAGCGCCTCGCGGGACATGACGGTAATGCGTCCTGAGACTCGAGGATCGAGCACCACGGTTTTGCCCAGGATTGCCGAGAATTCCTCGACCACGTCGCGCAGTTCCGCATTGTTCATCGCCAGTTGCCAATGAGTCTCTTCGGCTTGCAGTGGACTGGCGAACGCCAACAGACAGGACACGGCAAGACAGAACAGGACGCGCGATACACGGCCCCGGATAAAGCTGTTCATGAATTCGATCACTCTGATTGCCCGGCCACCGGGCGTAGGTATTGCGAGGAATGGAGCGCGGCATGGCGCCCATCTTCCGGCCCCAACCGACGCAACAAGGGCTTGGCCGTCGCCTGCAAGGCCAACCGCTCTTCCCGTCCGTTACGCCACAATGTCACATGGCTGGCCTCGACCCGGCGCAGCACGCTGCCCCCGGGCAAGCGCTCGCCCACTTGGTAAACGCGTGGACCAGCGGCATCCACCAGCAACGCCCGGGACAATCCTTGGTCGGCGACAAAACTGGCTTGCAACGTAATGGGTTCGGCGCTCGGCGTCTGGGCACCTTCGGGCGCCAGGCCGAGTACGGTCGCCACCGCCTGCACGTTGGGCAAATCGCGGGCCGGGGCCACTGGCGCGTCGGCCATCACCGGGACCTCATCGGCCAATGCCTGGCGGAAGCGCCATTCTTGCCCGGCCAGGTATGCCCCGTAGAGCAACGGCACGAGCATCAGCGCCCACGTCGGCAGACGGCTGCCGAACCGAAACGACAGGCTCACCTTTGCACTCGCTGGAGCGTGCTTGCAGGTTTGGCTAACGACATTCGCCGTACCACCCTGCGTCCGGAAAACTCATGCCAGAGCACCGCGCACAGATGCAGCGCGACCAGCATCGAAAGCACCACGCAAGACAGCGTATGGACGGTGTTGGCCAGTGCGATCAGCGTCGGGTCAGCCAATGGCTGGGGGAATCGAAGGAGGCCAAAGACACTGATGGGACTTTTCATCATCAGCACTCCGGTCACCAGCACAACGCCGATGACCAGGTAAATCAATGCGTGTACGGTCAAGGCCAGCCTTTTGCTCAACGAAAGCGCCGCCCCACGGGGCTCCAGCTCGCAAACGAACAACCAGGCCCGCCATAGGAAAAACGGAATGAATAGCGTCGTCAGCGACACATTGAGTGACCCAACCCAATGCTCGGTCGAAGCCGAGACCGGATTGAACGCCACATAAAAACCGGACGCCAACGCCCATAAGATAATGACCGCCGACAGCCAGTGCAGCAGCACCCGCCGCCTGGAGTAATGGATAGACATCACTGCGTCCTCGTGTGGAAGCCCCAAGCAACCCGTGCGGGTCACCTGGGGCTGTGCCTGTCAGGACTTACAGCTTGTCCCAGGCGCTCTGCCAGGAAGCGCCGACACCAGGCTCGAAAGCGTTCGCCGTCGGGGTGTACTGCTTGCAGTAGCCGGAATATGGGAACGGCTTGCATTCAAAGACTTCATCAGTCTTAGGCTGCAGCACTTTCGTACCGGCGGTGTAGTCGCTGATGCCTTCAGGGAACACGAAGTCATACTCGACGCCTGCACCTTCGCCGGTCAGGGTGACCGACTGGGTGTCCTGGCGAGTAGTGCGGCCGTCTTCGGTGGTGCCTACCAGCGTCAGGGTATGGGCGCCTGGGGCGCTGCGCACGTCCAGGTTCAGGCCGGTGCTGCCTTCACCCACGGTCTGGCTCACGACGCCAACCTGCTTGTTCTTTTCATCGAACAATGTCGCTTCGAGGTTTATCCGGCGGTTCGTCTGCGCGGTGAAAGCCATGCTGACCCGACCGTTGTCGAGCACGTATTCTGGCTGCAGAGAGGAAATTTCCATGCTGGCGTTGGTATCTTCTTTCATGTCCAGCTGCACTTCATAGCGACTCACACCGCTCTCTTGCTGGGCGTACAGGCGATTGGTGCCCTTGACCGGCGTGATATTGCCGTCTTCGTCACGAACACCGGCACGAATCAGGGGATGGGCGCTATTGATGGCTTCGGCCAGTTTGAACGACCAATTTTCAGCCTTGCCTTCTTCAGCGTTGGCGATGGTGATTTCTACGCTGTACTGGGCACTTTCGCCGGTGGCAGAGAATGCCCGAGCCTTGACCTTGTCACCCACCAGCAGCTGGGTCGCTGGTGCAATGCTACCCACCGGCTGCCAGCCGCCCGGCAATGCGGCTTCGGCAAGAATGTTCACATCCGCCGGATCATAGAAGGCATTAGCGGTGTCACCTACCGTCCAGACGGCCAGGATGACGTGATGACCCGTCTTGCTGTCAGGAATGACGCAGTTATGCGGGGCACCTGCTACCGGGAGTTGATCACCGCCATCTACGGTACAGAACGGCGTGCTGTCGAACGAGCTGCGCTTGAGCGCTTCGTTGGCATTCCAACCGTCGCGAGTGATGAAGTATTCGTGTTTGGTCGCTGGGTGCGCCGCGGTGTATTGCCATTGAAAGGCAATATTGCGGTCCTTGATTTCAGTCAGGTGCCAGCGCGTGGCCGACTGGGCATCGAGGGCGGAAAACATAGCGTGGCCGCCACTGGCGATTTTACCGTCGATAGGGCCTTGGAGCGGGGCACCGCCCACTCCATTTGGGAAACCCTTGTAGGTTTCACCGGTACTTTGTGGCTCGTATTGCGCTTGGCCGCAATTTTTGTTTTCGCCTTTTTGGCACAGCAGTGCACGCGAAGGGGGCACCTCAAGGAAGCCGTGGGCTAACACACTTTGGGACGCTGCCATGGCCGACAAAAGAATCAATGAGGAAGCACATCCCGTTAATAAATTGCCCTTGATAAAACTGGTATTCATATAAGTTCCAGACTAGTCATCAAAATGGAAGACGTATTAACGCCGCCTTGAAAGGTGCGCCTGACTGTTCAGCGCCTGTCCTTGCAAGTGCCCGGAACCTTATAGAAAGATGAGAGTTCTCTATGTAGGATTAATCTCCCAAGATAGAAGGAATGATCTCTGATTCAACTTCACCTACCTAGATAGAGAAAAATCTTACGAATCGAAATAACTTTCAAACAAAACAAACAACCCAAAATAACCGGCTGGTTATAGGCCAGACAGTTAAACAAGCGAGCAGAAAAAAGCCTGTCCGGCACGGGTCCGGACAGGCAGGGAGAGATAGGGGGGATCAAACGTGGTATTGCGCCGACAGCTCATGCACCGCCCGCAGGAAAGCACCGGCGTGTTCCGGGTCGACTTCTGGAGTGATGCCATGGCCAAGGTTGAAGACATGGCCGCTGCCGCTGCCATAGCTGGCCAGGATACGCCCGACTTCGGCGCGGATCGCTTCGGGCTTGGCGTAAAGCACCGTTGGGTCCATGTTGCCTTGCAGAGCGACCTTGTGACCGACGCGCTCGCGGGCGTTGCCAATGTCGCAGGTCCAGTCCAGGCCCAGGGCGTCGGCGCCGACCTCGGCAATGCTTTCCAGCCATAGGCCGCCGTTCTTGGTGAAGAGGATCACCGGGACTTTGCGACCTTCGTGCTCGCGGATCAGGCCGCTGACGATCTTGCGCATGTAGGCCAGGGAAAATTCCTGGTAGGCCGCCGCCGACAGGTTGCCGCCCCAGGTATCGAAAATCTGCACCGCTTGCGCACCGGCCAGGATCTGGCCGTTGAGGTAGGACGTCACCGACTGCGCCAGTTTGTCCAGCAACAGGTGCATGGCTTGCGGATTGTCGTAGAGCATCGCCTTGGTCTTGCGGAAGTCCTTCGACGAGCCGCCTTCGACCATGTAGGTCGCAAGTGTCCACGGGCTGCCGGAGAATCCGATCAGCGGCACGCGACCGTTGAGTTCACGGCGAATGGTGCTGACCGCGTCCATGACGTAGCCCAGGTCCTTCTGCGGATCGGGTATCGGCAGGGCCTCGATGTCGGCCAGGGTGCTGACGACTTTCTTGAAGCGCGGGCCTTCGCCAGTCTCGAAGTACAGGCCTTGGCCCATGGCGTCGGGAATGGTGAGGATGTCGGAGAACAGGATCGCCGCGTCCAGCTGTGGATAACGGTCCAGCGGCTGCATCGTGACCTCGCAGGCGAACTGCGGGTTCATGCACAGGCTCATGAAGTCACCGGCCTTGGCGCGGCTGGCGCGGTACTCCGGCAGGTAGCGACCGGCCTGGCGCATCATCCACACGGGGGTGACGTCAACGGGTTGCTTGAGCAGGGCGCGAAGGAAACGGTCGTTCTTCAGGGCAGTCATGTCGGCATCCGGAAAAAAAGTGCGGGCATTTTCTCAGAGCGCGACGCAAAAGGCACGGCAAGAGCCGTGCCTTTTATCTATCGGGGCAATTTGTCGCATAACAGCAGCCACAAGCTATGAGCTGCAAGCCACAAGTGCATCTGCTTTCAACTTGTAGCTTGTAGCTTGTAGCTGGGGTCTTCAGACCCCCAGATAATCCAGGATCCCTTCCGCCGCATTACGGCCTTCGAAGATCGCCGTTACCACCAGGTCGGAACCGCGGACCATGTCGCCACCGGCGAAGATCTTCGGGTTGCTGGTCTGGTGTTTGTACTGGCCCTGCTCCGGCGCCACGACGCGGCCCTGGCTGTCGGTCTGGATGCTGAATTGCTCAAACCACGGCGCCGGGCTTGGGCGGAAGCCGAAGGCGATGACCACGGCGTCGGCCGGGATGATCTCTTCGGAGCCCGGGATCGGCTCAGGGCTGCGGCGGCCACGGGCGTCCGGTTCGCCGAGACGGGTCTCGACCACCTTCACGCCTTCGACCTTGTCTTCACCGACAATGGCGATCGGCTGGCGGTTGTAGAGGAACTTCACGCCTTCTTCCTTGGCGTTCTTCACCTCTTTGCGCGAGCCGGGCATGTTCGCTTCGTCACGACGGTAGGCACAAGTCACCGACTTGGCGCCCTGGCGAATTGACGTGCGGTTGCAGTCCATTGCCGTGTCGCCACCGCCAAGCACTACGACCTTCTTGCCTTTCATATCGACGAAATCTTCCGGCGATTTTTCAAAACCCAGGTTGCGGTTGACGTTGGCGATCAGGAAATCGAGGGCGTCATAAACACCCGGCAGGTCCTCGCCGGCAAAGCCGCCCTTCATGTAGGTGTAGGTGCCCATGCCCATGAAGACCGCATCGTACTCTTCGAGCAGTTGCTCCATGGTCACGTCCTTGCCCACCTCGGTGTTCAGACGGAACTCGATGCCCATGCCGGTGAAAACTTCGCGACGATTGCTCAGCACGGTCTTTTCCAGCTTGAACTCGGGGATGCCAAAGGTCAGCAAACCGCCGATTTCCGGGTTCTTGTCGAACACCACCGGGGTCACGCCACCGCGCACCAGCACGTCGGCACAACCCAGGCCCGCCGGGCCCGCGCCAATGATTGCCACGCGCTTGCCGGTCGGCTTGACCTTGGACATGTCCGGGCGCCAGCCCATGGCGAACGCGGTGTCGGTGATGTACTTCTCCACCGAACCGATGGTCACCGCGCCAAAACCGTCGTTGAGGGTGCAAGCGCCTTCGCACAGACGATCCTGCGGGCACACCCGGCCGCAGACTTCCGGCAGGGTGT
Source organism: Pseudomonas sp. OA65 (assembly GCF_017498305.1). Lineage (NCBI taxonomy): Bacteria > Pseudomonadati > Pseudomonadota > Gammaproteobacteria > Pseudomonadales > Pseudomonadaceae > Pseudomonas > Pseudomonas sp. OA65. The sequence continues at coordinate 120,186 of NZ_JAGDEZ010000004.1, forward strand.
TGGTCTGGTGGGACAGCTCGGCGGCCTGGAGGATGTTGCCCTCGGCCACCAATTTCAACCAGTTGGGAATGAAGTTGTGCACCGGGCACTTCCATTCGCAGTACGGGTTACCGCAACCCAGGCAGCGGTGGGCCTGGTCGGCCGACTGCTGGGGCTTGAAGGGCTCGTAGATTTCCACGAACTCTTTCTTGCGTTGACGCAACAGTTTCTTCTTCGGATCCTTGCGCCCGACATCGATGAATTGGAAGTCGTTGCTGAGACGTTCGCCCATCTTCAAAACCTCTTACACGACAGCTTCAAGCTACGAGCTTCAAGCTGCAAGACAATCACGGTGGCAGGCACAACGCGCACTGCTGTTAACTTGCGGCTTGAAGCTTGCCGCTTGCTGGTGCGTCGTTTACTGCGGACTCGCACGAGTACTGGAGAGCAGAGATTTCAAGCTCGCCGCCTTAGGTTTGACCAGCCAGAAACGACGCAAGTAGTCATCGAGGTTCTCGGCGAGTTCACGACCCCACTCGCTGTCGGTTTCCGCGACGTACTCGTTCAGCACGTTTTGCAGGTGGCTGCGATAGGCCTCCATCGCCTCGCCGCTGATCCGCTGGATTTCCACCAGTTCGTGGTTGACCCGGTCAACGAAGGTGTTGTCCTGATCGAGCACGTAGGCAAAACCACCGGTCATGCCAGAGCCGAAGTTATAACCGGTCTTGCCCAGCACACAGACAAAACCACCGGTCATGTACTCGCAGCAGTGATCGCCGGTGCCTTCCACCACGGTGTGGGCGCCGGAGTTACGCACGGCAAAACGCTCGCCCGCGGTGCCGGCGGCGAACAGCTTGCCGCCCGTGGCGCCGTAGAGGCAGGTGTTGCCGATGATGGCACTGTCCTGGGTCTTGTAGACGCTGCCCTTGGGCGGAACGATGACCAGCTTGCCGCCGGTCATGCCCTTGCCCACGTAGTCGTTGGCATCGCCTTCCAGGTACATGTTCAAGCCACCGGCGTTCCAGACGCCGAAGCTCTGGCCCGCGGTGCCCTTGAAGCGGAAGGTCACCGGTGCCTTGGCCATGCCCTGGTTGCCGTGCTTGCGCGCGATTTCGCCGGAGATCCGCGCACCGATGGAACGGTCGCAGTTGCAGATGTCCAGTTCGAACTCGGCACCGCTCTGGTCATTGATCGCCGCGGCGGCCAGATCGACCATCTTCTCGGCCAGCTCGCCCTTGTCGAACGGCGGGTTGCGGTCGACCTGGCAGAACTGAGGCTTGTCTGCCGGAATCAGATCGCTGCCCAACAACGGGGTCAGGTCCAGGTGATGTTGCTTGGCGGTCTGACCCTCGATGATGTCCAGCAGATCGGTACGGCCGATCAGCTCTTCAAGGGAGCGCACGCCCAGTTTCGCCAGCCACTCACGGGTCTCTTCGGCCACGTAGGTGAAGAAATTCACCACCATGTCGACGGTGCCGATGTAGTGGTCCTTGCGCAGCTTGTCGTTCTGGGTCGCCACGCCGGTGGCGCAGTTGTTCAGGTGGCAGATGCGCAGGTATTTGCAGCCCAGGGCAATCATCGGCGCGGTACCGAAGCCGAAGCTCTCGGCGCCGAGGATGGCAGCCTTGATCACGTCCAGGCCGGTTTTCAGGCCGCCGTCAGTCTGCACCCGGACCTTGCCGCGCAAGTCGTTGCCGCGCAGGGTCTGGTGGGTTTCGGCCAAGCCCAGTTCCCACGGCGCACCGGCGTACTTGATCGAGGTCAGCGGCGAGGCACCGGTGCCGCCGTCGTAGCCGGAGATGGTGATCAGGTCGGCATAGGCCTTGGCCACGCCGGCCGCGATGGTGCCAACGCCGGCTTCCGCCACCAGTTTCACCGAGACCAGCGCCTTGGGGTTCACCTGCTTGAGGTCGAAGATCAGTTGCGACAAGTCTTCGATCGAGTAGATGTCGTGGTGCGGCGGTGGCGAGATCAGGGTCACACCCGGAACCGCATAGCGCAGCTTGGCGATCAGGCCGTTGACCTTGCCGCCGGGCAGTTGGCCGCCTTCGCCGGGCTTGGCGCCCTGGGCTACCTTGATCTGCAGCACTTCAGCGTTGACCAGATACTCCGGCGTCACACCGAAGCGGCCGGTGGCCACCTGCTTGATTTTCGAACTCTTGATGGTGCCGTAGCGCGCCGGGTCTTCGCCGCCTTCACCGGAGTTGGAACGCGCACCGAGGCGGTTCATGGCTTCGGCCAGGGCTTCGTGGGCTTCCGGGGACAACGCACCGAGGGAAATACCGGCCGAATCGAAGCGCTTGAGCACCGATTCCAGCGGCTCCACTTCACTGATGTCCAGCGGCGTGTCGAGGGTCTTGACCTTGAGCAGGTCACGGATCATCGATACCGGACGGTTATCCACCAGCGAGGTGTATTCCTTGAACTTGCTGTAGTCGCCCTGCTGCACGGCGGCTTGCAAGGTGTTGACCACGTCCGGGTTGTAGGCGTGGTATTCGCCACCGTGAACGAACTTCAGCAGGCCGCCTTGCTGGATCGGCTTGCGCGGGCTCCAGGCTTCGGCGGCGAGGGCTTTCTGTTCGGCTTCGATGTCGACGAAGCGCGCACCCTTGATGCGGCTCGGCACGCCACGGAAGCTCAGCTCGCAGACTTCTTCGGACAGGCCGATGGCCTCGAACAATTGCGCGCCACGGTACGAGGCGATGGTCGAGATGCCCATCTTCGACAGGATCTTGAGCAGGCCCTTGGTGATGCCCTTGCGGTAGTTCTTGAACACCTCGTAGAGGTCGCCCAGCACTTCACCGGTGCGGATCAGGTCGCCCAGCACTTCATAAGCCAGGAACGGATACACCGCCGAGGCACCGAAACCGATCAGCACCGCGAAGTGATGCGGATCGCGGGCAGTGGCGGTTTCCACCAGGATGTTGGAATCGCAACGCAGGCCTTTTTCGGTCAGGCGATGGTGCACCGCACCGGTGGCCAGCGAGGCGTGAATCGGCAGTTTGCCCGGGGCGATGTGGCGGTCGCTGAGGACGATCTGCGTACGCCCGGCGCGCGCGGCCTCTTCAGCCTGGTCGGCGACATTGCGGATCGCCGCTTCCAGACCGACGCTTTCGTCGTAGTTCAGGTCGATGACCTGGCGCGCGAAGCCCGGACGGTCGAGGTTGGTCAACGAGCGCCACTTGGCCGGGGAAATCACCGGCGAACTGAGGATCACCCGCGAGGCGTGTTCCGGCGACTCTTGGAAAATGTTGCGCTCGGCACCGAGGCAGATTTCCAGGGACATCACGATCGCCTCGCGCAGCGGGTCGATCGGTGGGTTGGTCACCTGGGCGAACTGCTGGCGGAAATAGTCGTACGGTGTACGCACGCGTTGCGACAACACGGCCATCGGCGTGTCGTCGCCCATGGAGCCGACCGCTTCGTAGCCCTGCTCGCCCAACGGACGCAGCACCTGGTCACGCTCTTCGAACGTCACCTGGTACATCTTCATGTACTGCTTGAGCTGGTCGACGTCATAGAAAGCCGAACCGTGGTCGTTGTCTTCCATGGTCGCCTGGATGCGCAGGGCATTCTTGCGCAGCCATTGTTTGTACGGATGACGGGACTTGAGGCGGTTGTCGATCGCGTCGGTGTCGAGGATCTGGCCGGTCTCGGTGTCCACGGCAAAGATCTGGCCCGGACCTACGCGGCCCTTGGCGATGACGTCCTGGGGCTGGTAGTTCCAGACGCCGATTTCCGAGGCCAGGGTGATGAACCCGTTGGTGGTGGTGACCCAGCGCGCCGGACGCAGACCGTTACGGTCCAGCAGGCAGACGGCGTAGCGACCGTCGGTCATGACGATACCGGCCGGGCCGTCCCACGGCTCCATGTGCATGGAGTTGTATTCGTAGAAGGCGCGCAGGTCCGGGTCCATGGTCTCGACGTTCTGCCAGGCTGGCGGCACGAGCATGCGCACGCCACGGAACAGGTCGATGCCACCGGTCACCATCAGCTCCAGCATGTTGTCCATGCTCGAGGAGTCCGAACCCACACGGTTGACCAGCGGGCCGAGCTCTTCGAGGTCCGGCATCAGGTCGTTGGCGAACTTGGTGCGTCGGGCCACGGCCCAGTTGCGGTTGCCGGTGATGGTATTGATCTCGCCGTTGTGGGCGAGGAAGCGGAATGGCTGGGCCAGCGGCCATTTCGGCAGGGTGTTGGTGGAGAAGCGCTGGTGGAACACGCAGATCGCGGTTTTCAGGCGCTCGTCACTGAGGTCTGGATAGAAGGCGGTGAGGTCCGCCGGCATCATCAGGCCTTTATAAATGATGGTCTTGTGGGAAAAGCTGCAGATGTAGTGATCGGTGTCGGCGGCATTGGCCACGGACGAGCGACGACGTGAGCTGAACAGCTTGATCGACATGTCCTGGTCGCTCAGGCCTTCGCCAGCGATGAACACCTGCTCGATCTGCGGCAGGCGCTCGAGCGCCAAGCGGCCGAGGACGCTGGTGTCGATCGGCACTTTGCGCCAGCCAACCAATTGCAGGCCGGCGGCCAGGATCTCGCGATTCATGTTTTCGCGGGCCGCCTCGGCTTTCACCGGGTCCTGGTTGAAGAACACCATGCCCACGGCGTACTGCTTGGGCAGGGTCACCCCAAACGTTTCCTGGGCTACGGCACGCAGGAACTCGTCGGGTTTTTGAATCAGCAAGCCACAACCGTCGCCGGTCTTGCCGTCGGCGTTGATCCCACCGCGGTGGGTCATGCAGGTCAGGGCCTCAATGGCCGTTTGCAAAAGGGTATGGCTGGGCTCGCCCTGCATGTGGGCTATCAGGCCGAAACCGCAGTTATCCTTGAATTCATCTGGTTGGTACAGACCTGCTTTCATAGACACTTTCTCACCAGGCTGCCTCTTATCGAGGCAAATTTCTTTTCAATTCAACCAGTTGCATGCCGCGCCGAACGTACGCCAGCTTTGCGGGGGCAAAAGGGAGGTCATTGTACACACCGACACAGGGGCTCACAAATTTGACGACGAACTGTCGCAAATCCATGTCGCATTTGTGAAAGGTTTAAAGCTATATGCTGTGCTAGTCAAAACTTTTTTGGATTCGACCGCTACGACTCAAACGCTACTGTGACGCAGACACCACAAGGCGCGCGGCCTGAAAGGTCGCCCGCCCTTGCGGAAATTTTGAGGTTGCCGGGAGAGGCGGCCTGGGTAAGGCCGCCGAATCTTCAGCGAGTTGCTGCCAGTTCCTGTTGGACGCTGGCGACAGTGCGAGGCCAAGGTTTACCAGCCTGGACCTTCGCTGGCAAGGCCTTGATGGCGGAAACGGCTGCATCACGGTTGGCAAAGCTGCCGTAGGTGATGACATACAGCGGCTTGCCGTTGAGCACTTTCTTGAAATAACGGTATTCGCCGCCCTGCTCCTTGACGAAGTTCTGCGCCGCAGTTTCGGAGCTGGTGCCAAGGATCTGCACCACGTAGTTGCCCGGTGCCTGGCCGGCGTACCAGCTACCGCCAGCGGCCTTGGCGGGGGTAGCGGCAGGCTTGGCCGCCGGTGCTGGCGCCGCGGGCTTGGCCGCAGGCGCTGGAACCGGTGCAGGCTTGGCGGTGGCGATCTGAGTAGGCGCCGGGGTCGGCTTGGCGGCCGGGGCAGGCGTTGGCGTTGGCGTCGGTGCAGGACCAGCCGGAACGCCCACAGGCGGCGCGGTGGTAGTCACGGTAGGAGGCACGTCGCTGGTGTCTTCGATCGGAGGCGGCGCACCGTCGTCACCCTCGGTGATTCCACCTGCGGCTTCCGCCAGGGGCCCACGCATGACCGGTTGCGAGTTACCGACCAGCGGCAGCGGCATCGGCTGGGTATTGCCGGCAAATTCCACCGCAGGGGCGCCACCGTTAGGTTGCGGCGTGCCCTGACCGAGAGGCAGCTGTGCCTGTTCGTTGGCAGGTGCGCCGGTGGTTGGCGCCTTGCTGCGACCCGGCATCAGCCAGGCGGCGGCAACTGCAACCACGACGACGGCGGAAATTGCCAATACGTGTTTCTTCGGCATGTTGAACCCCATACTTGGACGCTTCACCGCTGAGCGGCTGGCAATCATGACTTCGATGAGAGCATCGCGGGCAACCTGGTTGATGTTGCCAGGCCAACCGTCGGCGCTTTCGTGAATCTCAGAGATCTGATCGGCGGTGAAAAGTTCGATGCCCCGCCCCGCACCTTCAAGACGCTGGGCCAGGTATTCACGCGTCTCTTCCTCGGTGTAGGGCGCCAGTTCGATGACGTGGAAGCGCTCTTCCTCGAGGTTCAACTGGTCCAGGTCGGCGATCAGCGACGACTCGCCGAACAGGAACACATGAGGGCGACCCTCCGGCGCACCGGCCGCCAGGGCCAGCAGGGCTTCGAGGGCCGACTCGTCGAGTTGCTCGGCATCGTCCACCAGCAGATAGACTTCCTGCCCGGTCAGCGCCAGTTGCACGATCTGATCAAGAATGGCACCGACTTCAGCCTGGGCGACGTTCAGCGCCTGGGCCACCTGGCGCAACACGCCGGCGGCATCGCCGGCGCCACGGGCCGATACCACCACGCTTTGCACCGACTGTTTGTTGGTGCTGGCCACCAGGGCCTGGCGCAGCAAGGTCTTGCCGCTGCCTTGGGGACCGGTGACCACCAGGAGCAACTGGCTGTAGCGCGCCAGGTGATGCAACTGGCCCAGCACCGGCTTGCGCTGGGCGGGGAAGAACTTGAAGCCCGGGACCCGTGGGGCAAAAGGGTCATGACTCAATTGGAAATGGCCGAGGAAAGCCTCGTCGGCATGCAAACTAGTCATCGCAGTCTTATTAACCTTTAAGCTGAGCCAGGGCGCGGTAGTCCGCTCCCAGCGTGGCCTGTAGAACTTCTTTCGGATAATCGTCGGTCACCACCGCTTCGCCCATATGGCGCAGCAGCACCAGGCGCAGACGACCGTCGATCACTTTTTTGTCGATTGCCATGTGTTCAAGAAAATCCGCCTCGCTCATCTCCTCGGGCGGAACCACCGGCAGCCCGGCGCGCTGGAACAGACGAATACCGCGATCGCGCTCCCGTTCGCTGATCCAGCCCAGGCGCGCGGACATCTCCAGGGCCATGACCGTACCGGCCGCAACCGCTTCACCGTGCAGCCAGACACCATAGCCCATGTGGGTTTCGATGGCGTGGCCAAAGGTGTGGCCCAGGTTGAGCGTGGCGCGCACCCCGGACTCACGCTCATCGGCACCAACCACGGCAGCCTTGGCGGCGCAGGAGCGCTCGATGGCGTAGGTCAGCGCCGCTTGATCCAACGCACGCAGGCGGTCGACGTTCTCTTCGAGCCAGCCCAGGAAGGGTTCGTCGCAGATCAGCCCGTACTTGATGACTTCCGCCAGCCCCGCAGACAGCTCGCGAGCCGGCAAGGTATTGAGGGTGGCGGTGTCGATCAGTACCACGTTGGGCTGATAGAACGCACCGACCATGTTCTTGCCCAGCGGATGGTTGATCCCGGTCTTGCCACCCACCGACGAGTCGACTTGCGACAGCAGCGTAGTGGGGATCTGGATGAAATCGACGCCACGCTGGTAGCAGGCGGCGGCAAAACCGGCCATGTCGCCGATCACACCGCCGCCCAGGGCAACCACCGTGGTGCGACGATCGTGCCGTGCGGTCAGCAGGCCGTCGAAAATCAGTTGCAGGGTTTCCCAGTTCTTGAAGGCTTCGCCGTCGGGCAACACCACGGAAATCACCGAGAAGGCCGACAGGCTGCGGGTCAGACGCTCCAGATACAGAGGCGCGACGGTTTCATTGGAAATGATCGCCACTTGCCGCCCGGCGATATGCGGCGCCAGCAGTTCGGGCTGGTCCAACAAGCCTTCGCCAATATGAATCGGGTAGCTGCGCTCGCCCAGGTCGACCTTAAGTGTCTGCATGTGTCCCCACAGTGAAGATGGAATCAGGCGTCCTGCCTGCAATTAACGAAAGTCCACGGTGCTTGCCCTGATGCCAGTTAATGGCCATACGCCACGCCCCAGACCGGCCAAAACGGGACGTCGAGGATAGCGCATTTCGCCAGGCGCATTAACGGGGCGCTAGTTGCTGAAGACGATCGAGAATGTCCAGCACCACCATCCGCGGCGGCCGCTCGTCGGTTTCCACCACCAGGTCGGCGATCTCCCGATACAGCGGATCACGCAGCGCCAGCAGGTCGCGCAGGGTCTTGGCCGGGTCGGCGGTGCGCAACAGCGGCCGGTTGCGGTCCCGGGCGGTGCGGCCTACCTGCTGCTCGACAGAGGCGTGCAAATAGACCACTCGTCCTCCGGCATGCAACGCACGACGATTGGCTTCGCGCATCACCGCGCCGCCACCGGTGGCGAGCACCACCCCATCGAACGCGCACAGCTCGGCGATCATCGCCTGCTCGCGGTCGCGAAAGCCCGGCTCGCCTTCCTTATCGAAGATCCATGGGATATTGGCGCCCGTGCGCAATTCAATTTCCTTGTCGGAATCTTTGAACGGCAGGCGCAGCTCTTTGGCCAGCAAACGGCCGATGGTGCTTTTTCCAGCGCCCATCGGCCCAACAAGAATCAAATTTCGCACAGAATCAACGACTCACAGCAATCGCCTGGTTATTCATGATACGCGGAGTGAGGAACACCAGCAGCTCGGATTTTTTCTCCGAAACCACATCACGCCGGAAAAGGCGGCCAAGATACGGCACATCGCCAAGAAATGGCACCTTATCTACGACCTTGCTCTGAGTATTTGAGAAAACCCCGCCAATCACAATGGTCTCGCCATCGTTGACCAAGACCTTGGCGTTGACTTCGTTTTTCTTGATCGGCGGCACATCCTGCACCTTGTTCAGGTAGTCCGGCTCATCTTTGGTGACCTTGACCTCCATGATGATGCGGTTGTCCGGGGTGATTTGCGGGGTCACCTCCAGGGACAGCGAGGCCTCCTTGAACGACACCGAGGTGGCACCGCTGGAGCTGGCTTCCTGATAAGGAATCTCCGTGCCCTTGAGGATCTTGGCTGTCTCCTTGTCGGACGTCACCACCTTGGGCTGCGAAACGATCTCCCCGTTACCGGTTTTCTCCATGGCCGTCAGCTCAAGGTCCAGCAGTACGTTGTCGGTGATGAACGCAATGCCGATTCCCGAAGTATTGCCCGAGGCGCCCAGGTCGACGAATGGCTGGTTGGTGCCGGTACTGCCCGGCGTGCCGATGGTGGTGGAGGTACCGGTGGTCACCCCCGAGGAATTCCAGTTGCCCTTGTTCTGTATCGACCCACCCCAGCGCACGCCCAGGCTTTTGTCGTAGTCGACGTTGGCCTCGACAATTCGCGCCTCGATCATCACCTGGCGTACCGGAATATCCAGCTGCGCCACGATCCGGCGCAGTTCGTCGAGCCGGTCCTGGGTCTGGTAGGCAATGATGTTGTTGGTTCGCTCATCCACCGTGATCGTGCCGCGCTCATCGGCTTTCGCCTCGGCGCTGGTCACCGACTGGAACAGCTTGGCGATGTCTGCCGCCTTCGCATAGTTGACTTGCAACAGCTCACGCCGCAGCGGCGCCAGGTCGGCAATCTGCTTTTGCGACTCCAGTTCCTGGCGTTCGCGCGCTGCGATTTCATCGGCCGGGGCCACCAGCAGCACGTTTCCGACCTTGCGTTTGTCCAGGCCCTTGGTCTTGAGCACCAGATCCAGCGCCTGGTCCCAAGGCACGTTCTGCAAGCGCAGGGTGATGCCGCCCTGCACCGTGTCGCTGGCCACCAGGTTAAGGTTGGTGAAATCGGCGATCAGTTGCAGGACCGAACGCACTTCGATGTCCTGGAAGTTGAGCGAGAGTTTCTCGCCGCTGTAGGCGGCACGGTCGGCGTTGCGTTTTTGCAGGTCGTCGACGGTCATGGGCCGGACGCTGACGGTGAGCTTGTTGTCGGTCTGGTAGGTCGAGTAGTCGAAGGTGCCGCTGGGCTCGATACTGATGGTCGCCCGGTCGCTACCGGCGCTGGCATTGACGAATTGCACCGGGGTGGCGAAGTCCTTGACGTCCAGGCGCACCCGCAGAGGCTCGGGCAATTGGGTCCTGGCGAAATTGAGGATGATCCTGCCTTCGCGCTCCTGGATGTCCGGGGCGATGGACGGATCGGACAAATCGATCACCACATTGCCTTCGCCCTGAGTCCCGCGCTGGAAGTCCACCCCACGGATCGCCTTGCCCATTGGCGCACTGCTCCTGGCAGGCGCCGCGCTGGCAACCGCCGGGCGCGGCGCCTGGGCAGTGCTCTTCGCAGCAGTACTCTTCGGGGCGGCGCCCTTGCCGACCACCACGAACAGATTATTACCTTCGATCCGGGTGTCATAGGGCGCCAGTTGGGTCAGGCCAATGATCAACCGGGTGCGATCCCCCGCCTCGACCACGGTGGCGCTGCGCGCGTTGCCCCCACCCAGGTCGCGGCTTCTACTGGCCAGTTGATTGGTCACGCCCGGCAGGTCCAGTGCAATCCGGGCCGGTTGTTCGGTGGTGTAGCCCCGCGGTTTCGGCGGTGGCCCGTCGAAAGTGAGCTTCAACTCGACACGATCCCCCGGCAGCGCCGCCACATCCAGCATCTTCAGACTGGCGCCATGAACCATCGGTGATAACAGCGCTATCCATAGCGAGATACCGATGGCTGAAAAAAACCTGTTCATTGTTCGAGTTCCACTATGAATGCTCTTTCAAAGGAATGGTCCGTGGTCGCTCCAGCCAGGCACCCTCGCCATCGGGAACGATTTCGACCACATCGACCTGGGTGGCGCTGATGGCGACGATCCGCCCGTCGTTGCGCCCCAGATAGTCGCCGACCTTGAGCCGATGCACCCCGCCCGCGCCCCGCAGGAGCGCGAAGGAGCCAGCGGCGTTGGAGATCGTACCGACCATTTCAAACTGCTCGATGTTGAAGCCTTCCAGGTACTGCTTGACCCGGTTGGGGTCGGGCCGGACATTGCGCGAGCCGCGCTGCCGGTCGGCCTGGTCCACGCGGACCTGGCGAGAAAATGGGCTGCGCAGGTCGGCGGCGCTGTAGGTAAAGGTCTCCTGGGGCCTGAACGTCGGCGTCGGCTCGATCTTGCCGGGTGGGCGCAGGCGCACTTCATTCATATAGGCGTCCAGGTCGCTGAACCCGTTGTCATTGTTGCAGCCTGCCAACACGACCAGGCCTGCCAGCAGACAGAGGCGACACACCACCGACCTCATGGTTGCGCCTCCTGCTCGTTGTAGCGGTAGGTCTTGGCCTGGATGCTCATGCGCAGCTTCGTGCCTGCCTCGGGCTCCATCGGGGCAATCTCGAAATCATGCAGCGTGACGATCCGGGGCAGCCCGGCCACTCCACTGACGAACGTCGCCAGGTCGTGGTAGCCGCCGGTCACGGTGATCTGGATCGGCAGCTCGATGTAGAAAGGCTGGGTGACTTCCGGCAGCAGCTTGATTTCCTCGAACTCCAGGCCGCTGCCCAACCCGGTGCGGGTAATGTCTTCCAGCAGGCCCGGCACCTCGGTATCGCTGGGCAATTGCCGCAACAGCACACCAAAAGACGTCTCCATCTGTTTCATTTGCTCGGTGTAGCGTTCCAGGTTCGCGGCCATGTGGGCCTTGCCCGCGAATTGTGCCTTGAGCGTGTTCTCTTCCTCGCGCACCTGCTGCAATTGGTTTTCCAGGTCACTCAAGGCAAAGTTATAGCCCAGCCCCAACACCAGGGCCACCAGCAGGATGCCGGCCAGCCATTTGATCGGCGCCGGCCAGGAGCCGATGTTGTCGGTGTCCAGGTCATTGATGTCGATCTTGCGCAGCGCGTCGAACCACTCCCCCGGCTTCATTCGGCGTCCTCCACTTCGACCGGGCGGGTCTGGCGAACCGTCAGCTGGAAAACATTGGCTTGGTCGAGCTGGCCGGCGGTGGTCGCCTTGACCTCCGTCAAACTGGGCGCATCGAACAGGTCCGACGAGTCCAGGTTGCGCATCAGGTCCGAGACCCGGTTGTTCGATTCCGCAGCGCCCTTGATGAACAGCGTCCGGTCTTCCATCTTCACTTCGGTGAAGTACACGCCGTCCGGCAAGGTCCGCACCAACTGGTCGAAGATCCGTCCACTCACCGGCCGATTCCCTTGCAAGTCCTGGATGATGCGCATGCGTTCCAGCAATTGCTGGCGACGGGCTTTCAATTCGCTAATCTGCTTGATGCGTTCGTCCAGCACGGCGATCTGCTCGGAAAGATGGCTGTTGCGAGCGACCTGGTGGTCGATGGCGTTGTCGATGTATCGGACGGCGACCAGAATCACCCCGACTGCTCCGACCAGCGCGCCCACCAAGGCCAGCAGAAAGCGCTTGCGCCGCTCTTCGCGCAGCTCTTCGCGCCAGGGAAGCAGGTTGATCCGCGCCATCAGTCAAAACTCCTGAGGGCCAGCCCACAGGCGATCATCAGCGCCGGCGCATCACTGGCCAGGGCACCGGCATTGACCTTGCTGCTCAGGGCCATGTTGGTGAACGGGTTGGCCACCTGGGTTGGCGTGCCCAGGCGCTGCTCGATCAACCGATCCAGGCCGGCGACCGAAGCCGTGCCCCCGGCCAGTAGGATGTGATCCACCGCGCTGTACTGGCCCGAGGCGAAGAAAAATTGCAGGGAGCGCGAAACCTGCTGCACCAAGGCCTCGCGAAACGGTTGCAACACTTCGCCGAGATAATCGTCCGGCAGCCCACCCTGCTTCTTTGCCAGGCCCGCCTGCTCGGGTGTCAGGCCGTAGCGGCGCTGGATCTCCTCGGTCAGCTGGCGGCCACCGAACAATTGTTCGCGGGTATAGATGATGCGCCCGTTGTGGAGCACGCTGAGGGTGGTCATGGTGGCGCCGATGTCGATGACCGCCACGGTCAGCCGCTCCTGCGACGCGGCCAGTTGCGTGGCGAGCAGGCCAAACGCTCGTTCCAATGCATACGCCTCGACATCGACCACCCGGGCCGTCAGCCCGGCGAGCGCCAACGCCGCCTCGCGGACCTCGACGTTTTCCTTGCGACAGGCCGCCAGCAATACTTCGACGCGCTCGGCGCTGCGAGGCGAAACGCCCACCACTTCGAAATCGATAGCCACCTCATCCAGTGGATAAGGGATGTATTGATCGGCCTCGATCTTGAGCTGGTTCTCCATCTCGTCGTCGGACAGGCCAGCGTCCATCTCGATGGTCTTGGTGATCACCGCCGAGCCAGCCACGGCCACCGCCACGCTGCGCAGGGGCGTCCTGGCCTTCGCCAGCAGCCGCGACAACGCCTGCCCCACCCCTTCGAGCTCGGCGATGTTCTTCTCGATCACGGCGTTGGCCGGCAACGGTTCGACCGCGTAGGACTCGACGCGGTATCGCTCGCCCTGGCGACTCAGCTCGAGCAGCTTCACCGACGTCGAACTGATGTCGATCCCCAGAAGCGCATGGGCTTTTTTATTGAAGAGTCGTAGCACTACCAATTCCCTATGACTATCCGTGAGTTACGGACTCTCTAATATGCATTGCGTTCAATCACGACCGTCCGACGGACGTCCGGATGGCATGCCTGGCGAAAAAAAATGCTTATAATGCCCAGCGTTTTTTTTCGCTTTGTTGCAAGCACGGGTCCATCCCTGCACCTGGCGCCTTTTTCATTCTTTGCCTGGATATCCAAAAGCCTTGATTCGTCTGCTGAAATTTTTCGGATGGTCCATCGTCGCTGTTTTCTGCGGACTGCTCTTGGGCCTGAGCGGTGCTTTTCTTTACCTTAGTCCGGGATTGCCGTCCGTGGAGGCGCTGAGAAGTATTCAGTTGCAGATTCCTTTGCGGGTGTACAGCAGCGATGACAAGTTGATCGCCGAATTTGGCGAAATGCGCCGCACACCGATCCGTTTCGCCGACATTCCCCCCAATTTCATCAATGCGTTACTAAGTGCTGAAGACGATAACTTCGCCAACCACTACGGCGTCGACCCTGGCAGCCTGATGCGCGCGGCCAGCCAGTTGGTCAAGAGCGGGCACATCCAGTCCGGCGGCAGCACCATCACCATGCAGGTGGCCAAGAACTTCTTCCTGACCAGCGAGCGCAGCTTTTCGCGCAAGACCACCGAGATCCTCCTGGCCCTGCAGATCGAACGGCAACTGACCAAGGATGAAATCCTTGAGCTGTACGTGAACAAGATTTACCTGGGCAACCGCGCCTACGGCATCGAGGCGGCGGCGCAGGTGTATTACGGCAAGTCGATCCGCGATGTGAGCCTGGCGCAGATGGCGATGATCGCCGGCCTGCCCAAGGCACCGTCGCGCTTCAACCCGCTGGCCAACCCGGCGCGCAGCAAGGAACGCCGCGACTGGATCCTGGGGCGCATGTACAAGCTCGGCAAGATCACCGAGGCCGACTACACCGCCGCGATCAATGAGCCGCTGAACGCCAGTTATCACGTGCCGACCCCGGAAGTGAACGCCCCTTACATCGCCGAGATGGCACGTGCCGAGATGGTCGGGCGCTATGGCAGCGACGCCTACACCGAAGGTTTCCGCGTCACCACCACGGTGCCGAGCAACTTGCAGGAAATGGCCAACACCGCGCTGCACGAGGGCCTGATGACCTACGACCAGCGCCACGGCTACCGGGGCCCTGAATCGCGCCTGCCGGGCAAGACCAAGGAAGCCTGGGCCCAGGAACTGACCAAGCAACGCACCATCAGCAGCCTGGAACCGGCGATCGTCACCTCGGTGGACAAGGACGGCATCAAGGTGCTGACCCGCAGCGGCGAGGCGGAAGAACATGTGGCCTGGGACACCATGAAATGGGCCCGTCCGTTTCTCAACACCAACAGCATGGGCGCCAACCCGCGGCAACCGTCGGATGTGGCCCAGGTCGGCGACCTGATCCGAGTGCAGCGCCAGCCGGACAATTCCCTCAAGTTCAGCCAGATCCCGGCCGCCCAGGGCGCACTGGTATCCCTCGACCCGCAGAACGGTGCTATCCGCTCGTTGGTGGGCGGCTTCGCCTTCGAGCAGAGCAATTACAACCGCGCCCTGCAGGCCAAGCGCCAGCCAGGCTCCAGCTTCAAGCCATTCGTCTACAGCGCCGCCCTGGATAACGGCTACACCGCCGCCAGCCTGGTGAACGATGCGCCGATCGTGTTCGTCGATGAGTATCTGGACAAGGTCTGGCGACCGAAGAACGACACCAATACGTTCCTGGGCCCGATTCGCCTGCGCGAAGCCTTGTACAAGTCCCGCAACCTGGTATCCATCCGCCTGCTGCAGGCGCTGGGCGTGGATCGCACCATCGACTACATCAGCAAGTTCGGCTTCAACAAGCAGGACCTGCCGCGCAACCTGTCCCTGGCCTTGGGCACCGCGACCCTGACGCCGATGGAAATCGCCACGGGCTGGAGCACGTTCGCCAACGGCGGCTACAAGATCACTCCGTATATCATCGACAAGATCGAAAGTCGCAATGGCGAGACTTTGTTCGTCGCCAACCCGCCACGGGTCCCCACGGGCGAGCAGGCCAGCGATGGCGTCGCCGCACCGTCCACCGAGACGTTCACGGTCAATGCGACACCAGGCGAAGCCGCGACGGCCCCAGGCCTGCCGCAAGCGCCCGCCGTCGCTGAGCGCATTGTCGATGGCCGCACTACCTACATTCTCAACAGCATGCTCCAGGATGTGATCAAGCTCGGCACCGGCCGTCGCGCCTTGGCCCTGGGCCGCACTGACCTGGCGGGCAAGACCGGCACCACCAACGAATCCAAGGACGCCTGGTTCTCCGGCTACAACGCCGACTACGTGACCACCGTCTGGACTGGTTTCGACCAGCCTGAAAGCCTGGGTCGCCGCGAGTTCGGCGGCACCGTGGCACTGCCGATCTGGATGAATTACATGAGCGCCGCCCTCAAGGACAAACCACCACACACCCAGCCGGAGCCGGAAGGCATCCTCAGCCTGCGGGTCGATCCGGTCAGCGGCCGCGCGGCCACGCCAGGCACCCCAGGAGCGTACTTCGAGCTGTTCAAGAGCGAAGACACGCCGCCGTCGGTCAACGAGCTGGGCAACGGCGTCGCCCCGGGCAGCCCGCTGCCGGCGGATGAAGCGGCACCGATCGATTTGTTCTGACCCATCCACATCCCTGTGGGAGCCAAGCTTGCTCGCGATGGCGCCAGCCCAGGCAACCCAAAACCCGTGGCGAGGGCGCTTGCTCCCGCTGGCCTGCGCAGCGGGCCCTGCATGTTTATAGACCGACCGCATTGCCCGGTTTGCGACTGCTGCGCAGCCGAGCGGGAGCAAGCTCCCTCGCCACAGGGTTGGATTGAGGCTCGAGCGTTGGGCTGAGAGGCCCGGGGTGAATTGAAGACAGTCATCGCGAGCAAGCTCGGCTCCCACAGGGGATCTGCGGTGCTCATACAAAACCGGCACAAAAAAGCCCCGACTCACAGAGCCGGGGCTTTTTGTTGAAGCGCTACAACGGCTTAGCCGTTAAACACGTCATCCACGCTCTTGAGCGGGTAGTTCTTCGGATACGGCAGGGTGGCCACGCCCGTCTCGATGGCGGCCTTGGCCACGGCGTCGGAGATCAGGGTGATCAGGCGCGCGTCCATTGGTTTCGGGATGATGTACTCACGACCGAATTCCAGCTTGATGCCGCCGTAGGCGTCGCATACTTCCTGAGGCACCGGCAGCTTGGCCAGTTCGCGCAGGGCGTTGGCGGCCGCGACTTTCATTTCTTCGTTGATGCGCTTGGCGCGAACGTCCAGGGCACCACGGAAGATGAACGGGAAACCCAGTACGTTGTTGACCTGGTTCGGGTAATCCGAACGGCCGGTGGCCATGATCACGTCGTTACGGGTCGCGTGAGCCAGTTCCGGAGCGATTTCCGGGTCCGGGTTCGAGCAGGCGAACACGATTGGGTTCGGTGCCATGCGCAGCAGGTTTTCCGCGCTCAGCAGGTTCGGGCCCGACAGGCCGACGAACACATCGGCACCGTCCAGCGCGTCCGCCAGGGAGCGCTTGTCGGTCGCGTGGGCGAACACGGCTTTGTACTGGTTCAGGTCATCACGGCCGGAGTGAATCACGCCGGTACGGTCGACCATGAAGATGTTTTCGATCTTGGCGCCCATGCTCACCAGCAACTTCATGCAGGAGATGGCCGCAGCGCCGGCACCCAGGCAGACGATCTTGGCTTCCGGCAGGGTCTTGCCGGCGATTTCCAGGGCGTTGATCATGCCGGCCGCGGTAACGATCGCGGTGCCGTGCTGGTCATCGTGGAATACCGGAATGTCGCACTGTTCGATCAGGGCGCGCTCGATCTCGAAGCACTCAGGTGCCTTGATGTCTTCCAGGTTGATGCCACCGAAGGTGATGGAGATACGCTTGACGGTGTCGATGAAGGCCTGCGGGCTCTCGGAATCGACTTCGATGTCGAATACGTCGATACCGGCGAAGCGCTTGAACAGCACGCCCTTGCCTTCCATGACTGGCTTGGAAGCCAATGGGCCGAGGTTACCCAGGCCGAGGATCGCGGTGCCATCGGAAATGACTGCAACCAGGTTGCCTTTACCGGTGTATTTGTAGGCCAGTTCAGGGTCGCGAGCGATTTCGCGGACTGGTTCGGCTACGCCGGGGCTGTAGGCCAGCGACAAATCGCGAGCAGTAGCGGTGGCCTTGGTGAGCTCGACACTCAGCTTTCCTGGACGAGGATGAGCGTGATATTCGAGAGCGGCAGTTTTCAGATCAGACATGTGGGCATTCCGCTTTTTACTGTGTTGGACAGACGGACCGCCGAGGATACGCGCCTCGCAAAGTCCCCACAAGACTGACCAGTCACTGCTGTCAAGCGCCCTGCCCTACGACTTTGGGCCAAGAGCCGCGAAACACAAGGGCTACATGCATACAATATAACGACGAAATGTCTACAATTTTTTCCTACAGGACTGCTTCCAGCATGGCCGGATCGGTCAACGGCAACATCCATCGAGCTTGCCCGGCTTTGTTTCCGCCACGCCGCGCGCGGTCGATAACCCAGCCACGCGCCTCGATCGTCCGTCCTTTGAGCCGCTCCAGGGCCGAGGCATCAAAACGTCTCTGCAAATTGGGCGCAATGTGCAGGACAACCGCACCCTGCAATTCAATCCAGATGCCACCGCGATTGCGTTGAACACTCTCTACTCGCCCACGGGTCAGCACGAAGCCGGGGGCATTGATCTGCTCCGCTCGCACCACGGGGGATTTTTTCCAAACACCTGATCCGGCCTGGCGCGCATGACGTTCGGCCATTTGCTGGCAGCTGACCAGGTCGACGTTGGGCGCGACTGCCACCAGAAACCCCAACCCCTCGGCAATCAATCGCTCTTCGAGGTTCTCGCCCTGGGCGTTGTAGACATGGGCCAGTGTGCGACCGTAATTATCCCGATCGTCCTTGCCAGGCAATACGCCCACCCGGCCACCGCTGGCAGCCACCAGTGCCTCGAGTCGCTGGCGCGCCGCCACGGCGAACGGTTCGTCGGCGCGGCCGCGCTTGCCCAACTCAGGGCTATTGAGGCCGATCATCCGAATGCGTCGGCCATCCTCCAGGTACAAGGTGTCGCCATCCACCACGCGCTGAACCGCCACTTGGGGCAGGTTGCCCGGCGAAGGGCAGGCCGCCTGGGCACCGCAGAGCCAAATCGCAGACACAAAAAAGGCGCCCGCGAGGGACGCCTTCTTTATCAGTCTGGAGCAGTCGAGACGACCATCCAAAATGATCAGCCTCAGGCTTTTGGAGTAACTTTGCCGAAAGCACCGAAACGATCGGCGAACTTCTGAACGCGGCCGCCGGTATCCAGAGTCTTTTGCTTACCGGTGTAGAACGGGTGGCATTCGTTGCAAACGTCGATCGCCAGGGCTTTGCCGTAGGTCGAACGCGTTTCGAACTTGTTGCCGCAGCTGCAGGTTACGGCAATTTCTGGGTATTCCGGATGGATATCGGTTTTCATGCTGTTTTCCTCAGGCTAGCGTGCCGCCACCCAACACTATTGTTGAATACCGCACGTAATTAGGCCGCGGATTCTACCAGACATCGTCATTCGCGCAAGCTATGCCTTGTACCAACCGTCTGCTAGGCTCCCGGCCTCATGCGCAAGCTCTTTTGTGGGAGCGAGCCTGCTCGCGAAGGCAGTGGGTCAGTTACATCAGTATTGCCTGACACTCCGCTTTCGCGAGCAGGCTCGCTCCCATAAGGATCGCGCCAGTTTTCTGAATTTGCTTGTTTATCGAGACCCTCTCGCGTGCCCGACGCCATCCTGCGCCTCGCCCTGCCTTCGCCCCTGCGCCGTCTGTTCGATTACCGCGCCCCGGCCGGGGTCCTGCGCGCCCAGTTGCAGCCGGGCATGCGCCTGCGGGTGCCGTTCGGCCGGCGGGAGATGATCGGTATCCTGGTGGAGGTCACGGACCACAGCGAGGTCCCGGCCGACAAGCTCAAACCGGCCCTGGCGCTGCTCGATGCCACGCCGCCGCTGCCCGCCTCGCTGTTCAAGTTGTGCCTGTGGACGTCCCAGTATTACCAGCACAGCCTCGGCGATACCCTGAGTTGGGCGCTGCCGGTGCTGCTGCGCCAGGGCGAGTTGGCCGAGGCACGCCAGGAGCGGTTCTGGTCGGTGGCCCCGGGGGCCTCGCTGGACGATCCGCGCATCGCTCGCGCCCCGCGCCAACGCGAAGCCTTGGCGACCCTGGCCCAGCATCCCCACGGCGTTGCCCATCAACTGCTGAGCAAGTTGATGCTCAGCAAGGACAGCCTCGATTTGTTGCTGGCCAAGGATCTGGTCCAGGTGGAAATCCGCCGGCACGCCCCCGGCGCCCGCCATGAACATTGGCTGGCCCAGCCGGAACTGCCGCTCAACGCCGAACAGCGGGCCGCTTGCGAAGCGATTCGCGCAGGTTTCGACAGTTACCACGCCTTTTTGCTGGCGGGCGTCACCGGCAGCGGCAAGACCGAGGTCTACCTGCAACTGATCCGCCAGACGTTGGAGGCCGGCAAGCAGGCCCTGGTGCTGATTCCGGAAATCAACCTTGGCCCCCAAACCCTGGCGCGCTTCGAGCAACGCTTCAATGCGCGGATCGCCCTGGTGCACTCGGCGGTCAACGACCGTGAACGCTTGGAAGCCTGGCTCGCCGCCCGCGACGGCGAGGCGGACATCATCATCGGCACCCGCTCGGCGCTGTTCACGCCAATGAAGAACCCTGGCCTGATCATCATCGACGAAGAGCACGACGGTTCCTATAAACAGCAGGAAGGCCTGCGCTATCACGCCCGCGACCTGGCATTGGTGCGCGCCCGCCAGGAGAACATCCCGATTGTGCTCGGCTCGGCCACGCCCTCACTGGAAAGCCTGCACAACGCCTACACCGGCCGCTACGGCCTGCTGCGCCTCAACGAACGGGCCGGCGGCGCCAAGCAACCACGTTTCCTGCGCCTGGACGTAAAAAGTCGGCCACTGGACAGCGGCATTTCCGGGCCGATGCAGCAAGCCATCGGCCAGACCCTGGCCGCCGGGCAACAGGTCCTGGTGTTCCTCAATCGTCGCGGTTTTGCCCCGACCCTGCTGTGTCACGACTGCGGCTGGATGTCTGGCTGCGAACGCTGTGACGCGCGGATGACCGTGCATCAACGCCACGGCGAGCTGCGCTGTCACCATTGCGGACACGTCGAGCGCGTGCCACGGCATTGCCCACAGTGCGGCAAAGTGGACTTGCGCCCGGTCGGCGCCGGCACCGAACGCGCCGAAGAACGGCTGGGCATCCTGTTTCCGGATTACCCGGTCTTGCGAGTGGATCGCGACAGCACCTCGCGCAAGGACGCGATGAACCAACTGTTCGCCACGATCCAGAAGGGCCAGCCGTGCATATTGGTGGGCACGCAGATGCTCGCCAAGGGGCATCACTTCCCACGGGTCACCCTGGTGTCGATCCTTGACGCCGATGGCGGGCTATTCTCCGGCGACTTCCGCGCCAGCGAGCGCATGGCGCAGTTGATCGTCCAGGTCGCGGGCCGGGCCGGACGGGCCGAGGAACCGGGCAAAGTGATTATCCAGACGCACCTGGCCGATCACCCGCTGCTGATCCAACTGACCGAACAAGGTTATTTCGCCTTCGCCGAACAGGCCTTGAGCGAACGCCGCAGCGCCGGCCTGCCGCCCTTTGCCCACCTGGCGCTGTTGCGGGCCGAAGCCCACAAGCCGGGGCAGGCCGAAGGTTTCCTCGATGAGGCGTGCAGCGAGGCAGAGCGCTTGCTTGCGGAGCAGAATCTCACCGGCATCGAACTCTTGGGCCCGGTCCCGGCGCCGATGGAGCGGCGGGCCGGGCGCTATCGCGCGCAGCTTTTATTACAGGCCAATGCCCGGGCGCCGTTGCATCGATTGTTAAGTGCATGGCTGCTGGCGCTGGAACAGATGCCCAGCGGGCGGGCGGTGCGCTGGTCGCTGGATGTGGATCCGGTGGATTTGTATTGACCACTGCCCCCCTGTGGGAGCGGGCTTGCTCGCGAAGGCGGTGGGTCAGTTGCGGTGATATTGGCTGTGCCACCGCTTTCGCGAGCAAGCCCGCTCCCACAGGGTCCGAGTGCATGCTGACCATCTGGAATAGTTACCAACCAACCCGCTACAGTTGGCAAGCTCGCCCGCGCCACGGATAATGCCCAGTTTTTCCACCAGCGCATCTATGCGCCGCCGCGCCTGCGGTTGAAAGAGAAGACCATGAAAGACACCATTCGCCAGCTCATCCAGCAAGCCATCACCCAACTCGTCACTGAAGGTGTGCTGCCAGAAGGCCTGTCGCCGGCGATTCAGGTCGAGAACACCCGCGACAAGACCCACGGCGACTTCGCCAGCAACATCGCGATGATGCTCGCCAAGCCGGCCGGCATGAAACCGCGCGACCTGGCGGAAAAAATCATCGCCGCGCTGCCGGCCGACGAGAACGTCAGCAAGGCTGACATCGCCGGCCCCGGGTTCATCAATTTCTTCCAGAACACGCAAGCCCTGGCTTCGCGCCTGGACGCGGCCCTGGCCGACGAACGCATCGGCGTGCGCAAGGCCGGCCCGTTGCAGCGCACCGTGGTCGACCTCTCGGCCCCCAACCTCGCCAAGGAAATGCACGTCGGCCACCTGCGCTCGACCATCATCGGCGACGGCGTGGCTCGCGTACTGGAGTTTCTTGGCGACACCGTGATCCGCCAGAACCACGTCGGCGACTGGGGCACCCAGTTCGGCATGCTGATGGCCTATCTTCAGGAAAACCCGATCACCAGCGATGAGCTGTCGGACTTGGAGAACTTCTACCGCGCCGCCAAGCAACGCTTCGACGAGTCGCCGGAGTTCGCCGACCGCGCCCGTGGCCTGGTGGTCAAGCTGCAGGCCGGCGATGCCGAGTGCCTGGCGCTGTGGGCCAAGTTCAAGGACATCTCCCTGTCCCATTGCCAGAAAATCTACGAGCTGCTGAACGTCAAATTGACCATGGCCGACGTGATGGGCGAAAGCGCCTACAACGACGATCTGGTCAACGTGGTCAACGACCTCCGGGCCAAAGGCATGCTGGTGGAAAGCAACGGCGCCCAGTGCGTGTTCCTCGACCAGTTCAAGACCGCTGATGGCGAGCCGCTGCCGGTGATCATCGTCAAGGCCGACGGCGGCTACCTCTACGCCACCACCGACCTGGCAGCCGTGCGCTACCGCAACGGCGTGCTCAAAGCCGATCGCGTGCTGTATTTCGTCGACCAGCGCCAGGCCCTGCACTTCCAGCAAGTGTTCGAAGTGGCACGCCTGGCCGGCTTCGTGACTCATCCGATGGAGATGGAGCACATGGGCTTCGGCACCATGAACGGTGCCGACGGCCGTCCGTTCAAGACCCGCGACGGCGGCACGGTGAAGCTGATCGACCTGCTGACCGAAGCCCAGGACCGCGCCTACAGCCTGGTCAAGGGCAAGAACCCGGACCTGGCCGAAGACGAACTGCGCAAGATCGCCAAAGTGGTGGGTATCGACGCGGTGAAATACGCCGACCTGTCCAAGCACCGCACCAGCGACTACAGCTTCAACTTCGACCTGATGCTCAACTTCGAAGGCAACACCGCGCCGTACCTGCTGTACGCCTATACCCGTGTGGCAGGGGTGTTCCGCAAGCTCGGCAAAGGCTTCAATGAAATAGACGGCCAGATTGTGCTCGAGGCCCCGCACGAGCAGGAGCTGGCGGCGAAACTGGCGCAGTTCGGCGAAGTGCTGAACAACGTCGCCGACAAGGGCACGCCGCACACGCTGTGCGCCTACCTGTACGATGTCGCCGGCCTGTTCTCCAGCTTCTACGAGAACTGCCCGATCCTCAACGCGCAAACCCCGGAGCAAATGCAGAGCCGCTTGCGCCTCGCCGCATTGACCGGGCGCACGCTCAAGCAAGGCCTGGAACTGCTCGGCCTGGAAACCCTGGAGCGCATGTAAGTTGGCCGCCAAGAAAAAACCGGCACCCAAGCGCGGCGCCAGTCGTTACCAGCCTCCAGCCAAACAGCCGATTCCGGGCTGGTTGTGGATGGCCATCGGCCTGACCGTCGGCGCGTTCATTGTGTTTTTGATGAAGCTGGAGCCGGGCCAGGGCGATGACGTCAAGCGCGTCCGCCAAGAGCAGCAGAAAGCCACGCGTATCGCCGAGGCCAACAAGACCCCGCCGAGCCCGACGCAACCGGTGAAGCCGAAGTACGACTTCTACACCCTGCTGCCGGAATCGGAAGTCATCGTGCCGCCCGAGGCCGTGCCGGAGAAAACCCTGCCGACGCCGCAAGTGCCGCAGGTGCCTACCACGCCGGTGACCCCGGCCGAAGCGGCGAAAATCGACACCGCCCGCGCCCAGGCGGCCCTGGCCGGCATCACGCCGCCACCGGCCCCGCCCGTGCAGAAAGCCGCGCCGGTGACGAAGTTCTTCCTGCAAGCCGGTTCGTTCCGCAAGGAAGCCGACGCCGACAAGGTCCGCGCGCAGATCATTCTGCTGGGCCAATCGGTGTCCGTGGAGTCCGGGACAGTGAAGGAAGAAACCTGGTACCGAGTATTGGTCGGGCCGTTCAGCAACCGCGAGGAACTGACCAAGGCCCAGAAACTATTGGCGGGCAGCGGCTTCAGCAACCTGTTGTTACAACAACGTCAGAGCCGCTGATTTCCGCATCCCTCTGGTACCGATTGATGGCGACAGCCTTTTGTGGCGAGGGAGCTTGCTCCCGCTGGGCTGCGTAGCAGCCCCAAAAGCTTGGGACCGCTGCGCGCTCCAGCGGGAGCAAGCTCCCTCGCCACAATGAATGCCTTTGCCACAAACTTGATTGGCCCTCGGGACGCCACTCGTCCCCTGCCCCACCCCGTAGTTGAAAAACCCCACGC
This sequence comes from Pseudomonas sp. OA65, assembly GCF_017498305.1. Classification (NCBI taxonomy): domain Bacteria; kingdom Pseudomonadati; phylum Pseudomonadota; class Gammaproteobacteria; order Pseudomonadales; family Pseudomonadaceae; genus Pseudomonas; species Pseudomonas sp. OA65. The sequence continues at coordinate 144,559 of NZ_JAGDEZ010000004.1, forward strand.
CACCCCCATATGAGTTCCATCCGGGCATTTTCGCCCCGCTGCGTGGAGACTCTTCCCTTGACCACCATCGTTTCAGTCCGCCGTCATGGCAAAGTCGTCATGGGCGGCGACGGCCAGGTTTCACTGGGCAACACCGTGATGAAAGGCAACGCGAAAAAAGTCCGCCGCCTGTATCACGGCGAGGTCATCGCCGGTTTCGCCGGGGCCACCGCCGACGCCTTCACGCTGTTCGAGCGTTTCGAAGGTCAGCTTGAAAAACACCAGGGCCACCTGGTCCGCGCCGCCGTGGAGTTGGCCAAGGAATGGCGCACCGACCGCTCCCTGAGCCGCCTCGAAGCCATGCTCGCGGTCGCCAACAAGGACGCCTCTTTGATCATCACCGGCAACGGCGACGTCGTTGAGCCCGAGGATGGCTTGATCGCCATGGGTTCCGGCGGAGCCTACGCCCAGGCCGCAGCCAGCGCCTTGCTGAAAAAGACCGACCTGTCGGCCCGCGAGATCGTCGAGACTGCCTTGGGCATCGCCGGCGACATCTGTGTCTTCACCAACCACACCCAGACCATTGAGGAGCAGGACCTCGCCGAATAAGCCTGCGCCCCGCGCACTGGCTCATTCTTGCTTGAGGACCGCCAATTATTATGTCCATGACTCCCCGCGAAATCGTCCACGAACTCAACCGCCACATCATCGGCCAGGACGATGCCAAGCGCGCCGTCGCCATCGCCCTGCGTAACCGCTGGCGCCGGATGCAGCTGCCCGAAGAGCTGCGCGTCGAAGTAACCCCCAAGAACATCCTGATGATCGGCCCGACCGGTGTCGGCAAGACCGAAATCGCCCGTCGCCTGGCCAAGCTCGCCAATGCGCCGTTCATCAAGGTCGAAGCCACCAAGTTCACCGAAGTCGGTTATGTCGGCCGCGACGTCGAGTCGATCATTCGTGATCTGGCCGACGCTGCGATCAAGTTGCTGCGCGAACAGGAAATCACCAAGGTCCGCCACCGCGCCGAAGACGCCGCCGAAGAACGCATCCTCGACGCGCTGCTGCCACCGGCGCGCATGGGCTTCAACGCTGACGCCGCCGCGACCCAGGATTCCAATACCCGCCAGTTGTTCCGCAAGCGCCTGCGCGAAGGCCAGCTGGACGACAAGGAAATCGAGATCGAAGTGGCCGAAATGGCCGGCGTCGACATTTCCGCGCCACCGGGCATGGAAGAAATGACCAACCAGTTGCAGAGCCTGTTCGCCAACATGGGCAAGGGCAAGAAGAAGAGCCGCAAGCTCAAGGTCAAGGAAGCGCTGAAACTGGTGCGCGATGAAGAAGCCGGACGCCTGGTCAACGAAGAAGAGTTGAAGGCCAAGGCACTGGAAGCGGTCGAGCAACATGGCATCGTGTTCATCGACGAGATCGACAAGGTGGCCAAGCGCGGCAATGTCGGCGGCGCCGATGTGTCCCGCGAAGGCGTTCAACGCGACCTGCTGCCGCTGATCGAAGGCTGCACGGTCAACACCAAGCTGGGCATGGTCAAGACCGACCACATCCTGTTCATCGCGTCCGGTGCGTTCCACCTGAGCAAACCGAGCGACCTGGTGCCGGAGCTGCAGGGTCGCCTGCCGATCCGTGTCGAACTCAAGGCACTGACGCCGGAAGACTTCGAACGCATCCTGAGCGAGCCCCATGCGTCGTTGACCGAGCAATATTGCGCGCTGCTCAAGACCGAAGGCCTGAACATCGAGTTCACGCCCGAAGGCATCAAGCGCCTGGCCCAGATTGCCTGGCAGGTCAACGAGAAGACCGAAAACATTGGCGCCCGTCGCCTGCACACGCTGCTCGAACGCTTGCTCGAGGAGGTGTCGTTCAGCGCCGGCGACCTGGCCAGCGCCCACAACGAAGCGCCGATCCTCATCGACGCCGAGTACGTCAACAGCCACCTGGGTGAGCTGGCGCAGAACGAAGACCTGTCGCGGTATATTCTTTAAAGCGGCAAGCTTCTAGCTGCAAGCTGCAAGCAGGTCACCTCTGGCTTGTAGCTTGTAGCTTGTAGCTTGTAAGCTGCTTCCATGACCAAACTCCCCACCGCCATCAACCTGCACAAAGCCTCCAAGACCCTGACGCTCAAATACGCGCCGGACGAGGAGTATCACCTGCCCGCCGAATTCCTGCGGGTGCACTCGCCTTCCGCCGAGGTCCAGGGCCACGGCAAACCCATCCTGCAATACGGCAAGCTCAACGTCGCCCTCACCAAGGTCGAACCGGCCGGCCAGTACGCACTGAAACTGACCTTCGACGACGGCCACGACAGCGGCTTGTTCACCTGGGACTATCTGTACCAGTTGGCGGTGCGCCAGCAAGACTTGTGGAACGATTATCTTGATGAACTCAAGGCCGCCGGAAAAACCCGCGATCCGAACGAGTCCGTCGTCAAGCTGATGCTCTAACTCAAGGGCTGGCGCTTTAGGGCGATTTTTCTAGACTCATCTGCTTGAATGCCCGCGCAGCAACGTCAATGACTGGCCTGCTTGCGAAAAAAATTAAACTCGGGTAACCAATGGAGCTGGCAAGTTCCCTGCAAAGGAACCGGCGAGTTCCTGGCACACGTTTCCTCATTGGCCCTCGATGCGGAATTATTGGTCACCCGAGCAGCGTACCTGGTATCGGCTGTGTGGCTTCACGGCACATCCGGGTACTCGTCTGAAGGACAATGGAGCGTCGTAGATGAGCAACAAGAACAACGATGACCTGAAGTACCAAGCCTCGGAAAATACCCTGGGGTTGAATCCCGTCGTCGGTTTGCGCAGGAAAGACCTGCTGGCCTCTGCCCGGATGGTGCTGACCCAGGCCATCAAGCAACCACTGCACAGCGTCAAGCACGTCGCCCACTTCGGCGTCGAGCTCAAGAACGTCCTGTTCGGCAAGTCCGAGCTGCAACCGGCCGGCGACGACCGTCGCTTCGCCGACCCGGCGTGGAGCCAGAACCCACTCTACAAACGTTACCTGCAAACCTACCTGGCGTGGCGCAAGGAGCTGCACGCCTGGATCGACGACAGCAACCTCTCGCCCGCGGACATCAGCCGCGGGCATTTCGTGATCAACCTGATGACCGAAGCCATGGCCCCGACCAATTCGGCGGCCAACCCGGCGGCGGTCAAGCGTTTCTTCGAAACCGGCGGCAAGAGCCTGCTCGATGGCCTGTCTCACCTGGCCAAGGACCTGGTGCACAACGGCGGAATGCCGAGCCAGGTGAACATGGGCGCATTCGAGGTCGGCAAGAGCCTGGGTGTGACCGAAGGCGCCGTGGTGTTTCGCAACGACGTGCTGGAGCTGATCCAGTACCGGCCCATCACCGAGCAGGTCCACGAGCGACCGCTGCTGGTGGTGCCACCACAGATCAACAAGTTCTACGTCTTCGACCTGAGCCCGGACAAAAGCCTGGCGCGCTTCTGCCTGCGCAGCAACGTGCAGACCTTCATCGTCAGCTGGCGCAACCCCACCAAGGAACAGCGCGAGTGGGGCCTGTCGACCTACATCGAGGCGCTCAAGGAAGCGGTGGACGTGGTCACGGCCATCACCGGCAGCAAGGACGTGAACATGCTCGGTGCCTGCTCCGGCGGCATCACCTGCACCGCGCTGCTGGGCCATTACGCCGCCCTCGGCGAAAAAAAGGTCAATGCCCTGACCTTGCTGGTGAGTGTGCTCGACACGACCCTGGACACCGACGTGGCGCTGTTCGTCGATGAGCAGACCCTGGAAGCGGCCAAGCGCCACTCCTACCAGGCCGGTGTACTCGAAGGCCGCGACATGGCCAAGGTCTTCGCCTGGATGCGCCCCAACGACCTGATCTGGAACTACTGGGTCAACAACTACCTGTTGGGCAACGAACCGCCGGTGTTCGACATCCTGTTCTGGAACAACGACACCACGCGGTTGCCGGCGGCGTTCCACGGCGATCTCATCGAAATGTTCAAGAACAATCCACTGATCCGTCCCAACGCACTGGAAGTGTGCGGCACGCCCATCGACCTCAAGCAGGTCACCGCCGACATCTTCTCCCTGGCTGGCACCAACGACCACATCACGCCATGGAAGTCCTGCTACAAGTCCGCGCAATTATTCGGCGGCAAAGTAGAGTTCGTGCTGTCGAGCAGCGGCCATATCCAGAGCATTCTCAACCCGCCCGGCAACCCCAAGTCGCGCTACATGACCGGCGAGGACATGCCGGCCAAGGCCGAGGACTGGCAGGAAAACTCCACCAAACACACCGACTCCTGGTGGCTGCACTGGCAGGCCTGGCAGGCCGAGCGCTCGGGCAAACTGAAAAAGGCCCCGACCGTGCTGGGCAACAAGGCCTACCCGGCCGGTGAAGCGGCGCCCGGCACCTATGTGCATGAAAGATAGCTATAAGTCTCAAGCTGCAAGCTGCAAGCTGTTCTCTTGGAGCTTGAAGCTTGAAGCTAAAATCTGCTTTTCCACCCCCAGGGCTTGAAGCATGCCGCAACCGTACATCTTCCGTACCGTCGATCTGGATGGCCAGACCTTGCGCACCGCGGTACGTCCCGGCAAGCCTCACTTGACGCCATTGCTGATTTTCAACGGCATCGGCGCCAACCTGGAGCTGGTGTTCCCGTTCATCCAGGCCCTGGACCCGGACCTGGAAGTCATCGCCTTTGACGTGCCCGGCGTCGGCGGTTCATCGACGCCCAACCGGCCGTATCGCTTTCCGGGCCTGGCCAAACTCACCGCGCGGATGCTCGATTACCTCGACTACGGGCAGGTCAACGTGATCGGCGTGTCCTGGGGGGGCGCCCTGGCCCAGCAGTTCGCCTACGACTACCCGGAGCGCTGCAAGAAGCTGGTATTGGCCGCCACGGCGGCTGGGGCAGTGATGGTGCCGGGCAAACCGAAGGTACTGTGGATGATGGCCAGCCCCCGGCGCTATGTTCAACCGTCCCATGTAATGCGTATTGCACCGCTGATCTACGGCGGTTCGTTCCGCCGCGACCCGAGCCTGGCGGCCAGCCACGCGGCCAAGGTGCGTTCGGCGGGCAAGCTCGGTTATTACTGGCAACTGTTCGCCGGCCTCGGCTGGACCAGCATCCACTGGCTGCACAAGATCCACCAGCCGACCCTGGTGCTGGCCGGCGATGACGACCCGCTGATTCCGCTGATCAACATGCGCATGCTGGCCTGGCGCATTCCCAACGCCCAATTGCACATCATCGATGACGGCCATCTGTTCCTGATCACCCGGGCCGAGGCGGTGGCGCCGATCATCATGAAATTCCTGGAGGAAGAACGTCAGCGCGCGGTGATGCATCCGCATCCCTCGCCGCTGGGCGGTGGCTGAAACCGCCCATTAGCGCCTGGCAGGACGCCGGATTGCGCAGCAAGCCGAAACAGCGACTATGTTGTCTGGTTCGGTGTGTTTGTTTTTAGCCTGATGACGAAGGAGTTGACTCATGCGCGACAAACCGGCGAAGGGCTCCATGCCCGCCCCTGCCAGTTTCATCAACGCACAAAGTGCCGTCACCGGCCTGCGTGGCAGGGACCTGCTGTCCACCTTGCGCAGCGTGGCCGCTCATGGCTTGCGCAACCCAGTGCACAGTGCCCGGCATGCGTTGAAACTGGGCCGTCAATTGGGCCGTGTGCTGCTGGGCGAGACCCTGCACCCCACCAATCCCAACGACCCGCGTTTCGCCGATCCCACCTGGCAGCTCAACCCCTTCTATCGCCGCAGTTTGCAGGCCTATCTGAGCTGGCAAAAACAGGTCAAGAGCTGGATCGACGAAAGCGACATGAGCGAGGACGACCGTGCCCGCGCCCACTTCGCCTTCGCCCTGCTCAACGACGCCGTGGCGCCGTCCAATACCTTGCTCAATCCGCTGGCGGTCAAGGAGCTGTTCAACTCCGGCGGTTCCAGCCTGATTCGAGGCATCAGCCACCTGGTGGACGACCTGCTGCACAACGACGGCTTGCCGCGCCAAACCACGCCCCACGCCTTTGAAATCGGCAAGACCCTGGCGACCACACCCGGCGCGGTGGTGTTTCGCAACGAATTGCTCGAACTGATCCAGTACCGGCCCATGAGCGAAAAGCAGTACGCCAAGCCATTGCTGATCGTCCCGCCGCAAATCAACAAGTTCTACATCTTCGACCTCAGCCCCTCCAACAGCTTCGTCCAGTACGCCCTGAAAAACGGTTTGCAGGTTTTCATCATCAGTTGGCGCAACCCTGATGTACGGCACCGCGAATGGGGCCTGTCCAGCTATGTCGAGGCCACGGAAGAAGCGATGAATGTGTGCCGGGCGATCACCGGCGCCCGCGAGGTCAACCTGATGGGCGCCTGCGCCGGTGGCATGACCATCGCGGCCCTGCAAGGCCACCTGCAAGCCAAGCGCCAGCTGCGCCGGGTCGCCAGCGCCACCTACCTGGTGAGCCTGCTGGACAGCCAGATCGACAGTCCAGCCACACTGTTCATCGACGAGCAGACCCTCGAAGCCGCCAAGCGTCGTTCCTACCAGAAAGGCATCCTCGATGGCCGCGACCTGGCCCGGGTGTTTGCCTGGATGCGCCCCAACGATCTGATCTGGACCTACTTCATCAACAACTACCTGCTGGGCAAGGAGCCGCCGGCCTTCGACATCCTCTACTGGAACAACGACTGCACGCGGCTACCGGCGGCCTACCACGGCGATCTGCTGGACTTCTTCAAGCACAACCCACTGACCCATCCCGGCGGCCTGGAAGTGTGCGGCACGCCCATCGACCTGCAAAAAGTGACGGTGGACAGCTTCAGCGTGGGCGGTATCAACGACCACATCACGCCTTGGGACGCGGTGTATCGCTCAACCCTCCTGTTAGGCGGTGAAAAACGCTTCGTGCTCTCCAACAGCGGCCATGTCCAGAGCATCCTCAACCCGCCAGGCAACCCCAAGGCCAACTACATCGAAAGCGCGAAACTGAGCAGTGACCCGCGAGCCTGGTACTACGACGCCACGCACGTCGAAGGCAGCTGGTGGACCCAATGGCTGGGCTGGATCCAGGCACGCTCCGGCGCCCAGCACGAAACCCAGATGACCTTGGGCAACGCAAATTACCCGCCGCTGGACGCCGCCCCTGGAACCTATGTTCGCGTGCGCTGAAGGCCCCACTCCACGGCCAGGCGCTTGGCCGTGGTACGACCTGATCATTAAGAAGACCGGATGAAAACCCGCGACCGCATCCTTGAGTGTGCCCTGCAATTATTCAACGAAAAGGGCGAGCCGAACGTATCGACGATGGAAGTTGCCAACGAAATGGGCATCAGCCCAGGCAATCTCTACTACCACTTCCATGGCAAGGAACCGCTGATCCTGGGCTTGTTCGAGCGCTTCCAGAGCGAGCTGGCGCCGCTGCTCGACCCACCGGCGGACGCGCAGTTGGCGCCGGAAGACTACTGGCTGTTCCTGCACTTGATCGTCGAGCGCCTGGCCCACTACCGGTTCCTGTTCCAGGACCTGTCCAACCTGGCTGGACGCCTGCCAAAGCTGGCCAAGGGCATCCGCCAGTTGCTCAATGGCCTGAAGCGAACCCTGGCCTCGCTACTGGCGCAACTCAAGGCCCAGGAGTTGCTGGTCAGCGATACCCAGGCCCTGGGGCAGCTGGTGGAACAGATCACCATGACCCTGTTGTTCTCCCTGGACTATCAGCGGATCCTCGGTCGCGAGGGCGAGGTTCGATTGGTGGTGTACCAGATCATGATGCTGGTAGCCCCGCACCTGCCGCCTGCGACCAAAGTGGCGACGGAGCGATTGGCGCTGCGATACCTGGAAGAGCACGACTAACGGCCAGCAGTGGAAGACTATTGTGTGCGAGCTTTGTGGGAGCAAAGCTTGCTCGCGATCCAGGCGCTGCGGTCCTCAAGAGACCGCGGCGTTTTCATCGCGGGCAAGCCTTGCTCCCACAAAGCCCACTCCCACAGGATGGATCCGCAGTGCGTTCAAATGCATACGCATAAAAAAGCCCGGCCTACATAGACCGGGCATTTTTATCAGCCCTGATATCAGGACTGGGTGGAAGGCGTCGTTGGAGTCGGCGCCGGTGCTGGAGTGGCGACCGGAGTTGGAGCCGCGGCGGAGTTCGTCGTGCTCGCCGGGGTTGCCGAAGTTGCCGGTTTCGCAGCGGCGGTGGGTGCCTTGGGTGCGGCAGCTTTTGGCGCGGTCGTTTTTTTCACGGCGGGCTTTTTCGCCGCAGCGGGTTTGGCCGCCGCTTTTGCCGCAGGCTTGGCAGCGGGTTTAGCCGCTGGTTTAGCCGCAGCAGGTTTAGCCGCAGCAGGTTTAGCTGCCGCCGTCTTGGCAGCCGGTTTGGCTGCAGGTTTTGCAGCAGGCTTGGCGGCCGCTTTCGCCGCTACCGGTTTGGCTGCCGCCTTGGCAGCAGGTTTGGCCGCTGCGGTTTTAGCCGCTGGCTTGGCCGCTGCTTTCGCCGCGGGCTTGGCAGCGGGTTTTGCCGCTGCCTTGACCAGTGGCTTGGCTGCCGTTTTGGTCGCCGGCTTGGCCGCTGCTGTCTTGGTCGCCACTGGGGCAACTTTGGCGCCAGTGAGTTTTTCGATCTGCTTGGTCAGTGTGTCGACCTTACTGTGCAGCGCCTTGACTTCATTACGGCTCGGCACGCCCAGGCGGGAGATCGCACTGTTCAGGCGCTTGTCGAAAGCCCCTTCCAGTTCGTCCCATTTGCCCAATGCACGATCTTTCACGCCGCCGATTCGCGACTTGGCGGACTCGGCAGAGTCCTTGGCTGCATCGACTTGTTTGCCGACCGCCGTCTTGGTGAGTTTTTCGGCCTTTTCGCCGTCCTTAACCAGGGACTCGAAGAGCTTGCTGCCGTCAGTGTCGATCTTCGAGTACACGCCTAAACCAGCCAGCCAGATTTTGCGGGAATATTTTTCAATCTTCCCGGCCCACGAGCTGCCTTCTTTTTCTGTGATTTTTTTGCCAGCCATCCCGTTCTCCTTAATGTTTACGCGCGACACGTTCGAGCAATGCTGTCAGCTCATCGAGCTTAGCAGAGAGTGTCTCAACGTCATGTTTAGACGGAATGCCGATACGATTCAAGGCACTTGCAACACGGGCATCGAATACCTTCTCGACTTTATCGAGTTGTACTTCAACCCGAGCCTTGAAAGTGTTGACGTCGGTCTTGGCTTCAATCAATTCGCTGTTGGCCGCTTCAAGTTTCCCGGCAATTTTCTTTTTGCCTTTGGTTTCAATAACTTCGCCAGCTTTTACCAACTCTTGAAAATACTCACCGCCTTCCTGGCCGACCTTCGTGTAGGCGCCCAGGCCCGCCAGCCAGATCTTGCGCGCGTACGTTTTCACGTCGCTGAGCGTGGAAGATTCAACGTCGGTTTTTTTCTTCAGAATAACTTTGGCCATGGTGCACCTCACTCGAAAAAAGGTTTGAGGAACTGCCCGCACACGGTCGGGCTCAGGCACAAAGTAGTGACAATAATTAGAAACGGCACCCTAACAACTGACACAAAACCTGAGGGCGATGATTTTCAATGTGGGAGCGAGCCCGCTCGCGAAGCGGTGTGTCATTCAACATCGATGTTGCTGATCCACCGCATTCGCGAGCAGGCTCGCTCCCACAGTTGATAAGTGATGGACTTCAATCCTCGCCACTTCAATCAAGCCAACGCCTTATCCAACGCCTTTTCGATTTCGCCTTTGATCGTGCCGCTCATGGCCGACATCAACATGCCCAGCTCCACGTCGACGCGGATCGAATCCTCGCCTACGTGCACTTCGCCCTTGACCCCGGACCGCTTGAGTTTCAGGGTATCGCCCACCCACTGCGGCTCCAGGCCATAGCTGTCGGACAACTTCTGCGCCAGCTTGTCGGCCTTCTCTCGCGCCGCTTCCTTGCCCAGGCCATGGGCACGCTCAACAGTTATACGGGCCATCGGGTGACTCCTGTTTTATCGGGACTTGCCTGAACGTTTCAAACCCTGGCTGCGTCAAAACGTCCCGGCGGTTGCCCATCTTACCTTCAGCCTTGCCAAGACAAAGCCCTCCACCGGGATTAGAATGTCCCGCATTCTTTTTTGGTGACCGCGATATGACTGATCAGCGCAAAGGCAGCGATGCCGAACCCACCACTCACTTCGGCTTCAAGAACGTGCCGGAAAGCCAGAAGGCGGAAAAAGTCGCCGAGGTTTTTCACTCCGTAGCGGCCAAGTATGACTTGATGAACGACCTGCTCTCGGGCGGCATGCACCGTCTCTGGAAGCGTTTCGCGATCGAGCTGTCGGGCGTGCGCAGCGGCAATCGCGTGTTGGACATCGCCGGCGGCACGGGCGACCTGACGAAGAAGTTCTCCCACATCGTCGGGCCGACCGGCCAGGTGGTCCTGGCCGACATCAACGAGTCCATGCTCAAGGTCGGTCGCGACCGCCTGCTGGACCTGGGTGTGGCCGGCAATGTCGAGTTCGTCCAGGCCGATGCCGAGAAGCTGCCGTTCCCCGACAACCATTTCGACTGCGTGACCATCGCCTTCGGCCTGCGCAACGTCACCCACAAGGAAGACGCCCTGTGCTCGATGCTGCGCGTGCTCAAGCCCGGCGGCCGCCTGCTGGTGCTGGAATTCTCCAAGCCGACCAACGCGCTGATGTCCAGGGCCTATGACGCCTACTCGTTCGCCTTCATGCCGCTGATGGGCAAGCTGATCACCAACGACTCGGAAAGCTATCGCTACCTGGCCGAATCGATCCGCATGCACCCGAACCAGGAAACCCTGAAGTCGATGATGGTCGAGGCCGGTTTCGACCGCGTGACCTACCACAACATGACCGCAGGCATCGTCGCCCTGCATCGCGGTATCAAACCCTGATGTTGCTCACCGGCCTGCTCGCCAGCGTCGAACTCGGCCTCAACCGGGTGCTGCGCCTGGACAGCACGGCGCTCCCGCGCCTGGCGCACTTGAGCGGCAAAGTGATCGCCGTCGACTGCCGTAGCCCGGCGTTGCGGTTGTTCATCCTGCCCAGCGACGAAGGCCTGATGCTCGCCGCCCATTGGGAAGCCGAAGCGGATTGCACCCTGCGTGCCCCGGCGTCGAGCCTGCTGAACCTGGCCCTGGGCAAGGACAAGAGCGCGGTGCTGCACAGCCCCGACGTCGAGCTCGACGGCGACAGCGGCGTACTGCTGGAACTGGCGGCGATTCTCCAGGACCTGGAGCTGGACTGGGAATACGAAGTGTCCCGCTGGATCGGTCCGGTGGCGACCCAACTGCTGAGCGGCCATCTGCGCAGCCGCCACCGCTGGTATAGCCAGGGCTTCGCCAGCCTGGGACAGAATCTGAGTGAATACCTGGCCGAAGAATCGCGTACCCTCGTAGGCCAACGCGAGGCCCAGGCCCGTTTTGATGAACTGGACCAGGTCAAGCTTGACCTGGAACGTCTCGAGGCGCGTTTCGAGCGCCTTTCCCGATCCCTTGAAACCAAGCGATAACGCATGAAGCTGCTTGCCGTCCGCCGTTTGTTGCGCATCCAGCGCGTCGTGATCCGCTACCGCCTCGATGACCTGCTGTTCGCCCTGCCGCTGCCCTGGTTTCTCCTGGCGCTGCGTTTCGTGCTGCCGTGGCGCTGGTTTCCCCGGCGAACCCTGGACCTGACGCGCGGCGCGCGCTTGCGCCTGGCTCTGCAGGACCTGGGACCGATCTTCATCAAGTTCGGGCAGATCCTCTCGACCCGTCGCGACTTGTTGCCCGAAGACATCGCCGATGAACTGATGCTGCTGCAAGACCGAGTGCCGCCGTTCGATTCCAAGCTGTCGGTGGCACTGATCGAGGAACAGCTGGGCAAGAAGATCAGCGAAGTCTTCAGCCGTTTCGATGTCGAACCCCTGGCCTCGGCCTCCGTGGCCCAGGTTCACGCCGCCCAGCTCAAGAGCGGCGAAGAGGTGGTGGTGAAGGTGATTCGCCCGGGCCTCAAGCCGATCATCGCCCAAGACCTGGCGTGGCTGTTCATCCTCGCCCGTGCCGCCGAGCGGTTATCGGCCGATGCCCGTCTGTTGCACCCGGTGGACGTGGTCCAGGATTACGAAAAAACCATCTACGACGAACTCGACCTGCTGCGCGAGGCCGCCAACGCCAGCCAGTTGCGCCGCAACTTCGAGGGCTCGCCGCTGCTCTATGTGCCGCAAGTCTATTGGGACTGGTGCCGGCCGAAAGTGCTGGTGATGGAGCGCATTTACGGTATCCAGGTGACTGACCTGGCGACCCTGGCCGACCAGCGCACCGACATGAAGCTGCTGGCCGAACGCGGCGTGGAAATCTTCTTCACCCAGGTGTTCCGCGACAGCTTCTTCCACGCCGACATGCACCCGGGCAACATCTTCGTCAGCACCGTGCAGCCGTGGAGCCCGCAGTACATTGCCATCGACTGCGGCATCGTCGGCAGCCTGACCCCTGAAGACCAGGACTACCTGGCCCGCAACCTGTTCGCCTTCTTCAAGCGCGACTACCGTCGCGTCGCGCAACTGCACATCGATTCGGGCTGGGTGCCGGCCGAGACCAAGCTCAACGAATTCGAAGCGGCGATCCGCACCGTGTGCGAACCGATCTTCGAAAAACCGTTAAAAGATATTTCCTTCGGCCAAGTGCTGATGCGCCTGTTCCAGACCGCGCGCCGCTTCAACATGGAAGTCCAGCCACAGTTGGTGCTGTTGCAAAAAACCCTGCTGAACATCGAAGGCCTCGGCCGCCAGTTGTACCCGGACCTCGACCTGTGGAACACCGCACAGCCGTTCCTCGAACGCTGGATGCGCGAGCGCGTCAGCCCAAAAACCTTGCTGGGCAACGTGCAAAGCCAGTTCGAGCAGCTCCCGCACCTGGCCAACATGACCCGCGACCTGCTCGAACGCATGTCCCAGCCCCACGCCCACGACCCGCCGCCGCCGTGGCACCGACGCAAGGACGACTGGCTGTTGCGCCTGCTTGGCGCGGCTCACCTGGGTGGCGGCGCGGTGCTGGCGACCGGCGGGCCGCTGAGCCAACTGGGCCACTGGCCGGCCGGTATCATGATGGTGGTCGGTCTGTATCTGGTCGTTCGTCGATAGCACGGATCAGTTGCAAGCGATAAGCTGCAAGCCTCAAGCTAAAACGGTTGAACCCATCGCTCAACCCAACACAGAATCGCTTTTACTTGCAGCTTGAAGCTTAAAGCTTGCCGCTGCCGTCAGGACCAACGATGAAAAACTGGCAGGACGAGATCAAGTGGGACGCTGACGGCCTGGTGCCGGCCATCGCCCAGGACCACAAGACCGGGCGCGTATTGATGATGGCCTGGATGAACCGCGAAGCACTGGCCCTGACCGCTGCCGAGAACCGCGCCATCTATTGGTCACGTTCCCGTGGCAAGCTGTGGCGCAAGGGTGAAGAGTCCGGCCACGTGCAGCACCTGCACGAGATGCGCCTGGACTGTGACGGCGACGTCATCATCCTGATGGTCGAGCAGGTCGGCGAGATTGCCTGCCACACCGGCCGTCAAAGCTGCTTTTATCGCGTCTTCGAGAACGGCGATTGGAAAACCGTCGACCCGGTGCTCAAGGACCCGCATGCCATTTATTCAGGACATACCCATGAGTGACACCCTGACCCGCCTGGCCCAGGTGCTGGAAGAGCGCAAGGGCGCCGCGGCCGACAGTTCCTATGTCGCCAGCCTGTACCACAAGGGCTTGAACAAGATTCTGGAGAAAGTGGGCGAAGAGTCGATCGAGACCATCCTCGCCGCCAAGGACGCCGCTGTCAGCGGCGACTGCAGCGACGTGATCTACGAGACCGCCGACCTGTGGTTCCACAGCCTGGTCATGCTGGCCCAACTGGGGCAGCATCCGCAGGCCGTACTGGATGAACTGGACCGTCGTTTCGGTCTATCCGGGCACGTCGAGAAAGCCTCGCGCCCGTCCGCCTGATCAATTTTTGAGAGGAGTAGCCACATGGGTATCTTTGACTGGAAACACTGGGTCGTCATCCTGGTCGTCGTGGTGCTGGTGTTCGGCACCAAGAAACTGAAAAACCTCGGCACCGATGTCGGCGAATCGATCAAGGGTTTTCGCAAGGCCATGAACGATGATGAGAAACCGGCCGATCCGACGAGCACCCAAGCGCAGCCCGCACAACCGACCCAACCGGTACACCCGCAGGCCACCCAGCCTGTGAATGCACCGAATACCATCGACGTGCAGGCCCAGAAAGTCGAAGAGCCCATCCGCAAAGACTCGTGAGCACTGACTAATGTTTGGGATCAGCTTCACTGAACTGCTGCTCGTCGGCCTCGTCGCCCTGCTGGTACTGGGCCCCGAGCGTCTGCCGGGGGCTGCGCGCACCGCCGGTCTGTGGATCGGGCGCCTGAAGCGCAGCTTCAATGCGATCAAACAGGAAGTTGAACGTGAAATCGGCGCCGACGACATCCGTCGGCAACTGCACAACGAACATATTCTGTCCCTGGAGCAGGAAGCGCGGAAAATCTTCACGCCGACCCAACAGGAACCGACGCCGGTCCAGCCTGTGTCCGAGCCGACGATGGCTTCCCAAACGCCAGAAAGCGGCGTGCCGGTGGCAGAACCGGCGCCAGCGACACCGACGGTAGCGGACACAGCCCCCACCGCTGCCCCTGCGCCTAACGACCCTACTTTGCCGCCGCGAGCCCCATGAGCGATATCCCTGAAAACGACCAGCCGATGCCGCTGGTATCGCACCTCACCGAGTTGCGCACCCGCCTGCTGCGTTGCGTCGCGGCGGTTTTCATCATCTTCGCAGGGCTGTTTTCCTTCACCCAGCAGATCTATACCTTCGTCTCCACGCCGCTGCGCCAGTACTTGCCGGTAGGGGCGACGATGATCGCCACCGACGTGTCGTCGCCGTTCCTGACGCCACTGAAGCTGACGATGATGGTCTCGCTGTTCCTGGCGATCCCGGTGATCCTGCACCAGATCTGGGGCTTCATCGCACCGGGCCTGTACAAGCATGAAAAACGCATCGCCGTGCCGCTGCTGGTGTCGAGCATCATGCTGTTCTACACCGGCATGGCCTTCGCCTATTACCTGGTGTTCCCGCTGATCTTCAAGTTCTTCGCCGCCGCCACCCCGGCGGGCGTGGAAATGATGACCGACATCAGCAGCTACCTGGATTTCGTCATGACGTTGTTCTTCGCCTTCGGCGTGGCGTTCGAAATCCCGGTGGCGGTGGTGCTGCTGGTATGGATCGGCGTGGTCGACGTTGCCTACCTGAAGAAGATCCGCCCCTACGTGATCATCGGCTGCTTCGTGGTCGGCATGATCCTGACCCCGCCGGATATCTTCTCCCAGACCCTGCTGGCCGTGCCGATGTGGCTGCTGTTCGAAATCGGCATCCTGTTCGGCGGCCTGGTGCGCAAACGTCGGCAGGAAGACCCCGAGGACCAACCGGTCGATGACCACAACGATCAGCCGCCAGCGACCCAAGCGTGAACCTGCTGCTGCTCGAAGAGGCCGATTTCATCGGGCCTGACCGCGTCATCCTGAGCGATCGCCGGTTGACCCACATGCAGGAAGTCCACCGCAGCGCCGTCGGCGACAGCCTGCGGGTCGGGCGCATCGGCGGGTTGATGGGCACAGCCCAGGTGCTGCGCCTGGAAGCTCGGGAAGCCGAACTGCAAGTGATCCTCGACCAGGCGCCACCGGCCAAGTTGCCGCTGACCCTGGTGCTCGCCCTGCCGCGTCCGAAAATGCTCCGGCGCGTGTTCCAGACCATCGCCACCATGGGCGTACCGCGGGTAGTGCTGGTCAACAGCTATCGCGTGGAAAAGAGCTTTTGGCAGACGCCGTTCCTGGAGCCCGAGGCGATTCGTGAGCAATTGATCCTGGGCCTGGAACAGGCTCGGGACAGCGTGCTGCCTGAAATCGTCATTGAAAAACGCTTCAAGCCCTTCGTCGAAGACCGCCTGCCGGCCCTTGTGGACGGAACCCTCGGGCTGGTCGGCCACCCAGGCAACCACCCGCCCTGCCCGCGAGCGCTCACGGAACCAGTGACCTTGGCCATCGGCCCCGAAGGCGGTTGGATCCCCTACGAGATCGACCTGCTGAGCAAGGCCGGCTTGCAACCGGTGCAGCTGGGCGAGCGGATCCTGCGGGTGGAGACCGCGGTTACGGCGCTGCTTGCACGGTTGTTCTGACCCCTCGTTGATCTTGTGGCGAGGGAGCTTGCTCCCGCTTGGTCGCGAAGCGGCCACCAACACTCTCCAGATTTACGACTGCTTCGCAGCCGAGCGGGAGCAAGCTCCCTCGCCACGAAATCTCCAGCAGTTCCTACAGATCCCACCAAAGCCGCCGATACAGTCCCCATAAAACCAAATCAGCGCTCCAAGGGAGTATCAGCATGTTCGGGTGGCTTGCCCAGGGTCTGGGAAATGTAAGCGTTAACCGCAAACTCGGCGCAGGCTTTGGCCTGGTGCTGCTCCTCACCTTGATGATTGCGTTCACCGGTTGGTCCGGCCTGGGCAATGTCATCAGCCGGGGCGATAAGCTGGGGTTCATTGCCAGTCTCAATGACTTGAGCAAGGACTTGAACCTGGCCAGCATCGACTACAACACCACGCGGGGCGAAAAAGGGCCGCAACAGGTCAACGACCTGCTTGGCAAACTCGAAGCCGGGCTGAAAACCGCTCGCGAGTTGATCGAACAGCCAGCCGATGTTGCATTGATCGACCAGCAACTGGCCGCCGTCGCCGAATACAAAAGCGCCTTCGCCCAGATGACCAGCGCCACCGTCAGCCGCGAAGATGCCCGCAGCAAGCTGGGTGCCAGCGCCGACAACACCGTGGCCCGGGTCGCCGAAGTGGAAAAAGCGCTGCTGCAAGGTGGCGACATCACCCAGTTCAACAGCATCGTGACCTTGAGCAAGGCCATCCAACAGGCGCGTTATCAGGTTCGCGGCTACACCTACAGCGGTAAAAGCGAGGCCCAACAACCGGCCATCGATGCAATCACCGATGTCTTGAAACTCTTGGCGCGCTTGCCGGCGCAGTTGCCCGAAGAACATGCCGACAAGCTCCAACAGGCCAGCGACTCGATGAACATCTATCGTGCGGCGGTCAGCCAGTTCCGCGATTCCCAACTTGATAACGGCGCCGCATTGCAGAGCATGAGTCAGCAGGGCCAGGTACTGATCGATTCCAGCCAGAAGCTCACCGTGTCCCAGACCGCCGTGCGCGACCACGACACCGCCCAGGCCAAGAGCGTCCTGATCGCAGCCGCCGCCCTAGCGCTACTGTTTGGCGTGATCGCCGCCCTGCTCATTACGCGGCAGATCGTCGGCCCGCTGGATCAGACCCTGAAGGTGGCAGAGCGCGTCGCCGCTGGCGACCTGACCCACAATCTCTCCTCCGAGCGCCGCGACGAACTCGGCCAACTGCAACGTGCCATGCAAAGCATGACCGTCGGCCTGCGGCAATTGATCGGTGGCATCGGCGAAGGCGTTACCCAGATCGCCAGCGCCGCTGAACAACTCTCAAGCGTGACCGAACAGACCAGCGCCGGGGTCAACAGCCAAAAAGTGGAAACCGATCAGGTCGCCACCGCCATGCACGAAATGACCGCCACGGTGCAGGAAGTGGCGCGCAACGCCGAGGAAGCGTCCGAAGCCGCCGTCGCCGCCGACCAGCAAGCCCGTGAAGGCGACAAGGTCGTTGGCGAAGCCATCGCCCAGATCGAGCGCCTGGCCAAGGAAGTAGGCAACTCCACCGCCGCCATGGGCGATTTGAAGCGTGAAAGCGACAAGATCGGCAGCGTCCTGGACGTGATCAAGTCCGTGGCCCAGCAGACCAACCTGCTGGCCCTCAACGCAGCCATCGAGGCAGCCCGTGCCGGCGAAGCCGGTCGGGGCTTCGCCGTGGTGGCCGACGAGGTCCGTAGCCTGGCCCAGCGCACCCAGAAATCCACCGAAGAGATTGAAGAACTGATCGTGGGCCTGCAGACCGGTACCGAACAGGTCGCGACCATCATGGACAACAGCCGTAGCCTGACCGACAGCAGCGTCCAACTGACCCGTCGTGCGGGGAGCTCGTTGGAGAACATCACTCGGACGGTTTCGGCGATCCAGTCGATGAATCAGCAAATTGCCGCAGCGGCCGAGCAGCAGAGTGCGGTGGCTGAGGAGATTAATCGTAGTGTGCTGAATGTGCGTGATGTGTCGGAGCAAACGGCGGCGTCCAGTGAGGAGACTGCTGCTTCGAGCGCGGAATTGGCGCGGCTGGGCGTTCACCTGCAGACGCTGGTGGGGCGGTTCAAAGTTTAGAGGCGTAGTGGCTTTTATAACGAATGGCCGCTTAGCTGGTTTTTCCAAACACAGAATGCATGAAGCAGTGCATCAGTCCCTATCGGAGCTGAGAGCACTGCTTTATCGATAAGTGATATTCGACATGCGCCACTGCTGGTTTAATTATCGTTAAACAACCCTCGCTGCTTGGCCGCCTGCCTACTTTAACTTCAGACATAATTTATAACTGCCACATATCGTCAAATGATCGCTGCCATCATAAAAATGACGAACGCATCAGAAAAATCGATTGGACTTTTCTAGCGTTCACGACAGAATGGCACCTCCATTAACTAATGAAACATTCTTCACGGAAGAGGAATTATGGTCGCCTTTAACAAGCTTATACCTGAACTGATTGTGTCCGACATCAAGGCAAGCTCAAGTTTTTATTGCAAGGTCATCGGATTCAGCGTTGAGTATGAAAGACCGAACGACGGCTTTATATTCATTTCCTATCACGGCAGCCAGTTAATGCTGGAGCAAGACGATCGCAAAGAATCGCCATGGCGTGTGGGCCCGCTACAAAAACCTTATGGACGCGGAATGAACCTCTCGATTGATTGCCCTGATGTCAGAGCGTTAGCAAAATCATTAATGGTTTCGGGATACAAGTTGCATAAACCGATAGAAGAATGTTGGTACAAAGAAAATGATTTGCTTCAAGGTCAAAGCAATTTCCTCATATTAGACCCAGATGGCTATTTACTTAGGTTTGCTCAATACTTAGGTTCAAAATCCAGCCACAACGAACTAAAGTAAGTAAATGCTTGACTGAACACTCACTTTCCTGGAGAAAGTGAGTGCTCGCCACCCGAACACCTCATAAAGGGGCAATAAAACATCACGCCGCATGCGAACGTTTTAAAGCCATTCAAATGAAAGGCCATTGAACTTAACGCCCACTGATACAATGAAGAGTTTTCACAGCCTGAAGAAAAATATTTTTAACAGTTACTTGCTCCTGTGCCGCCAAATGCGAAGTGACCACCATTTTTTTTGAGGGTAATGAGAGCAAACCATAGGGATCATCATATTGGCCCTTGTTAGCCACCCATTCGTTGTAGTAGCCATCTATAAAACAAAATGCATCCGCATTGCGATTGAGGTAAGTCTTGAGCGCACGCGGGCAGATAATTTTTGGGTTGGACAAATTCAATATCATCAGCCCCGTTGACGCGCAGGCCAACACCGATTCATCGATAAGATTGAAGGTTTCGGCACAACCACTAAGATGAATGCATAAAACGTCAACGGTGCTGACCAGATCACCGAGAGAGGTATAGTGCAAGCCCAATGACTTTTCCAGCGGTTCCTTCCGCTTCCTGGACCAATAGCGCATATTTGCGGATCCACGCATATGAAGCTGATATGCCACCTCACTTGCAATCGATCCCATGCCAACGAAGCCAACTTTGAGATTCAACAATGATCGCCTGGGTGCCTGTATCCAAGCGTTGCCGGCCTTTACACTTTCAGCGCTTTCAAAAACCCTTGCCGAACAGAGGACAATCATTGCCAATGTAAATTCAACCACCGCCTGCACGTTTAGGTTGGGGGTATTGGCTAATTTTATGCCTTTATCGGAAACACACTTCACGTCCACGAAACTGGAGGTGCCTGTTCCCATTACAACAATATTCTCTAACCGAGTGGCGGCGTCAATCAGCTCCGCAGACAGGTATTCCGGCCCACCTAAAATATAGTCGTGCACATCGGGTAACACCTCTAAAATTTGCCGCTCATCAATAGGACGTCTAATATGGATGAGCTCAATGCTGTCTGGAAATACCGCTTTGTCAATATCAAAATCCCCAGTTACCAGGACCTTTCTCATTCCGAAATCTTCTCTACACAATTATTGTAGTCTTTGGCCGATTCAAGCTCGAGTAGGGCCTGTCTCAAGCGCGAGAGCGAAAACTTGAATTGGCCATCAGGTTTCAAAAGCGCAATTCTTATACGGTCGTGCCCTGCGACCTCATGACTGTCCCAATAGAAATATCTCCCCGGCAACACGGCCACGTCATAAGTTGCAAGGTAGTCAGTTAATTCAAGATCCGAAAGCCCAGTTCGTTTTATGTTAAGCCACATAACCGTCATGCCCGAATACGAATGCGGCGAATCAACACTGACCCGTGTTCCTGCTAGCTGGGAACGTACTATTTCTGCATTTTGGGTAACAATCGAGTGCACATACGAAAGCCCCCCTCTTTTTAGCGTCGCCTCGATAAATGCAATGATCACTCTCAGTACAAAATTGGAACAGCAAAGATAAATTTCTTCGTAGATGGCTCTGATTTCCTGTGCCAGATTCTTGCTATATGACAGCAGGCTGGCCTTGGCATCCAATGTTGGCCATTGCTTACCGGTATCCTCCAGAATGATAAATGACGCTCCCTTTTCAACCAGGAGTGCATATTCGTCGATAGCGGTTTTGTGACAGAACCGAAAAGAGGTATCGAGAATTAAAATTATATTGAGCCGATGGCAGAGCTCCACAATATTTCTCATCATGACTGCATCAATGACGAAACCTGTAGGGTTATTGGGATTGACCATAAACAAAGCGTCAAGCTTTTTGTCCTGAATAAGCCTTTCCAGCAAACCCAAGTCTGAAAATACGTTTTCTGGAACAGCTTGAAGCTCGACTTCCCTACGCCTAAGCAACTGGGCGAGGTTGTCAAAGGTGGGTTCGACAAGGCCTATTTTTAACTGCTTTGATCGCGCCCATGCTCCCACTATGTCTATGCTGTTTGACGCGGTAGGGCAGACCGAAAAATGTTTATGGTTTTTTAAACCAGGCAGCGCGAAATAATCGGCGAAAATGTCTTTGAACGCCATCTCCATTTGCGGAATAGGCGTCTCGACCGCTGAACTCCATAAGTCAGGCAACTCAGGCAACACACTGCTAAAATGCGTTTTCGCAGAAATGTAGCTATGACCATCGGCAAGATTATATTGTGCCGACAACCCAAAAACTTCATGTTCAGTCAGGCTCTGGTTTTTGTAATCAGACATAAGACTCATCGGGCTTCCTATTGGATAATTTCAATATCTAGTTCGACCTTGATCCAGGACTGCCTTCCTTGACGAACCGAACCTTAATAACCAGGCGCCCACATGTAAAGTTGACATACCCGCAACAAGCTATCTAAATATTTCCCACTCTTAACAGACGGACCAAGCCGATACTTATGACGGTATTTTTTGTAACGTAGATATTCGAACAATTATCTACTTTATAGGTTAAAGCATTGCTATCACAACTCGCCTTCAAGCGCGCCTACTCGCAACACACCCAACAGCCCAATCCGCATTTCAAAATATCTCGCAGCAATAATTTGTATTCCTTTACCAAGCAGAAGATAAACTATTAAAAAAGTTACAACCTGTCACCTTTCAGTGAAGGCGCTTGACACTTATTCTCGTACACGCCGAGCACGCTAAAAAACCTATCAGTTCTGATAGTAGACAACATTCTCATTCCGGCCGAGACTGAATGAGTTGTCTATTTCCTGGACGAAAATTGATGTCGAACACTGCTGACAGACTATTAGTCCAGTATCTATACGATGCTCTCGATCGTCTGGTTGGCTGCGTGCCTGCCAACCAACCCCGTCGTGACCGCTTCTATCTATCAGATCGGCTCGCTACAGAAATCCATGGGTCCTTTCAGTATCAGGTTTTTCAGACCTTGGATGTCTTGCTGGCGGAAAGCCACGGAGGAAACACCCCGCGTACATCACTCCTGCTGACCGACAAGCATCGATCGGTGCTGCAGAGCAGCGACGGCACTTCAACCTATACGCCTTATGGTCATCGCACCGCTCAAGGGGGCCTGAGCAGCCTTCTGGCTTTCAACGGCGAACGGAACGATACGATTACGGGTTGCTACTTGCTGGGAAACGGGCACCGTGCGTTCAATCCTGTTCTGATGCGTTTTAACAGCCCTGACAGCTTGAGCCCCTTTGGAGACGGAGGACTGAACTGTTATGCATATTGTCAGGGAGACCCCATTAATCGTACGGATCCCACGGGACGGATTCCGCATGGGTTGCTGTGGTTTGCAAACGGGCTGATGGAGTTCGGCGGAAGCTATGTACTTCCGTTTCTTGCTCCTAAAGCGCTGGTACGACGGCTTCCATTTGTCGCTGGCGCCAAATTCGGGCGCGCCGCCAAAGTAGTGGCAGCCACCAGCGCCTTCGCAGGCACCGTCAGCTATATAGTGCTGAACCGAATGGAGGAGCATCATCCTGAATCACCCGTCAATGACCCGCTCCTGATCGCCCTGGTGGCGCTGGCGGCGATTGGCACGGTGAGTGGTTTTGGTGCTTTGCTGCATAAACGAGCTCAACTGCCCCGAATTCGGAATCCATTGAAGCCATACCACAGTGGTCACCGTGACTTTATTGTTGGGCGCAGTAGTCGTTCGCCAATACCTATCAGCCCCCGAGAACCTCCAGCTTCCTTACCTATTTCCTCGACGACTCCAAGAAATCGAGTTTTTCACAAAAAAAATTTTGACAAACAAAGGAGAATATTTGACCAAGGCGAATACAGGTTTACGCAAAGTGCTTTCCGTATCCGAAGTAGTTCTTATTAGCAATTGACCTGTGACTGACCGAGCACAAACAAAAAGCCCCGCTGGTTAGCGGGGCTCTTCGTCATGCCACTTGAGGCTGTACGCTCACTGGCTGTAGCGGCAGCAACGGCGCATGAGGATCGGCCTTCACCGACTCACGCCATGCCGCCAGCCACTCGGGATGCGCCTCGCTCCAGACCTGCTCATGCAAGCGGGACAAGGCCACCGGGTCGCTCAGCAAGGCCAGCCGCTCAGCGTTATTGAGACCGGCAGGGCCGACCTTCAAAGCGTGACGAACACGTTCGACCCGCAGCCACTCAATCGGCTCGGCCTTACCGTGACGCGAGGTCGCCAATGCATACGCCAAGGCGTTCTGTTGTGGATCGACCACCGCCCGAATGAAACCGTCGTTCAGCGCGTGCCAACGGTTCTCATGGGTGTACTGGTCCGTCGACAGCAGTTCCTGGGGCGGTGCGTATTCCTCGGGAATCAGGAACAAGCTCTCATCACGGGATTTCAAGCCCAGGCCCACGCGACTGGAGATCACCGACACTGGGATCGACAGGATCAGCGACCCGACGATCGGCACCAGCCACCACAGGAAGCTCGGGTTCAGCCAGATCACCAGCAAGGCCCAGAAGAAGCCCAGCAAGGTTTGCGGACCGTGGCGTTTGACCGCTTCGCTCCAGGGCGTGGAGTCGTCGTCACGTTTCGGCGAGTTCCAGGTCGCGGCCCAGCCCAGGAAAGCGGCAAGGACGAAACGGGTGTGGAAGATCATCCGCACCGGCGCCAGCAGCATGGAGAACAGCATCTCCAGCAACATCGACATGGTTACCTTGAACTTGCCACCGAATTCTTTCGCGCCTTTGGCCCAGATCAGCACGATGCTCAGCAGCTTGGGCAGGAACAGCAACACAATGGTCGTCGAGAACAAGGCGATGGCTTTTTCCGGATGCCATTGCGGCCACAGCGGATACAGCTGGCGTGGCTCGAGGAAGTACTGCGGCTCCATCAGCGTGTTCACCGCCAGCAGCGCGGTGGACAGCACCAGGAAGAAGAACCACAGCGGCGCCGAGAGGTAGGACATCACGCCGGTCAGGAACACTGCACGGTGCACCGGGTGCATGCCCTTGACCAGAAACAGCCGGAAGTTCATCAGGTTGCCGTGGCACCAGCGACGGTCACGCTTGAGTTCGTCCAGCAGGTTCGGCGGCAGCTCTTCGTAGCTGCCCGGCAGGTCATAGGCAATCCACACGCCCCAGCCGGCACGGCGCATCAGCGCGGCTTCGACGAAGTCGTGGGAGAGGATCGCGCCCGAGAACGCACCTTTACCCGGCAACGGCGCCAAGGCGCAGTGATCGATGAACGGCTTCATGCGGATGATCGCGTTGTGACCCCAGTAATGGGATTCACCCAACTGCCAGAAGTGCAAACCGGCGGTGAACAACGGACCGTACACCCGTGTGGCGAACTGCTGCATGCGCGCATACAGCGTGTCCATGCCCGAAGCCCGTGGCGCGGTCTGGATGATGCCGGCGTCCGGCGTGGCTTCCATCAGGCGCACCAGGCTGGTCAGGCATTCGCCGCTCATCACCGAGTCCGCGTCGAGCACGACCATGTACTTGTAGTCACTGCCCCAACGACGGCAGAAATCGTCGAGGTTACCGCTCTTGCGTTTCACACGACGGCGACGACGACGGTAGAAAATCTTGCCGAAGCCCCCGGCTTCACGGCAGACGTCCAGCCAGGCTTGCTGTTCGGCCACGCAGATATCGGTTTCGTTACTGTCACTGAGCACGAAGAAGTCGAAGCGATCCAGATCACCGGTGGCAGCCACCGACTCGAAGGTCGCGCGCAAACCGGCGAACACCCGCGGCACGTCTTCGTTGCAGATCGGCATCACCAACGCGGTGCGGGCGTCCTTGGGAATCGGCTCGTTGCCGGCGCTGGCGCCGGAGATGCGGTATTTGTCGTGGCCGGTGAGCAATTCGAGAAAGCCCATCAGCGCTGTCCAGAAACCTGCCGAAACCCAGCAGAACAGGATCCCGAACAGAATCAGGATGCTGGTTTGCAACGCATACGGCAGCACTTGCGTGGCCGTCTGCAACAGCGGTTGGTGCAGGACTTCTTCCAGATCGACGAACGACCAGCCCTGGTACGGCATGATGCCTTTCATGTACCAGCCGGCAACAATGGTTTGGCCGAGCATCAGGATCAGCAGGATGTAGCGGCGGATCGAACCCACGGTACGCCAGCGTGCATGGGGCAGCACGCGCTCATCCTTGGGCGGCTTCGGCGGGTTGGTGCGACCGGTCAGGCGCCGCCAGGCACGCACCAGGATATTGGTGCGCCACGGCTCCGGCACGACTTTGGTCCGGCGAATCGGCGGCGTCGCTTTCAGGCACACCCGGCCACTGGCGTCGAGCCCCAGCATTTCGGCCTCTTCGAGCTCTTCGGCGGTGCTCAGGGTCAACCGGCGGCCCACCGAGGCTTGCGCTGCCTCGCCGGGTGCGTCGAACGTCGAAGACGACAGGCGTTCGTGCAATTCGCTGAAGGACTTGCAGCCCGCCAATTCGGCGCGCTGCTCGTCAGTCATGGGCAAGTGGGCCAGGTACTCACTGAGCGTCTCTGGCTGTACTGGAGTATTACTCATCGGCTGGCAACTGATAGCTCCAGGTCTCGGTCAGGACTTGTTCAGTCGGTTCCGGTTCCTGCTGGGTTGGGGTCGGTTCAACAGCAGCGGTGTCCGCTTGGACAGCCTTGGCTTCGTCTTGCGCTTTTTCTTTGGCGAGCTCTTTTTCAGTCTGCTGGCGGGCGATCTTGTCAGCCTTGGCCAGGGTCGTGGTCGCGGAATGCGAAGCGGCCGGGGCTTCGACAGGCGTCAACGGACGAACCAGTGCCGCACGCATCTCGGTGGCCTGTTTCGGGTCCTTGATCTTCAGTCGCAGCGTCAGGCGCCAGCCCTTGGTTTCAGGGTTGTAGCGCACGCTGTTCTCAACGATCTCGCCGTTGTCGCCAACGCTCACCTGGCTACGCACTTCGGCGTCTTCAGGCAGCGCTTGCAGGGACGGCCCTTCGAAATCCACCAGATAAGCCACGCTGCCGTCCGGTTGACGGATCAGGTTGGACTGCTTCACGTCACCGGTGGAACGCAGGGTCTGCTTGACCCAGGCGCTGTCTGGCGAGTGCAGGTTGGCTTCGTCGAGGGTCCAGTGCAGACGGTAGGCGAAGTCCAGCGGCTGGCCTGGCTCAGGCAGCTTTTCCGGGCTCCAGAACGCAACGATGTTGTCGTTGGTTTCGTCGGCGGTCGGGATCTCGACCAGGTCGACGGAGCCCTTGCCCCAATCGCCCTTCGGTTCGATCCAGGCGCTTGGCCGTTTCTCGTAACGGTCATCCAGATCTTCGTAGTGGCTGAAGTCACGACCCCGTTGCAGCAGGCCGAAACCACGCGGGTTTTCTACCGAGAAGTTGCTCACGGCCAAGTGTTTCGGGTTATTCAGCGGACGCCAGATCCACTCGCCGTTGCCGGCATGGATGGACAGGCCGCTGGAATCGTGGAGTTCACGACGGTAGTTGAGCACCTTGGACGGCTGGTTGGCGCCGAACAGGAACATGCTGGTCAACGGGGCGATACCCAGTTTGTTGACGCGATCGCGCAGGAACACCCGGGATTTCACGTCGACAACGGTGTCGGTGCCCGGACGCACGGTCAGGCGATAAGCGCCAGTGGCCCGTGGCGAATCCAGCAGGGCGAAGATCACCAGGTGCTTGTCGGTTGGTTTCGGACGCTGGATCCAGAACTCGCGAAAGCGTGGGAACTCTTCACCGGATGGCAAGGCGGTGTCGATGGCCATGCCACGCGCGGACAAGCCGTAGACCTGGCCCTTGCCGATGACGCGGAAATAACTCGCGCCCAGCATGGTCATGATTTCGTCTTGCTTGTCGGCCTTGTTGATCGGGTACAACACGCGGAAACCGGCGTAACCCAGCTGTTCCGTGGCCTTGGGATCGAACTTCACGTCGCCGAAATCGAACCGTGTCGGGTCGTACTTGATCTCGTCGACGGTGGTCGCGGTGATTTCGTTGATCTTCACCGGGGTGTCGAAATGCATGCCCTGGTGATAGAAGGACAGCCGGAACGGGGTCTTCTGGTCGGCCCATTCCGCTTTTTCGGTGCGGAAACGGATTTTCTGATAATCGGCGAACTTCATTTCGCGGAATTCGTTCGGCAAATTGCTGCGCGGGGCTTCGAATTTCTGCCCGGCCAGTTCTTGTGCCTTCGCCGATACATCATCCAGGCTGAATGCCCACAGTTGGCCCGCGCCGAGCAGGCACAGCAGGGCCGAGCCCGCTACCATGGCGCGTCTAAGCCGTTTGGCAGTCATTTTTGGTGCATTACAGGGACTAACAATCACGAGCAACCCTCGCCGAAAACTGATCAAAAAACCAACGGCCAGATAAAGTATCTGCACGGTAACGGCGCTGAAAAACCGTCCCTGCCGACCACTCTTGCCAAGTTGGCGAGCATTGTTCCGACTCCGACGGGGCAAAATGATTCCCCAAACGGTTCAGGACAAGTCTCTACCTAAAGTCAAATGGACCAGCGAACGCTGATCCCCCGTAGCGCGCGATTATCTAGTAGCCCGCGTGACAACGCATCAGGGGTAGCAAAGTATTTATCGAGAAAACTCCCTGTTTAGCCTCGAAACAGAACCGAAAAGATGTTTCAAACGCTTTCAGGACTGTAACAGGAAGGTTACCGGACCATCATTGACCAGATGCACCTGCATGTCGGCGCCGAATCTACCTGATGCCACAGTGCCATGCACCTGTTTCGCCTGGGCCAGCAAATAGTTGAACAGCTCTTCGCCCAAGGCCGGAGGCGCGGCCGTGGAAAAACTTGGACGCAGGCCGCTTTTGGTGTCCGCCGCCAAGGTGAACTGCGACACCAGCAGCAGCCCACCGCCGACATCCACGAGGGACAGGTTCATCTTGCCCTCGGCGTCGCTGAACACACGATAGTTAAGCAGCTTGTGCAGGAGTTTGTCGGCGCTGGCCCGGGTATCCCCGGGCTCGACGGCCACCAACACCAGCAAGCCTTGGTCTACGGCCCCGACGATCTCACCGGCTACTTCGACCCGTGCGCCGCGCACACGTTGCAACAGGCCCTTCATGCTTCTTCGGGCGGCAGGTCGAGCAGGCGCCGGGCCATTTGCGCAGCGGCGCGCACCAGCGCATCGGTGATGCCCGGCTCCGAGGCTGCATGACCGGCGTCGCGAATCACCTGCAACTCACTGTTGGGCCAGTTCTGATGCAATTCCCAGGCATTGTCCAGCGGACAGATGACGTCGTAGCGACCATGCACGATGACGCCCGGCAAATGGGCGATCTTGCCCATGTCGCGAATCAACTGGTTGGGTTCGAGGAACGCGTTGTTGGTGAAGTAGTGGCATTCGATCCGGGCGATCGACAGCGCTCGCTGCGGCTCGGAGAAGCGATCGACCACCAGCGGGTTCGGACGCAGGGTCGCGGTACGACCCTCCCAGGTGGACCAGGCCTTGGCCGCGTGCATCTGGGCGATCTGGTCGTTGCCGGTCAGGCGCTTGTGGAAAGCGCTGAGCAGGTCGTCGCGCTCATCCAACGGAATCGGCGCGATGTAGTCCTGCCAATAGTCGGGAAACAGGCGACTGGCGCCGGCCTGGTAGAACCACTCGATTTCCTGCGGACGGCAGAGAAAGATCCCACGAAGGATCAGGCCATGCACCCGCTCCGGATGGGTCTGGGCGTAGGCCAGGGCCAGGGTCGAGCCCCAGGAACCGCCGAACAGCACCCACTTTTCGATGCCCAGGTGCTTGCGGATGCGCTCAAGGTCTTCGACCAGATCCCAGGTGGTGTTGTTTTCCAGGCTGGCGTGGGGGGTGGAGCGACCGCAACCGCGCTGGTCGAAGGTGACGATACGGTAAAGGTTCGGATCGAAGTAGCGCCGGCTCTGCGCATCGCAGCCAGCCCCCGGGCCACCGTGAATGAACACCACCGGCAGGCCTTCCGGGGAACCGCTTTCATCGACATAGAGCGTGTGGGTGTCATCGACAGCCAGATCGTGCCGGGCATGGGGTTTGATCTGCGGGTACAAAGTCTGCATTGCGCGCTCCGTAAGGGGTCGAGTCATCCCTGTGGGGACTTCTATTTAGTCTGCCGTCCGGCATCATAAACCCGAATCGCCTTAATGAGCATGCCCCTGCGCAGTCAAAGCGTGTCAGCCAGGAACGCCAGCAGCGTGCGATACAGCTGATCGACCTCTGGCACCTGGCCCCGGCCACGCAGGCAACCGTGGATCAGCCCTGTGCCGACATACAGCGCGGCGTCCACCCCTGCGGCATTCAGCCGCTCGCCATAAAGGATGCCGTCGTCGCGCAAAGGATCCCATTGGGCTACGGCGATCAGCGCCGGCGGCAAGTCGCTCAGGTTATCGGCGAGCAACGGTGCAGCGTACGACGTGGACTGCAAGCGACCAAGGTACAGCGCCTCATAGCGCTCCAGGTCGCGGCTGCTCAGGAGCGGGGCATCGGAGCATTCGTGACGCGACGGCAAATCGGCGGGGCCGCCGAGCACCGGGTAGATCAACATCTGGGCCCGGGGCAACGGCTGCCCGGCATCGCGCAAGGCCAGGCACAACGCAGCGGCGAGGTTGCCGCCGGCACTGTCACCGGCCACCGCCCGGCGACGCGGGTCGATGGCAAACGGGGTGTCCGCCAAGTGATGCCACACCGCGAGGCAATCTTCGAACGCGGCCGGAAACGGATGCTCCGGGGCCAGCCGGTAATCCACCGCCACTACCAACGCGCCAAGCTCAGCCGCCAGTTCCATGCAGATGAAGTCATGAGAATCCAGGTCCCCCACCACCCAACCGCCACCGTGCAGGTAGAGAATGCACGGCCAGCCGGCGAGCGGCGGCGCACTGCGCGGGTGATAGGCCCGGATGGCCACGCCGGCCAACTGCAAATCCTCCACCACGAGCGTTGGCGGACGCGGTGGGGTAAACGCCCGGCACATCTGGCTGTAGGCCTGGCGCGAACCGGCGAGGCTGTCGTCCGGGGCGGTGAAGCTCAGGGTTTTGTCGATGAAGGCGGACATCTGTCTAGAGAGTGGATATGAGGCCATGAAGAACACCACCTATTGAGATGTGGGAGCAAGGCTTGCCCGCGATGGCAGTGGTTCATTCAACAGCTATGTCGACACACACATCGCTATCGCGGGCAAGCCTTGCTCCCACAGATAAGTCACTCCACCACAGATTAATCACCCCGCCACAGCCAGGTAGCTCAGTTCTTGAGGCTGGCCTGAACCGCCGCTACGCCATCCTTGCCATCGAAGCTGGTCACGCCGGCGAGCCAGCGCTGCAAATCCTCGGGATGCTCGCGCAGCCATTGGCGGGCGACGTCCTGGGGTGTCTTGCGCTCCATGATCGGCACCATCAGCTGGCTTTCCTGGGCGGCGGTGAACTTGAGATTTTCCAGCAGCCGCTGGACGTTGGGGCAACGCTGGGCGTAGTCCGGCGCGGTCACCGTGGACACGGTCGCGGCGCCTTCGTTCGGGCCATAGACGTCTTCGCTGCCGGTCAGGTAGGCGATGTTCATGTTGATGTTCATCGGGTGCGGGGTCCAGCCGACGAAGACGACGAATTCCTTGCGATTCACCGCCCGCTGCACCGCCGCCAACATGCCCGCTTCACCGGACTCGATCAGCTTGAAGTCCTTGAGGCCGAAGTGATTGGTTTCGATCATGGTCTTGATGGTGGTGTTGGCGCCACTCCCCGGCTCGATCCCATAGATCTTGCCGCCGAGCTGATCCTTGAACCGGGCGATGTCGGCAAAGGTCTTGAGCCCTGCCGCCGCCACGTAGTCTGGAACGGCCAGGGTGGCCTGGGCGTCGGCCAGGCTCGGTTTGTCCAATACCTTCACCTGGTTGGCCGCCAGGAACGGCGCGATGTTCTTGTCCATCGCCGGCTTCCAATAGCCCAGAAAGATATCGAGTCGCTTATCGCGGATGCCGGCGAAGATGATCTGCTGCACGGCGCTGGTCTGCTTGCTTTCGTAACCCAGACCGGTGAGCAGCACATCGGCCATGCCGCTGGTGGCGATCACGTCGGTCCAGTTGACCACGCCCATGCGCACGGTCTGGCAGGACGCAGGTTCGGCGGCCATCGCGCCGGAGCTTAGTAGAACGGTACCGCAGAGGAACGACAGACAGCGCTTGGACAGTCTTTTCATCGCGAGGGGTCTCGTGCGGCAGTGGATTGTTGTAGGTCGGTGTCTTGCTGCACCGTCCCCAAAACATTACGCAGCGCCGAGGAGGTAAAGGTGAACTGTGGCGACTTGGTTTTGCACGGTGGCGACAGTTACAACCCTTGAACAAAACAAACCTGTGGCGAGGAAATGTCTCTGTGGGAGCAAAGCTTGCTCGCGATGAAGACAACGCGGTCTCTGCGAAACAGCGGCGCCTGTATCGCGAGCAAGCTTTGCTCCCACAGAATCCCCTCGCCACAGAATCATCGGGTAGGTCTTTATTTTCTGTAAGCCTGCCGTCCCCAAGCCAGGAAACCTTCCAGCAATTCCTTGAGCACCACCTGGGTCGGCGCCGCCAGATCCGGACGATAGTTGAACGGTTCGAATTCTTCCATGTAGGTGCTCTGGCACAGTTCCAGTTGCACCGCGTGGATGTCCTCGGCCGGGTTGCCGTAGTGCCGCGTGATGTGTCCGCCCTTGAAACGCCCGTTGAGCACATGGGTGAACTGATCGTGACGCGCGCAGATGCCTTCGAGCTGGCTGGCCAGGATCGGGTCGCAGCTGGCGCCGTTGAACGTGCCCAAGTTGAAGTCCGGCAGCTTGCCGTCGAACAGGTGCGGGATCACCGAACGGATCGAATGGGCATCGAATAGCAAGGCATAGCCGAACTCGGCCTTGAGCCGCGCCAGTTCCTGCTGCAGCGCCTGGTGATACGGCATCCAGACCTGTTGCAGATACGTCGCCCGCTCCTCGGCCGATGGCTCCAGCCCTTCGCGAAACAGCGGCACGCCATCGAACAGCGTCGCCGGGTACAAACCGGTGGTGGCGCCGACGTACATCGGCTTGTCATCGGCGGGGCGGTTGAGGTCGACGACGAATCGCGAGTACTCCGCAGCCAGGGTGCTGGCGCCCAGCTCGGCGGCAAACTCATAGAGCCTTGGGATGTGCCAGTCGGTGTCCGGCAGGCTCTGGGCCTCGGGAATCAACCCGGCCTGTACCGCCGGGGTCAGGCGCAGGCCGGCGTGGGGCATGCTGATCAACAGCGGCACGCGCCCTTGCTTGAAATTCAGGACCTTCTCCACAACCGTTTCTCCTCAATCGATTTCCACGCCGTGACGCACGACGCGTTTGTCCAGATCACCACCGAGCCAGTACGCCAGGTCGGCTGGGCGGTCGATGTGCCAGGCGACAAAGTCCGCGACCTTGCCGGCTTCCAGCGAACCGTGGGTCTGCGCCATGCCCAAGGCCTGGGCGGCATGAATCGTCGCCCCCGCCAAGGCTTCTTCCGGGGTCATGCGGAAACAGGTGCAGGCCATGTTCAACATCAAGCGCAACGACAACGCCGGCGAGGTGCCGGGGTTGAGGTCGCTGGCCACGGCGATTTTCACGCCGTGCTTGCGCAGGGCATCCACGGGCGGCAGCTGGGTTTCTCGCAAGAAATAAAACGCCCCCGGTAACAACACCGCCACGGTGCCGGATTCAGCCATGGCCTTGGCGTCGTCTTCGGTCATGAACTCCAAGTGATCGGCCGACAGCGCCTGGTAACGCGCCGCCAGGCTGGAACCGTGCAGGGATGACAATTGCTCGGCGTGCAATTTCACCGGCAGCCCCAATTGTTGCGCGGTGATGAACACCCGCTCGACCTGCGCCGGGGAAAACGCCAGGTATTCGCAAAAGGCGTCCACCGCATCCACCAGCCCCTCTGCCGCCAGGGCCGGCAGCATCTCGGTGCAGATGTGCTCGATGTAATCATCGGCGCGGTCCTTGTATTCCGGCGGCAAGGCGTGGGCCGCCAGGCAGGTGCTGCGTACGCTGACCGGCAACTCGGCGCCGAGGCGGCGGATGACCCGCAACATCTTGCGCTCGTTGGCCAAGTCCAGGCCGTAGCCGGATTTGATTTCCACCGTGGTCACGCCGTCGCGCATCAGGCTCTTCAGACGTTTGGCGGCGCTGGCAAACAACTCGTCTTCACTGGCGGCGCGAGTGGCACGCACGGTACTGGCGATGCCACCGCCGGCTGCGGCGATTTCGGCGTAGCTGACACCTTGCAGGCGCTGTTCGAACTCACCGCTGCGGTTGCCGCCAAACACCGTGTGGGTGTGGCAGTCGATCAGCCCCGGCGTGACCCAGGCACCCTTGAGGTCGTTGACCGCCGGGTAGTCCCCCGCCGGCAACTCGGCACGCGGGCCGATCCATTGGATGTGCTCGCCCTGGGTGACGATGGCAGCGTCTTCGATGATCGAGTAGACGCCCTGGGCCATGGTGGCGGCGTGGCAGTTTTGCCAGAGGGTTTTCATCCCGGTTTCCTCGTCGCATTCAAAATCGATTCGCGAGCAGGCTCGCTCCCACAAGAGCTGCGCAGAATCTGAGGGAGCGCCATCCATGTGGGAGCGAGCCTGCTCGCGAAGAGGCCATCAAAGGCTCGGCAACAACTGCGCCGTAACCAATTCGTTCAGGCACCGACTCGCCAACAGCTCGCTGGCTGCATTGATGTCCGGCGCAAAGAACCGGTCCTTCTCATAGAACGGCACTTCTGCACGCAGCAATGCCCTGGCCTGTTCCAGCTTGGCGGAGGTTTTCAAACCACCGCGCAGGTCCAGCCCTTGGCACGCCGCGAGCCATTCCACCGCCAGGATCCCACGGGTGTTCTCGGCCATTTCCCACAGGCGCTTGCCAGCGGCCGGGGCCATGGAGACGTGGTCTTCCTGGTTGGCCGAGGTCGGCAGGCTGTCCACCGAATGGGGATGGGACAGCGCTTTGTTTTCACTGGCCAAGGCGGCCGCGGTGACTTGGGCAATCATGAAGCCGGAGTTCACCCCGCCATTGGCCACCAGGAACGGCGGCAGTTGCGACATGTGCTTGTCCATCATCAACGAAATGCGCCGCTCGCTCAGGGAGCCAATTTCGGCAATCGCCAGGGCCATGTTGTCGGCGGCCATCGCCACCGGTTCGGCGTGGAAGTTGCCACCGGAAATCACGTCGCCCTCGGCGGCGAACACCAGCGGGTTGTCCGACACCGCGTTGGCCTCGATCACCAGCACTTCGGCGGCCTGGCGGAACTGGGTCAGGCAGGCGCCCATCACTTGCGGCTGGCAGCGCAGGGAGTACGGGTCCTGGACCTTGTCGCAGTTCTGGTGCGAATCGGAGACTTCGCTGCGCTCGCCCAGCAGGTCGCGGTAGGCCGCGGCGGCATCGATCTGGCCTTTCTGGCCGCGAGCGGCATGGATGCGCGCATCGAATGGCGAACGCGAACCGAGCACCGCTTCCACGGTGAGACCACCCAGGGCCAGGGCACCGGCAAACAGGTCTTCGCCTTCGAACAAACCGCGCAAGGCAAACGCAGTGGAAACCTGGGTGCCGTTGAGCAGCGCCAAGCCTTCTTTGGCGGCCAGGGTCAGCGGCGCGAGGCCAGCGACTTTAAGGGCCTCGACGGCCGGCAGCCATTCACCCTTGTAGCGGGCCTTACCTTCGCCCAGCAGCACCAGGGACATATGGGCCAGCGGCGCCAAGTCACCGGACGCACCGACCGAACCCTTGAGCGGGATGTGCGGGTAGACCTCGGCATTGACCAGCGCAATCAGCGCATCGATCACCTGCCGACGGATGCCGGAAAAACCCCGGCTCAGGCTGTTGACCTTGAGCACCATGACCAACCGTACCAGCGCATCGCTGATCGGCTCGCCCACGCCAGCGGCGTGGGACAGCACCAGGGAGCGCTGCAGGTTTTCCAAGTCTTCGCTGGCGATGCGGGTCGAGGCCAGCAGGCCGAAACCGGTGTTGATGCCGTAGGCGGTACGGTTCTCGGCGAGGATCTGTTCCACGCACGCAACACTGGCCTCGATCTGCGCCGACGCGCTGGCGTCCAGGCTCAGGGTGACCGGGTGCTGATAGATGTCACGCAATTGAGCCAGGCTCAATTGGCCGGGAATCAGGTTTAAGGCAGTCATGTATTGCTCCTTTTGAGAGTTTTGTTTTCACCCGCCAGTCGCTCCGGAATGTTCCGTTATCCGTCACCTTCGCTTTTTGGGCGATGCCTTGTGGGCTATAGGTGCCTTGGCACGCTGGCGCTATTTTTCGATCAGTTCAAATTCGGTAATACGGTGTGCAGCACATTCGGGTCTTTCAGCAGCCCGGCGGCACTGGCGATGTCCGGCGCCAGCCAGCGGTCCTGGTCGTAGGCCGGAACGCGCTCGCGTAGCAGCTTCCAGGCGATGTCGGTCCCGGCGCCGAAGCGCTGCGTCTTGAGAAATTCAAAAGCC
Organism: Pseudomonas sp. OA65; assembly: GCF_017498305.1. Taxonomy (NCBI): domain Bacteria; kingdom Pseudomonadati; phylum Pseudomonadota; class Gammaproteobacteria; order Pseudomonadales; family Pseudomonadaceae; genus Pseudomonas; species Pseudomonas sp. OA65. The sequence continues at coordinate 180,006 of NZ_JAGDEZ010000004.1, forward strand.
TGGGCCGCCAGCAAGTATTCAATGGCGAGGATCTGCGTGCAGTTTTCCAGCGCCCGGTGCAGCTTCAGGGCGGCGTTGGTGCCCATGCTCAAATGGTCTTCCTGCAACCCGGAGGTGACGAAATTGTCCAGCACCGCCGGTTGCGCCAGTTGCTTGTTCTCCGCGCACAGCGACGCGGCGACGTATTGCACGATCATCATCCCCGAGTTCACGCCGGGGTTGGCCACCAGGAAGGCCGGCAGGCCGCTGACGTGAGGATTGATCAAGCGGTCGAGACGACGCTCGGCGATCGAGCCGATCTCTGCCATGGCAATCGCCAGCAGGTCGGCCGCCAACGCCACCGATTGGCCGTGGGGATTGGCCTGGGACATGACCCGGAAGTTCTCCGGTGTCCCCAGCAACAGCGGGTTATCGGTCACCGAGTTGAGTTCGGTTTCGATCTGTTGCCGGGCATGGGCCAACTGGTCGCGAGCGGCGCCGTGCACCTGGGGAATCGAGCGGATGCTCAAGGCGTCCTGGGTGCGAATACCCAGGCTACCGGCGATGACTTCGCTGCCGTCGAGCAAAGCCCGCAGATTGACGCCGACCTGCTGCATGCCCGGATGCGGCTTCAGGGCCATGACGTCGGCGTCGAACGCGGCAATCTGCCCGCGCTGGGCCTCGAAACTCATGGCGCCGATCACGTCGGCCCATTGCACCAACCGCGTGGCATCGGCCAGCGCCAGGCAACTGAGGCCGGTCATGCATGGCGTGCCGTTGACCAGGCACAAGCCGTCCTTGGCCCCCAGTTGCACCGGTTGCAAACCTTCTGCAGCCAAGGCTTGTTCGGCCGGGACGATTTGTCCGCGATAGCTGACCTGGCCGACACCCAGCAGCGCGATGCCGATGTGGGCCATGTGTGTCAGGTAACCCACCGAACCCTGGGACGGCACTTGCGGGGTGATGCCGTGATTGAGCAGGGCCAGCAACGCCTCGACCACGCGCCGATGGATGCCGGACTTGCCCTGGCTGTAGTTGTGGATGGCGGCGCAGAGAATCGCCCGGGTCTGCTCGTCGGAGAGCGCCGGGCCGACGCCACAGGCATGGCTGAGCAGGGTGTTGCGCGACAGTTGGCTGAGTTGTTCGTCCTTGAGCGAGACATTGCACAAGGCGCCCAGGCCGGTGTTGACGCCATAGGCGCGTTCGCCGCTGGCGACGATGCGCTGGACGATGGCCTGGGCATTGTCGATCCGCGCCCAGGTCTGGCTCGACAGCTCGAGCTCAGCGCCGAAGCGCGCGACGGCGACGACGTCCTGCCAGCGCAATGGAGCGCCGGTGATGATGATTTTTTCAGCCTGGGACATCTCAAACCTCATACCCATAAAGTTGCCAATAACATTTGTGGCGAAAAGCGGACATCTGTGGGAGCAAGGCTTGCCCGCGATAAAAACAACGCGGTCTCTCTGGAACCGAGGCGCCTGTATCGCGAGCAAGCTTTGCTCCCACAGATAAATCCCCTCGCCACAACTGAGTCCGGCCTCAAACCACCGCAGCCCTGCGCTGTACAAACCGATCGACATACTCATCCGCCGGCGAGTGCAGGATCTCCCGCGGCGTGCCGACCTGGATCAGCTTGCCGTCCTTGAGAATCGCGATGCGGTTGCCAATGCGCACGGCCTCGTCGAGGTCGTGGGTGATGAAGACGATGGTCTTGTGCAGAGTCTTTTGCAGCTCCAGCAACTGGTCCTGCATTTCCGCACGGATCAGCGGGTCGAGGGCACTGAAGGCTTCGTCCATCAGGATGATGTCGGTGTCCGCCGCCAAGGCCCGAGCCAGGCCGACGCGTTGGCGCATGCCGCCGGAGAGCTGGTGCGGGTATTTGTTCTCGTAGCCTTTCAGGCCCACGGTGTTGATCCAGTGCAGCGCCCGCTCGGCGCAGACCTGCTTGCTCTCGCCGCGTACTTTCAAACCATAGGCGACGTTGTCCAGCACGCTCTTGTGGGGCAGCAGGCCGAAGCTCTGGAACACCATGCTGATCTTGTGCCGGCGAAATTCGCGCAGGGCGTCCATGTCCAGTTGCAGGATGTCTTCGCCGTCCACCAGGATCGCGCCGCTGGTAGGGTCGATCAGCCGGTTGAAGTGGCGCACCAGGGTGGACTTGCCGGAGCCGGACAGGCCCATGATCACGAAGATCTCACCGGTGCCGATGCTCAGCGACAGATCATTCACGCCGACCACGCAGCCGGTTTCGGCCAGCACCTGGTCCTTGGTCTTGTTCTGGCGAATCAGCTCCAGGGCGTCCTTGGAGCGGTTGCCGAAAATCTTGAAGACGTTCTTGACTTCGATCTTGCTGATGGCTGCGTTGCTCATTTGCTCACCTCATGCCGAGGACGACCATAGGCCTGGGTAATGCGGTCGATGACCACGGCGAGAATCACGATGGCCAGGCCCGCTTCCAGGCCACGCCCGACGTTGAGGGTCTGGATGCCCACCAACACATCTTCACCCAAGCCACGGGCGCCGATCATCGAGGCGATGACCACCATCGACAGGGCCATCATGGTGGTCTGGTTGATCCCGGCCATGATGCTCGGCAGGGCCAGGGGCAGTTGCACGCCGAACAGCTGCTGCCAGCGGTTGGCGCCAAAGGCGTTGATGGCTTCCATCACTTCGCCGTCCACCTGGCGGATGCCCAGGTCGGTCAGGCGAATCAGTGGCGGCGCGGCATAGATCACCGTGGCGAAAATCGCCGGGACCTTGCCCAGGCCGAACAGCATCAACACCGGAATCAGGTACACGAAGCTCGGCATGGTCTGCATGATGTCCAGCAACGGCATCAGCACCGAACGCAGGCGATTGCTGCGCGCCGAGAGAATGCCCAGGGGAATGCCGATCATCACCGAGATCAGCGTCGCCACCAGCATCAGGGCGAGGGTCTGCATCAGTTTGTCCCACAGGCCCACCGCACCCACCAGGAACAACAGGCCGACGATCACCGCCGTAGCGACGACCTTGCGGGTGGCGTGCCAGGCAATGCCGCCGACGATGGCCAGCATCAACCACCACGGCGCCATGCGCAGCAGGCCTTCGAGGTTGACGATGGCCCACAGCAGGGTGTCGGAGATGTGCCGGAACACATCGCCATAATTGGTCACCAGGGAATCAACCCAACCGTTGACCCAGTCGGCGATGGAGAAGGTAAAGCTTTCGGGAAACATAAGAGACTCTCGATCAGGTGGATGCGGTGAATGTCCCGGCCAGCCCCACGGTTGGCCGGGAAAGATTCGACCTACAGAGCCGCGTCGATTTTCTTGGCAGCGTCTTCACTGACCCAGGCGTGCCAGACTTCAGGATGTTCCTTCAGGAAGATCTTCGCCAGTTTCGGCGACTCGATCCGCTCTTTGGCCATGCGCCCGAGGTTCTGGTTCAGGATATCGATCGGCAGGTTGACCTTTTCCAGCACCGCCACCAATTCCGGGGCTTCGTCGTGGAAGGTCTTGGACAGGCCGACCTTGATGCTCACGCTTTTATGCACGCCGGGTTTTTCTTCCAGTTTGACCAAGTCCACCTGGCCCATCAGCGGCGTCGGCGACCAGTAGTAGAACAGGATCGGCTCGCCACGCTTGTAGCTCGACAGCACCGCCGCATCCAGGGCCGGGCCGGTGCCTGGACGGAAGTTGGTGTAGGTTTTTTCCAGGCCGTAGCTCTTCAGCATTTCGCTGTTGTCCAGCTCGCAGGTCCAGCCGGCCGGGCAGTTGTAAAAGCGGCCCTTGGACGGTTCTTCCTGATCCTTGAACACGGCGGCGTACTGGCCCAGGTCGGCGATGTTCTTCAGGCCCGGGGCCTTGGCTTCGAGCTTGCGCTTGGCATCGCCTTCGATCACGTAGCGCGGCACATACCAGCCTTCGATGGCACCCACCACCGGGGCACCGACGCCGACCACCTTGCCGGCCTTCTCGGCCTTGTTCCAGACTTCACTGCGGCCGACCCACTCTTCGGCAAATACCTGGATGTCGTTGCTGCTCAGGGCGTTTTCCATGGTGATGGAGTTGCCGGGCAGGCTGTCGGTCTTGCAGTCGTAGCCTTTTTCCAGGACCACTTGCAGGACGTCGGTCAGCAGCATGCCGCTTTCCCAGTTAAGGCCGGCGAATTTCACCGGTTTACCCGACTCGCACCAACCGGCCGCTTGCGTGGCGCCGGCGCTGGCCAGCAGGCCCATGGAAAGCAATGTGGTCAGCAGGGTCTTGTTCGACTTCATTATGTGACGCTCCTAATCAGTTGGATTGGCTTACGGCAGTCAAGAGGCATCCAGCCCTGTCAACGTCCCATCAGACCGCTTGGATGCGGCCCGCCCTGCTCGGTTGTGCGTCAACCGCGTCCTGCTCGACCGGCAGGATCAATTGATCGGGTACTGCGCTGTGCCACTTCCTGGCGAGGACGTAGTACAGCGCCGCCGGGACCACCAGGCCGATGATCCAGGAGATGTCCACACCGCCCATGGCTTTCACCAACGGACCGGTATAGAACTTGGTGGCAATGAACGGCAACTGAACCAGTACACCAAAGACGTAGACGCTGATGCCGAGGGCATTCCAGCGACCGTAGCGACCCTTCGGATCGTTCAATGCCGGCACGTCATAGCGCTCGCGCGTGATGCAGTAGTAGTCCACCAGGTTGATTGCGCTCCACGGTGTGAAGAACGCCAGCAAGAACAAGATGAAAGACTTGAACGCACCGAGGAACGAGTGCTGGCCGAGCAGCGCGATCAAGGTCGCCGCGCCGACAATGAACAGCACGAACACCAGACGCTGCACACGCGTTACGTTCAGGTGTCCCCGGAACCCGCTGATGATGGTCGCGATGCACATGAAGCTGCCATAGGAGTTCAGCGTGGAGATGGTGACCTTGCCGAACGCGATGCTGAAGTACAGCAACGCAGCCGTGGCACCGGTACCGCCCAGGCCAACGATGTAGGCCACTTCGTGACCGGCGAACTGCCCGTTGGCCGAGGCGGCGGCAAACACGCCGAGGATCATCGCCACTTGTGCGCCGATGACTGAACCGGCACCTGCGGCAAAAAAGGTTTTCACCGAAGAGGTCTTGCTCGGCAGGTAACGCGAATAGTCCGCCACGTAGGGGCCGAAGGCGATCTGCCAGGAGGCCGCGAGCGACACCGCCAGCAGGAAACTGCTCCAGCTGAAATGGCGGATTTGCAGGAGTGCGCCCACGTCGGTCTGGCTGATCAGGCGAGCAAACAGGTAAACAAAGGCAATCACACCAATCACGCTGGCGACACGGCCAATGAAGTGAATCACCCGATACCCGAGCACCGTGACCAGCACAATGACACTGGCGAAAATGAGGATGCCAATACTGTCGCTGACGCCAAACAACTGGCCCAGCGCCTGGCCGGAAAGCACGGTGCCCGTTGCGGTGAAACCCAGGTACATCAGGCACACCAGCACGATCGGGATGGCCGCGCCATACACACCAAACTGCACCCGGCTGGAGATCATCTGCGGCAGGCCCAGCTTTGGCCCCTGGGCGGCATGCAACGCCATGACGCCACCGCCGAGCACTTGGCCGATCAGCAAACCGATCAACGACCAGAACACATCACCGCCCAGCACCACCGCCAATGCGCCGGTGACGATTGCAGTGATTTGCAGGTTGGCCCCCATCCAGAGGGTGAACTGGCTCAACAGCCGACCGTGTCGCTCCGCTTCCGGGATGTAGTCGATCGAACGTTTCTCGATCAACGGCTTGCTGTTTTCGCGTGTGCTGGTGACAGCCATGGTTCAACCTCTGTGGATTGTTCTCGGATTCATTTGCGCCGCATTCCTGTGGGAGCGAGCCTGCTCGCGATGGCGGTCTATCAGCCAACACATGTGCTGAATGTGCCGGCCTCTTCGCGAGCAGGCTCGCTCCCACAGTGGTCTGCGATTATTTGCCAGTAATCATCGGCAGGTTCAGCCCCTGCTCCTTCGCGCAATCAATGGCGATCTGGTAACCGGCATCGGCATGACGCATCACGCCAGTACCCGGGTCGTTGTGCAGGACGCGGGCAATCCGCTCGGCCGCTTCGTCGGTACCGTCGCAGACAATCACCATGCCCGAATGCTGGGAGAAGCCCATGCCGACTCCACCACCGTGGTGCAGCGAAACCCAAGTCGCGCCACTGGCGGTGTTGAGCAAGGCATTGAGCAGCGGCCAGTCGGAAACGGCGTCGGAGCCGTCCTGCATGGATTCGGTTTCACGGTTGGGGCTGGCCACGGAGCCAGAGTCGAGGTGGTCGCGGCCGATGACGATCGGCGCCGACAGCTCGCCGCTGCGGACCATCTCGTTGAACGCCAGGCCCAACTTGGCGCGCTGGCCCAGGCCAACCCAGCAGATACGCGCCGGCAAGCCCTGGAAGCTGATGCGCTCGCGGGCCATGTCCAACCAGTTGTGCAGGTGCGCGTCGTCGGGGATCAGTTCCTTGACCTTGGCGTCGGTCTTGTAGATGTCCTGCGGATCACCGGACAGCGCCGCCCAGCGGAACGGGCCGATGCCACGGCAGAACAGCGGACGGATATACGCCGGGACGAAACCAGGGAAGTCGAAGGCATTTTCGACGCCCTCTTCCTGGGCCATCTGGCGAATGTTGTTGCCGTAGTCGAAGGTCGGCACACCCATTTTCTGGAAGGCCAACATGGCTTTGACGTGGACGGCCATCGATTGCTTGGCGGCCTTCACCACGGCGGCGGGCTCGGTCTTGGCGCGGGCACGGTATTCGTCCCAGGTCCAGCCGGCCGGCAGGTAGCCGTTGAGTGGGTCGTGGGCGCTGGTCTGGTCGGTGACCATGTCCGGGCGCACACCACGACGGACCATTTCCGGCAGGATTTCAGCCGCGTTCCCACACAGTGCGATGGAAATCGCCTTGCCTTCGGCGGTGTATTTCTCGATGCGCGCCAGGGCGTCGTCGAGGTCTTTGGCTTGCTCGTCGACGTAGCGGGTTTTCAGGCGGAAATCGATGCTCACCTGCTGGCACTCGATGTTCAGCGAGCACGCACCGGCCAGGGTCGCGGCCAAGGGTTGCGCACCGCCCATGCCGCCCAGGCCGGCGGTCAGCACCCAACGGCCCTTGAGGTTGGAATCGTAATGCTGGCGACCAGCCTCGACGAAGGTTTCATAGGTACCTTGGACGATGCCCTGGCTGCCGATGTAGATCCAGCTGCCGGCGGTCATCTGGCCGTACATGGCCAGGCCCTTGGCGTCGAGTTCGTTGAAGTGCTCCCAACTGGCCCAGTGCGGCACCAGGTTGGAGTTGGCAATCAGGACGCGAGGCGCGTTGCTGTGGGTCTTGAATACGCCCACCGGCTTGCCGGATTGCACCAGCAGGGTTTCGTCGTCGTTCAGGTTGATGAGGCTTTCGACGATCTTGTCGTAGCACTCCCAGTTGCGCGCCGCGCGGCCGATGCCACCGTAGACAACCAGTTCCTTGGGGTTCTCGGCCACTTCCGGGTCGAGGTTGTTCATCAGCATGCGCAGCGGCGCTTCGGTCAGCCAGCTCTTGGCGGTCAGCGTGTTACCGCGAGGGGCGCGGATTTCAACGTCACGGTATTTTTCGGGTTTGCGGGTAGCGTCGGTCACAGCAAAAACTCCTCAGCGATCAATCCAGACCAGCCCGGGCAGTGGGCAGCGATTTCTACGAACGTTGCGTTGAATATCGGTGACTCATACGCATACGTCTTTACTTGTATGTACAAGCATATGCAATCAAGCGACCAACTTGTTGGAGGCGGTCTTCAGGAACGGCTGAGGAATCGGCTGAAAACCTTGTGATTCAAGGGCTGCTGGGCTGCATGAAATTTTTAAGGAGGGTTTTCGAGTGGCAAATCAGAAGGGCATAGAAGCGTGGTATTGCGCCACGCTGGGGCGTTCGGTAACAAGTTGGTGCGCAGAAGAAACAGCAGGCAGGCACTTCGTGGCGAGGGAATTTATCTGTGGGAGCAAGGCTTGCCCGCGACGCAGGCGACTCGATTTTCTGTCAGACCGCATCGCCTTCATCGCGGGCAAGCCTTGCTCCCACAGGGTACTTAAGAAGCTGAAATTAGTGGGCCGTCAGCTCGATCACACAGCATTGGCCGTGGGTGGTGATTTCCAGCAGCCCGGTATTTCCGCTCAGTTGCAAGCAGTCATAAAGCCCCAGCGCCTCGACAGCCTCATCCATCTTGACCCTCAGCGTCGGAGCCGCACTAAACACCAACACCGTCCCCGCCTCGCTGAAGAACCGCTGCTGGCCGCCCAACCATTGCAATCGAGCGCGGTAACGCTGCGGTGCGTAGATCAGGTTGAAGTCGCGAATCGGTCCGCCCAGCAGCGTGCAAAACACATGGCTCTCGCCGCTGAACGCAAAAGCGTCCAGCGGATAAAGCGCCCGCGTCGCCTGACCATCGACATTCAACGTCATGCCGTCACCCTGCAAGACACTGATGACCCGCTCGTAACCGGCGAAGGTGGAAAAACCACCCGACTCACCGATGTCGGCAATCGACAACCTCCAGCCGAAACCTTCCAGGCCGACGCCGGCATCGCGAGTGATTTCTTCAGTGCTGCCGCCACCGTTTTTCCACGGCATGCGTGGGTAATCCGCGGCGCGTAAAACCTTCAATTGGCTCATTTATGGAAACGCCCTTCCAGACTGTGACGGGAGCCCGGATGGATCAGGCGTGCGGCGGTGACCGGTTGGCGCCCGGACCAGGTGCGGCGGCGAATCAACAAGCACGGCTCGCCCCTTTCGATCTGCAACAGCTTGCACTCACTCGGCTCGGCCAGGATCGCCTCCACCACGTGCTCGCCTTCGGTCAGCGGTGCAACCTGGTTCAGGTAGGCGTAGGGGGTTTGCACGGTGAAGTCCTGCTTGAGGTATTCAGGTGCCACCAGCGCGTTGACGAAACGGTCCTCGATTTGCACGGGGATGTCGTTCTCGAAGTGCACGATCAGCGAATGGAACACCTTTTGCCCTTCACGCATGTCCAGGGCCAGGGCCCGCTCCGAACCGGCCGCCTCTTCTTCCAGGGTGATGACCTTGCAAGTATGGCGATGACCACGGGAGGCAATTTCGTCGGCGATGTTGTGTACTTCGAACAACGCGGATTGGCTCTTGGGCTCTGCCACGAACGTGCCGACCCCCTGCATGCGCACCAGCAGGCCATCGGCGGTCATTTCCCGCAGGGCACGGTTGATGGTCATGCGGCTGAAGCCCAACTGGCTGACCAGCTCGCTTTCCGACGGCACGCGGTAATGCGGCGGCCAGTTTCCACTGTCGATCTGCTGGGTGATCATCTGTTTGACGCGGGCGTACAAGGGCGCCGGACTGTCACCCATGTGTGCGGCCAGCGGCGGTTTGGCAGGCGGAGTCGGCACGGCGGTTCCCTGTTCTGCGAATAAGGTTGCTAGCTTGCCGGAGTTTACCGGCCAGGCAAACGTCTGTATATGTATATACAAATTACGCACGATGAGGTTGAACCATGTCCGCCTTCTTTGCCGAACGCGCGCTGCTGCCTAGCGGATGGGCCGATGATGTACGTCTTGAGGTCGATGCCGCAGGCGTCCTGACCCATATCCAGACCGGCTCCCACGCAGACGGCGCCGAACGGCTGGGCGGTCCGCTGTTGCCGGGCATGCCGAACCTGCACTCCCACGCCTTCCAGCGAGCGATGGCCGGGCTGGCGGAGGTGGCGGGCAATCCCAACGACAGTTTCTGGACCTGGCGCGACTTGATGTACCGCCTCGTCGGAAAAATCAGCCCCGACCAACTCGGCGTCATCGCCCGCCAGCTGTACATCGAAATGCTCAAGGCCGGCTACACCTCGGTCGCCGAATTCCATTATGTTCACCTTGACACCAACGGCGCGCCCTACGCCGACCCGGCGGAGCTGGCCCTGCGCATCAGCCACGCCGCCAGCGCCGCCGGCATTGGCCTGACGCTGCTGCCGGTGCTCTATAGCCACTCCGGCTTTGGCGGCCAGGCACCCAATGACGGGCAGCGCCGCTTCATCAACAGCACCGAAAACTACTTGAAGCTGCAGTCGCGCTTGCAGCCGATCCTGGCCGGGCAAGCGTCCCAGGCACTGGGCCTGTGCTTCCACTCGCTGCGCGCCGTGACGCCAGGGCAAATCCACGACGTGCTGGCCGCCAGCGACCGCGAGTGCCCGGTGCACATCCACATCGCCGAACAGCAGAAGGAAGTCGACGACTGCCTGAGCTGGAGCGGCGCCCGCCCGTTGCAATGGCTGTATGAAAACACCGAGGTCGACCAGCGCTGGTGCCTGGTCCACGCCACCCACGCCAACGCCCAGGAAGTCAGCCTCATGGCCAAGAGCCGGGCGATTGCCGGCCTGTGCCTGACCACCGAAGCCAACCTGGGGGACGGGATTTTCCCGGCGGTGGATTTCCTCGCCCAGGGCGGACGCCTCGGTATTGGCTCCGACAGCCATGTGTCATTGAGCGTGGTCGAAGAATTGCGCTGGCTGGAATATGGCCAGCGCCTGCGGGATCAACGGCGCAATCGCTTGTATCAGGCAGATCAGCCGATGGTTGGCCGCACCTTGTTTGACGCGGCATTGGAAGGCGGCGCCCAAGCCCTGGGGCAGCCGATCGGCGCTCTCGAAATCGGCAAGCGCGCCGACTGGCTGGTGCTCGATGGAAACGATCCATACCTGGCCACGGCCCAGGGCGACGGGATCCTCAATCGCTGGCTGTTCGCCGGCGGCGATCGCCAGGTGCGCGATGTGATGGTCGGCGGACGGTGGGTGGTGCGTGAGGGGCGGCATGCCGGCGAAGAGCAAAGCGCCCGGGCGTTTACCCAGGTATTGCGCGAACTTTTGGATTGACCCCTATTAACCTGTGGGAGCGAGCCTGCTCGCGAAAGCGGTGTGACAGCCGACATTGATGTGTCTGATGCACCGTATTCGCGAGCAGGCTCGCTCCCACCTGGATCCTGGTTGTCGCTTAGTCCGAAGTCTTGGCCATCTGCCGGTCCGACGCGCGCCAGATCAGGCGTGTCGTGTCGTAGCCCTGCTGGCGCGCCTTGCTCAGCAACTCCTCGCGCACGACGCTGTTGACGGTCGGTGTGCGGGACAGCAGCCACATGTAGCGACGGCTCGGGTCGCCGACGATAGCGGTCTTGTAGTCATCGCTGACGTAGAGCACCCAGTATTGCCCTTTCGCCACGCCCGGCACGATCCGGGAAAACCAGTTATCGAATTCGACCCAGAGTTTGTCGGTCTTGCCCGGCACCTGCGGCGTCGCGGTGCCCCTGGCCTCTTCCCACTGCCAATCCGAGGTCAGGCAGCGATTGAGCACACCCACGTTGCCGTCAGGCTTGAGGGTGTAGTGAGCTTCCGATTGCGCGCAATTGCGCTGGAAATACATGGGCAGGCGGGCCAACTCATACCAGGTCCCTTGGTAACGCTTGAGGTTGACGCTGTTGACCGTCTTGGGTGCCAACGGATCTTCGCCAGAAGTGGCACAGCCAGCCAATACCAGGCCGGCCAAAAGCACAAAAACTAACCGCATCATTATTTTTCTCCCGCAGGCCTGTGGCCTCGGTTTACTTCAGGCCTTGGCCGGAAAACATCAACACTTTGTCACCGGCGTACTGCACGCTGATAAAGCTTTTCTGGTCGCCCCAGGTGCAGCTGGACATGCCTAGGGCGCCTGAGCAATCGGTCGGTTTCCCCAGCAACGTTTCGACTTCGGCCTTGGGCATGCCAGCCGACAGCTTCGAATAGTTTTCCTGGTTGACCTTGCTGCATGCGGTCAGCACGACGCACATAAACAGCAGAGCGATAGAACGCAGCGACATGGTGTAACTCCTGGAGCGGAAGGGAGGTGGCAGGGTGCCAACCTGATCCTTAGAAGAGAAAACCCCTATCTGGTTCCCTCGCGCCGCCAGTATTTATTGGCCGTACAGAGGTGTTTCAGGAATGAATCAACCGGATTGTGACGCCGTCGTACCTTTCGTCGGGATTGGACCCGGGACGCCTGATGGGCCGGGCTTTGACGCCGATAAAAAGTCACAGCGCAAAACCCTGCGCTATGGCAAATTGACAGCCCGTCCTGACCCGTCCCTCCGCGGTAGTGCTCTTAATGACCAGAAACATGAAATTCAGCCATAAAATCCTGCTGGCTGCCGCCCTCGTGGTGGCCGTTGCATTCGCCTGTTTCATCCTGTTCAACGACTACCGTCAACGCCAGAGCCTGCATGCCAGCACCGAGACCTCCATGCAGGAACTCGGCAACCTGACCAGCCGTAACATCCAGACGTGGGTCGACGGCCGTATCCAATTGCTGCAATCGCTGGCCCAGCAGATCGCCGTGGACGGCAACAGTGCCGACAGCCTCAAGCGCGCCGTGGGCCTGCCGGCCTACACCGGCAACTTCCAGCTCAGCTATTTCGGCGGCACCGACGGCGTGATGTTCTCCGTCCCGGCCGGCAATCGCGCCGCCGACTACGATCCGCGCGCCCGTGGCTGGTACAAGGCCGCCAACAGCGCACAGCAAACCATCGTCACCGAACCCTACATCGCGGCTTCGTCCGGCAAGTTGGTCATTACCGTTGCGACACCGGTACAGCGCCAGAATCAGATGATCGGCGTGGCCGGGGCGGACATCGACCTGTCCAGCGTCAGCGCCATCATCAACTCGCTGAACTTCGGCGGCCACGGCCACGCGTTCATCGTCAGCGCCGACGGCAAGATCCTGATCCACCCCGACAGCAAGCGCGTGCTCAAGACCCTGGCCGAGGCCTACCCCAACGGCGCGCCGCAAATCAGCCCGGGCGTGAAAGAAGTCGACCTCGACGGCAAGACCCAGTTCATCTCCTTCACCCAAGTCAACGGCGTGCCCGGGGCCAACTGGTACGTGGCGCTGGTGCTTGATAAGGACACCGCCCTGGCAATGCTCAGCGAATTCCGCACCTCGGCGTTGATCGCCATGTTCATCGCCGTGGTGTTCATCATCGCTTTGCTGGGCATGTTGATCCGCGTGTTGATGCAACCGCTGCTGACCATGGGCCGCGCCATGCATGACATCGCCGAAGGCGAAGGCGACCTGACTCGGCGCCTGGTCATCCACGGCCATGATGAATTCGGCGCCCTGGGCACGTCGTTCAACCGTTTCGTCGAGCGCATTCACACCTCGATCCGCGAAGTGGCCTCGGCCACCGGCCAGGTCAACGAAGTCGCCCTGCGCGTGGTCAGCGCGTCCAACTCGTCGATGTTCAACTCCGACCAGCAGGCGTCGCGCACCAGCAGCGTGGCCGCGGCCATCAACCAGCTCGGCGCCGCCGCCCAGGAAATCGCCCAGAATGCCGCCCTCGCCTCGCAACATTCCAGCGAGGCCCGCAACCTGGCCGAAGATGGCCAGCAAGTGGTGGATAAAACCATCGCGGCCATGCAGCAGTTGTCAGCCAAGATCAGCGATTCGTGCGGCAACATCGAAACCTTGAACAGCAACACGGTGAACATCGGTCAGATCCTCGAGGTGATCACCAGCATCTCCCAGCAAACCAACCTGCTCGCCCTCAACGCCGCCATCGAAGCGGCCCGGGCCGGTGAAGCCGGTCGCGGCTTCGCGGTGGTGGCCGACGAAGTGCGCAACCTGGCCCACCGCACCCAGGATTCGGCGCAGCAAGTGCAGAAGATGATCGAGGAGTTGCAAGTCGGTGCGCGGGAAGCGGTACTGACCATGACCGACAGCCAGCGCCAGAGTGAAGGCAGCGTCAGCATCGCCAACCAGGCCGGCGAGCGACTGAGCAGCGTCACCCAACGCATCGGTGAAATCGACGGCATGAACCAATCCGTGGCCACCGCCACCGAAGAACAGACCGCCGTGGTGGAATCGATCAACGTCGACATCACCGAGATCAATACGCTGAACCAGGAAGGCGTGGAGAACCTGCAAGCGACCTTGCGCGCCTGTTCCGACCTGGAGCAGCAGGCGGCGCGGTTGAAGCAGTTGGTGGGGAGTTTCCGGATCTAGCGCTCTCAAGGGCCCTTTCGCGAGCAAGCCCGCTCCCACAGTTGACCGCGTTCCGTCAGGGAAACCTGATCAGCTGTGGGAGCGGGCTTGCTCGCGAAGAGGCCGGCACATCCAACATTTTCGTCGACTGTGGCACCCCTATCGCGAGCAAGCTGGCTCCCACAATGGTCTTGCGGTGTCACCGAATTGGATGAGATGGATCTTCAATGAGCGTACATGGAGAATTCACAGACTTGCCCCGCTCTTAAGCAGAAAGCAGCGCGGTTGAAGCATCTGGCCCCATCGCGAGCAGGCTCGCTCCCACACTGGGTTTCTGTTGAGCAACAAAAGGTGCCTCCGTGGAAGATCAACTGTGGGAGCGAGCCTGCTCGCGATGGCGATAGCGATAGCGGCCACAACACTATTTAGAACCTGGACCCAGGCCTGCTCAAAAACTCCACTTCCTCAGCCGTGGACTCGCGCCCCAACACCGCATTGCGATGGGGAAAGCGTCCAAATCGGGCAATGATCTTCTGATGCCGCTCGGCATAATCCAGGTTGTCTTCAAACACCGCCTGCTGCGCCTCGGGTTGCTCTCGAACCAGTTCGATGAACCGCGATACGGCCTCGTTCTGCACCGCGAGGTTTTCGCAGTGTTCGAGTACCAGGTAGATGAATACCCGCTGGATCGGTTTGAGTTGCCGGTCGAAACCCGCGGCCATGCCTTGGGCCACCAGCGCTTGGGCACGCAGGTCACCGGAAAAAGCCTTGGGGGTGTTGCGAAAGATCATCCGCGGGAGTTGATCCAGCAGCAACACCAGGGCCAGCCAACCTTCCGGGCGTTGCGCCCAATCGGTCAATCCGCCGGCCAGTGCCTGCTCGACCTGATCGCCGAAGCGCTCTTGCGCCAGGCGATCATGGCCTTTGCCAAACCACAGCTTGCCCTTGTCAGCCGCTATTTCGTCCGGCGTCTGGGCTGAACCAAACCACCAATCGAGCAACGGCTGCCAGGGCTCGGCCATGGTTTACTCCTTGTGGTAAGCCGTGGCGCGTGCCACTTCTTCCTTCGAGCCGAGGAACACAGCAACGCGCTGGTGCAGGCCTTCAGGCTTGATGTCGAGGATGCGCTGGTGGCCGTCGGTGGAAGCGCCACCGGCCTGCTCCACCAGGAACGACATCGGGTTGGCTTCGTACATCAGGCGCAGCTTGCCTGGCTTGGAGGGCTCGCGACTGTCGCGCGGGTACATGAACAGGCCGCCACGGGTCAGGATCCGGTGCACATCGGCAACCATCGCGGCGACCCAGCGCATGTTGTAGTTCTTCTTCAGCGGGCCTTCTTCACCGGCCAGCAACTCACTGACGTAGCGTTGTACCGGAGCTTCCCAGTGACGCTGGTTGGACATGTTGATGGCGAATTCCTGGGTGGTTTCAGGAATGGTGATGTCTTCGTGGGTCAGGACGAAGCTGCCCATCTCGCGATCCAGGGTGAAGCCCTTGACGCCGTCGCCCAAGGTCAGCACCAGCATGGTCTGCGGGCCGTAGATGGCGTAACCGGCGGCAACCTGCTCGGTGCCTGGCTGCAAGAAGGCCTTTTCATTCAGGGCTTCGTTCTGGCTCAGGTACTCGTTCGGGCAACGCAGTACCGAGAAAATGGTGCCGACCGGCGCATTGATGTCGATGTTCGACGAACCGTCCAGTGGGTCGAACACCAGCAGGTAGGCACCCTTGGGATATTTGCCGGGGATCTGGTAGGCATTGTCCATTTCCTCGGACGCCATGCCGGCCAGGTGACCGCCCCATTCGTTGGCTTCGAGCAGGATTTCGTTGGACAGCACGTCCAGCTTCTTCTGCACTTCGCCCTGCACGTTTTCGGTGCCCATGCTGCCCAGGACACCACCCAAGGCGCCTTTGGAGACGGCGTGGCTGATCTCCTTGCAGGCACGCGCCACCACTTCGATCAAAAAGCGCAGATCGGCAGGGGTATTGTTGCTGCGGGTCTGCTCAATCAAATAGCGACTCAAGGTAACGCGGGACATGGACGGCTCCGAAGAATAGGGGGCGGAAAAACCAGCGCAGTTTAGCGCGAGTCGGGACTTAATTCCTCCTATGAGACGGGATATGGAGGATTGAGTTCACGGCGCAGCGCTTCGCTTGGGTATTTCTGTTGCTTGATAGGACGCTATCGCGAGCAGGCTCGCTCCCACATTTGATCTTCTGCGGACACAGATTTTATATCCGCCATAAATCCAGTGTGGGAGCGAGCCTGCTCGCGATGGGTGCGCAGCACCCGCCTCAGTTCTTGACCGGCGGCTTGCGCAGCAGGCTGAAGGCCATCGCCGCGAGGAACAGCACGCTCAGCAGCAACACCGCCCACAAGCCGATTTTCTTCCAGTTGGTATCGACCGTCGCCGGCACAGTGGCAGCGGCCGCAGTCGGCGTCGAAGTGGCCGCGCCGTTCACTGTCGCCGTCCCCAGCGTCGCCAGGCGCGACGGTTTGTAGTCGGGCACCAGCGTGGTCAAGGGTAAGCTGGCCGCCTTGACGGTCGCGCTGCCCAGCGCCAGGCGATAAGGCCCTTCGCCCCGCGCCAGGAACACCACCTGGGTCGGACGCACCGCAAAGCGCAACGCCGGGGCTTCGGTTCCCAGGCCACCGCCGCGCTCGTCCACGGTCAACTTCAATTGCTGCACGGTCTGGCCGGACAGTTGCAATTGGTTTTGCAGCACGTCCTGGCCGTTCTGGGTCAGGCGATAAAGCAAACCAGCGCCCAGCGGCTGCCACGGATGGCTGCTTTCGCGGCGGCCAGCCAGGGTCACCGGCGCCAGGCTGTTGGCCTGGCTCAGTTCGACCTCCACCTGTTCGATGTTCAGCCCCATGGGCAGCTGCCAGGTGTATTCACCGGTCTTCGTCGTGCTGCCGGCCAACGGCTGCGACCAGGCCAGTGGCAACGGCAGGTTTTCGCGGCTGGCGCTTTGCAACTGGGCCGAAGTCAGCACCGGTGCGGAGGACGGCGAATCCCACAGCAGCCGCAGGTAGCGCGCCGACTGCCCCGGCAGGTTCACTTCATGCTGTTCGACCTGCTCGTCGGCAAAGGTCAGGCGCGCCACCTGGCCTTCGCCCCATGACTGCCAGTGCTGCAAATCGTCACTGGCTTCGATGGTGAATCGCTGGAAGCCGTCGCGCTCGCTGGTCCAGTCGAGGATCAACTGCTGCAGCGGTGCCTTGATCGCACTGGCATCCAGCAACCAGCCACGCAACGCCTCTTCCCCGGCTTCGAGCCGGCTGGCGGGTTGGACTTCCACCAGGGTGCCGTTGGCGTTCGATTGCACCCGTACACTAGGCGCGCGCTCGTTATCATCGGCGGCGTTGTACAGCGGGAACCACTTCACGTCGGTGAGGGTGCGGTTTTCCCGGCTCTGGGCCGACTCGCGCACCAAGGCGTAGGCCTGGGCCTGGCCGGCGGCGTTGAAGACCCGCAGGTCACTCAGGTCAGTCTGCCGCGCTTGCAATTGAACATCCAATGGCAATGGCAGGCGATACCACGGCCCTTCGCCGCTCAAGGCCAACGGCACCTGATGGGCGAAATCCGCCGGTTGCTCCTGGGCCGTAGCCGACAAGACCACCCACAAGCCGACCATACCCAGCCCGATCCGATTCAACGTGCGACTCAAGATGACACTCCCTCACTGACAGGCATCGGCGGCTCGACCGGTGAGGCCGTTTCCGGGCGTTTTGGCGGCAGCGGCGCGAAGTAGCCCACCACCAGCAACAACACGCCCACGCCGATAAACGACACGATCCGCGCCAGACCGCCACGGTTACTCAATTCGACAAAGAACAGCTTCGCCACGACCACGGCGATCAACGCCGCGCCCACCAGCCACACTTCCCGACGATGGCGCAGGTGACCACCGATCATCAGGCCCAGGGCGATCAGGGTCCAGACAATGGACAAGCCGGCCTGCACGAACATTGACTCGAGCAGCGCATCCAGCTCGTACGGCACGCCCATCCACTGGTGAGCCGTGCGCATCACCAGGGCAGTGAAGAACGCGAACAGCGACACACCGGCGATCAACTGGGCAATGTGCCCGACGCGACTCCAGCGGTTCGTCGATTGCGCCACGGCGTTGCGGGCCCACACATAGATACCGAACAAGGCGAACAGCAGGCCCAGCTCCAAGGGATTGAGCAACGGCACGTAAGGCAGTGGCTCTGAGTTGCCATCGCTGAAGGTGTTGGTCAGCCAGAACCAACCGAGCATCAACAGCGCCATGGGCGCCGCCGCGTAGACACGGTATTCGCGCGGCTGGGCCGAGACCGGCCAAGGCAAGGCACGCGGCGTGGCCATCAGCACCAGGTACAAGCCTGGCAGGATCGCCCAGGCCAGCCAGCGCCAGGCGTTGTACTGCTCGGACAGCAACAGCAGGCCGTAACGCAACTCCAGCATCAGCACCGCCATCAGCAACCAGCAACCGAGGACGTGGGCCGTGCTGCGCGCCTGCGCCGGCAGCGTCTCGGCCAAGCGCTTGAGCGAGAGGAGATGCACGGCGAATACCGCCAGCCAGGCCAGCCAACCAAAGTTCGCCGCCGGGTGGTAATGGCTGTGCCCCGTTGCCACCAGCACACAACCCGCCGCCGGGATCAACAAGGTGCACAGCAGCCCCAGCGCCGGCCACTTCAAGCGCGGCGACAATACGCTCCACACCGCCACGCTGACTGCCGCGAGCGCCAACAGCAAGCTGCCTTGCAGGTTCGCCGGAGCGAAGCGCAGCACCTCGCTGACCCACGCCAGCGCCCACCAACCGGCGCCCCAGATCAGCAGCAGTTCGGACAGGCGCTGCAAGCTCAAGGCATCGAGTTCCTGCGCCGCATGCGCCCGTTGCAGGCGCCATGCCCCCACCAGCGCTGCCAGCCCCAGCACCAACGGCGTCCAGAAGCCGCTATGGGCCAGGGGCCGCAGGTCCTCGGCATTGAGCGGCCCCAACAGCGCCGGCCCCGCCGTCAGGAACGCCGCACCGCCCAGCAGTTGCAGCAGCAGGCCGAAGACAAAGCTCACCCGTTGTTTCAGGTACAGGCTCAGCCAGATGATCAACAGGCCGCTGGCCGCCCATACGCCGCTCGCCGTTTGCCACGGCAGGACGAACAGCACCGCGAGATTGATCAGCACCAGCCCCGCCAGCAATACCACCGACAAGCCGCGCAGCAACCGGACATCGTTGCGCACCATGTCGTCGCGCGCCGCCAGCAACATGCCGCCGATCAACGCCAGGCCGATCAGCGAGGCACTGAGCAAACCGCTCCAGCCAGCACTGAACACGGCCGTCGAATCCCCTTCCGCGCCTTGCAGGCGCATCAGGAACAACGCACCGCCCAACAGTTGCACGGCGAACGCGGTAAACAGGAAGGCTCTTGATTGCAGGCGCAGGCCGACAAACAGCGTTGCCAATCCGGCGAAGGCCCAGGCAATGGCGGTGCCGTGGGTGAAGAAGAACAGCGGTGCCAACAGATAAAGGAAACTCAACCCCAGCACAGCCAGCACAGGCCGGCCCTGGCGTTCCCAATGCGAGCAGTGTCCGGGCTCGGCCTTGTGCAACTGGTAGAAGGTGAACAGCAAGGCGCCGCCAAGCATCAACGCCCCCAGCGGTGAGCCATCGAGCAAGCTGCCGTCGCCAGAACTCAACTCGCTGACGAACGCCAGTGCCGAGCCCACTTGCAGCAACAAGGCAAAGGCCCGGGCCAATGGACGTTGCTGACGCAGGCCCAGCCAGAAGATTCCCGCGCCTTCCACGGCCCACGCCGCCGCGGTCCAACGGGCATCGAGCCCCAACGGAATCGCCAGGCTGGCGAAAATCACCCCCAGGGCCAGGCAGGTTTCCGCCAACAGCAGGGCGCGCCCATCCATCAATAGCCGAGCCAGGCCCATGTAGATCATGCCCAGGGCCAGGGCGCTGAAGGCGGCGGCGAATTCAAGGTGCTCGACCAAGGCGAACTGCAAGCCGAAGCCCACCAGCGGCGGGCCAAACAGCATGCTGCCGTCCACGTAATCGCCCTTGCGCGCCGACCAGCGCAGCAACGCCTCGCGGCTAGCGTCTTCAGGAGCGTCGCTCATTTCCAACAATTTGCGCCGCGTGAACAGCAAGCCAATCGCCAGGTAGATGAGGAAGAACAGGATCAGGAACGGCTCGGTGCTCCACAGCAGTTCCGGCGTGTAGGAACGCAGGCCCCAGGCGAAACCGATGCCGAAGGTGCCGACAAAACCGATCAGGTTGAGCAGGCGCCAGGCCTTGAACCAGGCAATCGCGAGGATGCCGGCATTGAGCAGGATGAAATAGCTGAACAGGGCAACGTGGTTGCCGCTGCCGGTGGAGGTCAGGATCGGGGCGGCAAACCCGCCAAGCGCCGCCGCAGCAGCCAGGCCCATGGCGTTCTGGGTAACCGCGAGGATCGCCGAGAACACCGTGACCGCCACCAGCAGGCCCAGCGCAGCCTTTGAATCGAGCAGCGGATGCAGGCGCATGGCGGCGAACACTGTCAGGTACAGCACGGCAATCCCGGTCCCCTGGAGCATCAGCGCATAACTGCTGTTGCGTTGGCGCAACCACCAGCCCAGGCCCAGCAGGCCCAACGCGCTGGCCGCGACGCCGGCATAGCGCAATTCGATCGGCACCACCATGCCTTCGGTGGCGTAGCGCAGCAAGAACGCCAGGCCAAGGAACAGCAGCACCACGCCGACCCGCAGCACGGTGTTGCCGCCGAACAACCAGTTGCGTGCGCCCGTGATAGCGCGGTCGAATAGATTTGGGCCACGGGGGGCCGCCGGTTCTGCAGCCATCGGCTCCAGGGGCAGAGGAGCGAAGTCGCGGTTGGCACGTCGACTGGAGGTCTCTGGCGCGGGCGTCCAAATGTCATCGGGCAACGGCTGGCTGGCCTGGCTGGCCATCGCGGAAACGGGTTCGAGGTCTGGCGGCAACTCCCAGACGAGCTGCGGCTCGGTGCGCGTTGCAGGCTGCGCGGCCTGGGGTTCGACAACCTCGGACGCTGGCGCCGGATCAGGCGGTTCGGCCACCTTGCCGCGTTCGAGAACCGCCAGGCGGGCCTCCAACGTGAGCACGCTCTGCTGGGCCTCTTGCAATAAGATCTGTTGCTTGGCCGCCTGGATAGCCAGGCGCCCCAGTCGAAACGACTGGGCGATGCCAAGCCCCACCAGTGCGCCTATCAGCGCATCGGCGAACGACTCGTCCACCACCCAGCCGAGTGCCAGGCCCAACAGCGTCAAGATCCATTGCATGGTCGATATCCCTAAGCGGCCCGTTGCGGGCGTAACCGGGGTGATGCGGTGCCTGGATCAGTCTAGTGGAAACCCCCAAACCCTGTGGGAGCGAGCTGTGTGGGAGCAAAGCTTGCTCGCGATCCAGGCGCTGCGGTCCTCAAGAGACCGCGGCGCCCTCATCGCGGGCAAGCCTTGCTCCCACACGGCTCGCTCCCACATTGGATGGTTGGCATTTCCAGTACCGAGTCCGGCCACACAGCCCGGCGAAACTGGCGCCTAGTATATCGACGAAGCCCAACCGCCGTTGGGCTTCGCTCACATTTCTTGCAGTAAAGGCTACTCCAAGGCTTTCCAGATGTCGGTGGCGTATTCCCGGATGGTCCGGTCCGAGGAGAACCAGCCCATGCGCGCAGTGTTGAGGACCGCCGAACGCCACCATTGCTTGGAGTCATGCCAGCGCTCTTCGACCTTGGCCTGGGCGTTCCAGTAGGCGTCGAAATCGGCGCACACCAGGAAGCGGTCGTAATCCACCAGCGAGTCCACGAGCCCGGCGTAGCGCATCGGGTCATCCGGCGAGAACACCCCGCCACGAATCGCCTGCAACACATCGTTGAGTCGATGTGAGGCGGCGATGTCCGGCGCGGCGCTGAACTCGCCATTGCGCTTGCGGGCTTCCACCTGCTCGGCGGTCAAGCCGAAGATGAACATGTGTTCGCCGCCGACGCGCTCGTGCATTTCCACGTTGGCGCCGTCCATGGTGCCGATGGTCAGCGCGCCGTTGAGGCCGAACTTCATGTTGCTGGTGCCCGACGCTTCGAAACCGGCGGTGGAAATCTGCTCCGACAAGTCCGCCGCCGGGATGATGCTCTCGGCCAGGCTGACGTTGTAGTTGGGCAGGAATACCACCTTGAGCAAGCCGCGCACGGTCGGGTCGTTGTTGACCACCCGGGCAATGTCGTTGGTCAGTTTGATGATCAGCTTGGCCTGGTGATAACTGGCAGCGGCCTTGCCGGCGAAGATCTTCACCCGCGGCACCCAGTCCACTTCCGGCTCGGCACGAATCGCCTGGTACAGCGCCACGGTGTGCATCAGGTTGAGCAACTGGCGCTTGTACTCGTGGATCCGCTTGACCTGCACGTCGAACATCGCCGCCGGGTTGACGGCGATGCCCAGTCGCTCGTGGATCAGGTAAGCCAAGGCCTTCTTGCTGTGCAGGCGCTGTTCGGCGAACGCCTTGCGAAACGCCGGCTTGTCGGCGAACGGCTCCAGTTCGATCAGGCGCTCCTCGGGGTTGTCGAGCACGCTCGGGCCGAGGGCGTCGACCATCATCGAGGTCAATTCGGCGTTGGCCTGGAACAACCAGCGGCGGAAGGTGATGCCGTTGGTCTTGTTGTTGATCCGATCGGGATAGAGTTTGTGCAGCTCGGAGAACACCGTGCTGCGCATCAACTGGGTATGCAGCCCGGACACACCGTTGACGCTGTGGGAACCGAGGAACGCCAGGTTACCCATGCGCACCCGGCGACCGTTGTCCTCCTCGATCAGCGACACCGAGCGCAGCACGTCGAAATCGTGCACACCCTTGGCCCGCAGCGAATCGATGTGCTGGGCGTTGATAAGGTAGATGATCTGCATGTGCCGGGGCAACATGCGCTCCATCAGCCCTACCGGCCAGGTTTCCAGGGCTTCGGGCAGCAGCGTGTGGTTGGTGTAGGACAGCGTGTCCTGGGTGACCTGCCAGGCCGCATCCCAGGCCACGTCGTAGACATCCACCAATTGCCGCATCAACTCGGCCACGGCAATGGACGGGTGCGTGTCGTTGAGCTGGATCGCGGCGTGATCCCCCAGGGTCAGCACCGAGGTGTGCATGTTGCGATGGCGGCGCAGCAAGTCCTGCAACGAGGCGGCGACGAAGAAATATTCCTGGCGCAGACGCAGTTCCTGGCCGGCCTCGGTGCTATCGGCCGGGTACAGCACGCGGGAAATACTTTCGGCCCGGGCCACTTCGGCTACGGCGCCGAGGTGGTCGCCGGCATTGAAGCGCTCCAGGTGCAGCTCTTCCATGGCCCGGGCACGCCACAGACGCAAGGTGTTGACGCTCGCGCCGCGCCAGCCTACTACCGGGGTGTCATAGGCGATGGCCCGCACGGTTTCGGCCGGGGACCAGACCTGGCGGGTCTTGCCGGTGTCGTCGGTAACGGTTTCGACGCTGCCACCAAAGCCGATCGGGTAGACCACTTCCGGACGTTCGAACTCCCACGGGTTGCCGAAATCCAGCCAGTGCTCGGTCTGCTCCTGCTGCCAACCGTCGACGATGGCCTGGCGGAACAGGCCGTGTTCATAACGAATACCGTAGCCATGGCCGGCAATACCCAGCGTGGACATGCTCTCCATGAAGCACGCCGCCAAGCGGCCCAGGCCACCGTTGCCCAGCGCCGCGTCGGGCTCGAGCAGGCGGATACGCTCCAGGTCCACGCCCAGTTCGGTCAAGGCCTCGCGCGCAGTGTCCAGCAGGCCCAGGTTGCTCAGGCTGTCGTAGAGCAAGCGACCAATGAGAAATTCCAGGGAGAGGTAATAGACCCGCTTCTGACCCTTGCGGTAGATCTGCCGCGTGTGGTCCATCCAGTGTTCGACCATGTGGTCGCGGGCGGCGAGGGCAATGGCTTCGAACCAATCGTGATCAAACGCGTGATCGGGGTCCTTGCCGACGGCATAAGTGAGTTTGGTCAACACGGCGTCGCGAAATGCCGCAACTTCAGCTTCGCGAACAAGTGGTTCTTGAGTCATTGATAAGACCTCGAACGAGCATGGAATTGTCTGAGCCTAGACGGTCTGACAGACGGTACAGGCTCTTGGTTCGGTGGATTTCCCCGAGTGTCGGAGAATCGCCGCCATGAAATTGCCGGATGGTCGAATGAATGCAGGGGCCGTGCCGGTCCGGACAGGTTTTGCCGGGATGCAAAAAAAACCGGCAGATGGTCGTTCAAAATTTCACCAGTCCCGGTATGATCGCGCGCCCTGATGCATGCTGGTAAACCGTGATGATGAAGCCCAACCTGATCGCCGCCGCGGAGATCGACCGACTCGATACCTGGGCCAAGTACTCCGCCCCGATGTGCGGCTCCTGCGTGTCAAGCTGCTGCACGCTGCCGGTGGAGGTCAAGATCAAGGACCTGATCCGCATTGGCATCGTCGATGAGTTCGAGCTGGGCGACCCGCCGAAGAACATCGCCAAGCGCCTGCAAAAGGAAGGGATCGTCGAGCGCTACAACCAGAAGTCGGAAATCTTCACGCTTCAGCGCATGAGTAACAACGATTGCCTTTATCTGGACCGCAAGAGCCGGTTGTGCACCATTTACGAGAAGCGCCCGGACACCTGCCGCAACCATCCGCGGGTCGGGCCTCGGCCAGGCTATTGCGCCTACAAGCCCAAGGAAGTGGAGCGCGAGCGCAATCCACGGACGTTGGATCGGTTCTGATCCCTTGATGGCTTGGCGGCGCCTGATCCATCGCCTTCGCGAGCAGGCTCGCTCCCACAGGGGATTTGTGTCGGACACGAAACCTGTATCCACTGAAGATCAACTGTGGGAGCGAGCCTGCTCGCGAAGGGGCCCTCACAGGCATTGCACAATTTCCAGGCACAAAAAAACGCCCCCGGTCTCACAACCGGGGGCGTTTTCATTCAGCCGAGGCTAAGGCAATCAGGCCTTGGCTTTCTTGGCGGCGCGGGTACGCTCGCTTTCGTCCAGGATCTTCTTGCGCAGGCGGATCGACTTAGGCGTCACTTCGCACAGCTCGTCATCCTGGATGAATTCCAGGGCCTGTTCCAGGGTGAAGCGAACAGGTGGAACCAGGGCGATGGTTTCGTCTTTACCCGAAGCACGCATGTTGTCGAGCTTCTTGCCCTTGGTAGGGTTCACGCCCAGGTCGTTGTCACGGCTGTTCAGGCCAACGATCTGGCCGCCGTAGATTTCCTGGCCGTGCTCGACGAACAGCTTGCCACGCGCCTGGAGGGTTTCCAGGGAGTAGGTCAGTGCCTTGCCGGTTTCAACCGAAACCAGAACGCCGTTCTGACGGCCGGACATGTCGCCCGACTTCATCACGTCGTAACGGTCGAAGATCGAGGTCAGGATGCCAGCACCGTTGGTCAGGGTCAGGAACTGGTTACGGAAACCGATCAGACCGCGAGCAGGGATGTTGTATTCCAGACGTACACGGCCTTTGCCATCCGGCACCATGTTGGTCAGGTCGCCCTTACGCAGGCCCATCTCTTCCATCACCTTGCCCTGGGATTCTTCCGGCAGGTCGATGGTGACGTTTTCGAACGGTTCGTGCTTCACGCCGTCAACCAGACGGATGATCACTTCCGGACGGCCTACAGCCATTTCGAAGCCTTCGCGACGCATGGTTTCGATCAGTACCGAGAGGTGCAGTTCGCCACGGCCGGAGACCTTGAACTTGTCAGCCGAGTCGCCTTCTTCAACGCGCAGTGCAACGTTGTACAGCAGCTCTTTGTCCAGACGCTCCTTGATGTTACGGGACGTCACGAACTTGCCTTCTTTACCGCAGAATGGCGAGTCGTTGACCTGGAAGGTCATGGAAACGGTTGGCTCGTCGACGGTCAACGGCTTCATCGCTTCAACGGTGTCCGGGTGGCACAGGGTGTCGGAGATGAACAGCGAGTCCATGCCGCTGATGCAGACGATGTCGCCGGCAGCCGCTTCTTCAACGTCTACACGGTGCAGGCCGTGGTGACCCATCAGCTTCAGGATACGACCGTTGCGGCGCTTGCCGTCGGCACCGACAGCCACGACCGGAGTGTTCGGCTTGACGCGACCACGAGCGATACGGCCAACACCGATAACACCCAGGAAGCTGTTGTAGTCCAGTGCCGAGATCTGCATCTGGAACGGACCGTCACGGTCGACTTTCGGCGCAGGTACGTTGTCGACGATCGACTGGTACAGCGGGGTCATGTCTTCAGCCATTTCGGTGTGGTCCAGACCGGCAATGCCGTTCAAGGCCGAGGCGTAGACGACTTTGAAGTCCAGCTGTTCTTCGGTGGCGCCCAGGTTGTCGAACAGGTCGAAGATCTGGTCCAGAACCCAGTCAGGACGCGCGCCTGGACGGTCAACCTTGTTGATGCACACGATCGGACGCAGGCCGGCTTCGAAAGCCTTCTTGGTCACGAAACGGGTTTGCGGCATAGGGCCGTCTTGAGCGTCAACCAGCAGCAGCACGGAGTCGACCATCGACATCACGCGCTCTACTTCACCACCGAAGTCGGCGTGGCCCGGGGTGTCCACGATGTTGATGTGGTAGCCGTTCCAGTTGATGGCGGTGTTTTTAGCCAGGATGGTAATACCGCGCTCTTTTTCCTGGTCGTTGGAGTCCATCACGCGCTCGTCGTTGAGCTCGTTGCGCTCCAGGGTGCCGGATTGACGCAAGAGTTTGTCTACCAGGGTGGTCTTACCATGGTCAACGTGAGCAATGATGGCGATGTTGCGTAGATTTTCGATCACTTGTGTATCTCGATCAGAGGATTCGGTGTGCTGACAGGTCGTGGCAGCGATTTACGTTGAGTTCCGACAGCCGTTACAGCCTGTCGGCGGCGTCGGGGGGCCGGTGACGCAGGCCACAGGCAAACAGCCCCGGGCACTTAGCTCGGTCGATAAACGCGCACATTGGCATGCCCCTCACTGAGCAAATGGTGGGCATGCAGGCGACTCATCACGCCTTTGTCGCAATAGAGCAGGTACTGGCGAGTAGGGTCCAGTTCCTTGAAACGCGCGTTCACTGCATAGAACGGCATCGTTTTTACCTCGATGCCGGCGACACTCAGCGGGTCGTCTTCAGCGTCATCCGGGTGGCGGATGTCGATGATGATCTGACCGGCCAGCGCTTCGCCGACTTCTTCAATTTGTACGTCCTGGCCCAATTCATCGATTACGCGATCGATTGGTACCAGCCTGGCGTTTTCGAGCGCTCGCTCGAGCACCGCCATGTCGAATTCTTTCTCTTCGTGCTCAACCCGCCCGCGCTTGGCCGCCGTCTTCGGATTGACCGAGATGACGCCGCAATACTCGGGCATGTGCCGGGCAAACTCGGCGGTGCCGATTTCATTGGCCTGGTCGATGATGTCCTGCTTGTGGCTGGCAATCAGCGGCCGCAAGACCAGCTTCTCGGTCACGCAGTCGATCACCGACAGGTTCGGCAACGTCTGGCTCGACACCTGTGAAATCGCCTCGCCGGTCACCAGCGCATCGATTTGCAGGCGGTCGGCAATTCGTGAAGCGGCGCGCAACATCATACGCTTCAAAATGACGCCCATATGACTGTTATCGACTTTGCCGAGAATCTCGCCCAGGACTTCCTCGAACGGCACACTCACAAATAACACGCGTTGGGAGCTGCCGTACTTCTTCCAGATGAAGTGCGCCACTTCCATTACGCCCAATTCATGGGCGCGCCCGCCAAGGTTGAAGAAGCAGAAATGGCTCATCAACCCGCGACGCATGATCTGATAGGCGGCCACCGTGGAGTCGAAGCCACCGGACATCAGCACCAGGGTCTGCTCCAGCGAACCCAACGGGTAACCGCCGATGCTGTTGTGCTGGCTGTGGATCACGAACAGCCGCTGGTCGCGAATTTCGATGCGTACTTCGATCTGCGGGTCTTTCAACGAAATACCAGCCGCGCCGCACTGCCGGCGCAATTGGCTGCCGACGTACTTTTCCACATCCATCGAACTGAACGGGTGCTTGCCGGCACGCTTGCAGCGCACCGAAAAGATCTTGCCGGTCAGTGCATCGCCATAATGAAGCATGCACTTGGCAAGGATGTCGTCGAAATCACCCAACGGGTATTCATCGACTTGCAGAAAATGCGCGATGCCCGGCATGCAACTCAGGCGCTCGGTCATTTCCTTGAGGAGCTTGGGTTCGCTGACGCGGGTTTCCAGTTCGAGGTTGTCCCACACGCCATTCACCACCACGGCCGGGTCCAGGTCTCGGAGCACGGCACGGATGTTCTTGGCCAACTGGCGGATGAAACGCATCCGTACCGGGCGGCTCTTGATGGTGATCTCGGGGAAGACTTTTACGATTAGTTTCATGAAAACAGCGCGCGAACGGCCAGCCGAAAAAGGGGGGCGCGGATTATAGCGGAAATTGCTCAAGGTTTAACCAGTTTCTGTGCAGATGGTTTTGCATGCACCAAAACAGGTCATTATCGATTGACGGCGCCACATTGCAGTGCGTTATTGTCTGACAATCTGTGATTTACGCCTTTAAAAGCGTGGATTTGGTGCAAAAAACCCATGGTGGGGCACTGGCATGCAATTTGCTCCCTTGTGAGGCAGGTTGCCTTGGCAGAGTATTCGCGCCGGCATCACCCATATCTAAGGGCACTCCACTACCCGCCCGAAGCCACCCGGAGGACATATGTCGAAGTCGGTTCAACTCATCAAAGATCATGACGTCAAGTGGATTGATCTGCGCTTCACTGACACCAAAGGCACTCAACATCACGTGACCATGCCGGCCCGTGATGCGCTGGACGACGAATTCTTCGAAATCGGCAAGATGTTCGACGGTTCCTCCATCTCTGGCTGGAAAGGCATCGAAGCCTCCGACATGATCCTGATGCCGGACGACGAAACCGCCGTCCTGGACCCGTTCACCGAAGAGCCGACCCTGATCCTGGTCTGCGACATCATCGAACCTTCGACCATGCAAGGCTATGACCGCGACCCACGCGCCATCGCCCACCGCGCCGAGGAATACCTGAAGTCCACCGGTATCGGCGACACCGCTTTCTTCGGTCCTGAGCCCGAGTTCTTCATCTTCGACTCGGTCAAGTTCAAGTCCGATATCTCCGGCTCGATGTTCAAGATCTTCTCCGAACAAGGTTCGTGGATGTCCGACCAGGACGTGGAAGGCGGCAACAAAGGTCACCGCCCAGGCATCAAGGGCGGCTACTTCCCGGTTCCACCGTTCGACTTCGACCACGAAATCCGTACCTCCATGTGCAACGCACTGGAAGAAATGGGCCAGACCGTCGAAGTTCACCACCACGAAGTGGCGACTGCCGGCCAGAACGAAATCGGCGTGAAGTTCAACACGCTGGTCAAGAAGGCTGACGAAGTACAGACCCTCAAGTACTGCGTACACAACGTGGCTGACGCCTACGGCCGCACCGCGACCTTCATGCCGAAGCCTCTGTACGGCGACAACGGTTCGGGCATGCACGTCCACATGTCGATCTCCAAGGACGGCAAGAACACCTTCGCAGGCGAAGGCTATGCCGGCCTGTCGGACACCGCCCTGTACTTCATCGGCGGTATCATCAAGCACGGTAAAGCCCTGAACGGCTTCACCAACCCGTCGACCAACTCCTACAAGCGTCTGGTTCCAGGCTTCGAAGCTCCGGTCATGCTGGCCTACTCGGCTCGCAACCGTTCCGCCTCGATCCGTATTCCTTACGTGAACAGCCCTAAAGCCCGCCGTATCGAAGCACGCTTCCCGGATCCGGCCGCCAACCCGTACCTGGCCTTCGCTGCACTGATGATGGCCGGCCTGGATGGTATCCAGAACAAGATCCACCCTGGCGATGCCGCTGACAAAAACCTGTATGACCTGCCGCCTGAAGAGGCCAAGGAAATCCCACAGGTCTGTGGCAGCCTGAAAGAAGCCCTGGAAGAGCTGGACAAGGGCCGTGCCTTCCTGACCAAGGGCGGCGTATTCAGCGATGACTTCATCGACGCTTACATCGCACTGAAGAGCGAAGAAGAAATCAAGGTTCGCACCTTCGTACACCCACTGGAATATGAGCTGTACTACAGCTGCTGATCCAGTAAGCGCCGCCACGCACGGCGCGAACTAAAGAGAGGCCTCCTTCGGGAGGCCTTTTTTATGGGCGCCGATTACGTGCATGATGCCTCGTCGCTTCCCCACAAAGACGAGACTGCCCATGACGTTGCGCTTCAAGCTCTGCCTTGCCCTGTCTGCCGCGCTGCTGGCTTCCACCGCCGAAGCGGCCTCGACCCGCGCCCCTGACGACCTTACCCCGCTGCTCAACGCCATTGGCGAACGCCTGGCCATCGCCGATCAGGTGGCGCTGAGCAAATGGGACAGTGGCAAACCCGTAGAGGACCGTCAGCGCGAGCGAGAAGTCATTGCCGGCGCCGTTGCCCAAGCGCCGGCCTACAAGCTGAGCGGTGAAACCGTGGAAGCGTTCTTCGCCGCCCAGATAGAAGCCAACAAAATGGTGCAATACATCAACTTGTCCGACTGGGCCCTGGACGGCAAGGCCCCAGACCTGCCACGCCCGGACCTGGTAGGCGAGATCCGCCCACAACTTGATCGATTGCAAAAACGCCTGTTGCAGCAACTGGCCGACTTCGCCCCCTACCGCACCGACCCGCAGTGCCCGCAATGGCTGGCCCAAGCCACCCACCACAACAAGCAGCACCCGGTGCACCGCCTCGCGCTGATCCGAGCGACCGGAGGACTGTGTATCTCCACAAAAGCTTAAGACAGCCCCCCTTCCCTTGTGGGAGTGAGCCTGCTCGCGATGAGGCCTGTACATTCAACATATCAGCGTCTGACACACCGCTTTCGCGAGCAGGCTCGCTCCCACAGTGGTTATGCATCGGGCACAAGATTTGTATTCACTGCTGACACACCGCTTTCGCGAGCAAGCCCGCTCCCACAGGGGATTTGCTGCGAACACAACACTGGGCCAACCATCCGCCCTGGCCTATGCTGCATCCATCACTTTGGTTTTCGGTCGATTTCCCATGGGTCGCGGTTTTTCAATCATCCTGTTGTTGCTGGCACTGCCCGCCGCCGCGCAGATCTACAAGTACACCGACGCCGAGGGCAACACCGCCTACAGCAACCAGCCGCCCCAAGGCGTACCGGCGCAGACGGTGGAGTTGCCGCCGCTCAACAGCATCGAACACCAATCCCCGTCCACCCCGGACACACCGCCAGCCCCCGCCAACAGCGACGAGCCGCGCAATGCCTACGAGACACTGGAACTGACCGACATCCCCACCGAAGAGGCCCTGCGCGCCAACAACGGCACCTTCACCGTCGGCGTACGGGCGCAACCGCGCCTGCGTAGCCCGCATCTGTTCCGGCTGCTGCTGGACGGGCAGCCCTACGGCCAGCCGAGCAACGTGCCGCGTCTGCAGTTGGTGAATATCGATCGGGGCGAGCACAGCCTGGCTGTTCAGGTCATCGACGGGGAAACCCTCGTGCAACAAAGCGAAACCGTCACCTTCACCGTGCAGCGGGTGCACCAGCCATGATCCGCTGGCTGCTCGCGCTGGGCCTGGCGATGACGGCACTGCCCGGGATGGCGCAGGTCTACACCTACATCGATGCCCAGGGCAATCGTGTGTTCACCGATCAGCCGCGCCCCGGCAACGCCAAAAAAGTCCAACTGCCACCCGGTAACCGGATGCCGACGCCGCCCCCGAGCACACCCTCGGCGCCCGCAGCCGAAGCCCCGCCCGAGCCACTGTTTCATTACGAAATGCTCCGGCTGTTGATACCCGAGCCGGACGCGACGATACGCAGCACCGCAGGCGAACTGATCGTCAGCGTCACCAGCGAACCGGGCCTGAAAAAAGGCCATCGCTACCGCCTGCTGCTCGACGGCCAACCTACAGGGGCGCCAGGGCCGAGCCCGGTATTCGCCTTGAGCAACATCGACCGAGGCACCCATCATTTAGCGGTGGAAATCCTCGATGAGCAGGACCGCATCGTCGAACGCACCGCCAACCAGCCCTTCCACATGCAGCGCATGTCCCTGGCGCAAAAGCGCCGCATCAAGCCCTGCGCCACGGCCGATTACGGTCAACGGCCTGAGTGCCCTCTCGCCGAAAAGCCTGAAGAAGAAAAAAGCAGCATCCTGCCGTTCTTCTAACACCACCAAGACTTGCGCACTATATTGGTGCAATAGCTTGCACGATACCCAGATCCAAAACCCATTTTGGTTCGAAAGTACCCGAAAAAGCTGGCAGAACGCCACGCAAGGGGCCGAAAAACACCCTTTTGAGGCTCTAAACGCTTCTTTTCGGAGCCTTGGTTTGGTTTTTGCATTTTCCTCGCAACAGCGCATTAATCGCGCGCGCAATTTGGGACCGGTCCCCAGTTGCTACGCTCCAAAAGAGGTCCTGATGACCATTAGCGACGCACTACACCGCTTGCTGCTCGATAACCTCACCACCGCGACCATCCTGCTCGACGCCGAACTGCGCCTCGAGTACATGAACCCGGCGGCGGAAATGCTCCTGGCTGTCAGCGGCCAGCGCAGCCACGGGCAATTCATCAGCGAGTTGTTCACCGAATCCGCCGAAGCGCTCAACTCCTTGCGCCAGGCGGTGGAGCAGGCCCACCCGTTCACCAAGCGTGAGGCGATGCTCACCGCCCTGACCGGCCAGACCCTGACCGTGGATTACGCGGTCACGCCGATCCTGAACAACGGCGCCACCTTGCTGCTGCTGGAAGTCCACCCGCGTGATCGCCTGCTGCGAATCACCAAGGAAGAGGCGCAATTGTCCAAGCAGGAAACCAGCAAGATGCTGGTGCGCGGCCTCGCCCACGAGATCAAGAATCCCCTCGGCGGGATACGTGGCGCGGCGCAGTTGCTCGCCCGCGAACTGCCGGAAGAAAGCCTCAAGGACTACACCAACGTCATCATCGAGGAAGCCGACCGCCTGCGGAACCTGGTGGACCGCATGCTTGGCTCGAACAAGCTGCCGTCCCTGGCGATGTGCAACGTCCATGAAGTGCTGGAGCGCGTCAGCAGCCTGGTGGAAGCCGAAAGCCAAGGCTGCATCACCTTGGTGCGCGACTATGACCCCAGCATTCCCGATGTCTTGATCGACCGCGAGCAGATGATTCAGGCCGTACTGAACATCGTGCGCAACGCGATGCAGGCCATCAGCAGCCAGAACGAACTGCGCCTGGGCCGCATCAGCCTGCGTACCCGCGCCATGCGCCAGTTCACCATCGGCCACGTGCGCCATCGCCTGGTGACCAAGATCGAAATCATCGACAACGGCCCGGGCATCCCTGCCGAGCTGCAGGAAACCATCTTCTTTCCCATGGTCAGCGGCCGTCCGGACGGTACCGGGCTGGGCCTGGCCATCACCCAGAACATCATCAGTCAGCATCAGGGTTTGATCGAATGTGAGAGCCACCCCGGCCACACCACCTTCTCGATCTTCCTGCCACTGGAACAAGGAGCCACATCGACATGAGCCGTAGTGAAACCGTGTGGATCGTCGATGACGACCGTTCTATCCGTTGGGTCCTGGAGAAAGCCTTGCAACAGGAAGGCATGACCACCCAGAGCTTCGACAGCGCCGACGGGGTGATGAGTCGCCTGGCGCGTCAGCAACCGGACGTCATCATCTCCGACATCCGCATGCCGGGCGCCAGCGGCTTGGATCTGTTGGCGCGGATTCGCGAACAGCATCCGCGCCTGCCGGTGATCATCATGACCGCCCATTCCGACCTGGACAGCGCCGTGGCGTCCTACCAGGGCGGCGCCTTCGAATACCTGCCCAAGCCATTCGACGTCGATGAAGCGGTGTCGCTGGTCAAGCGCGCCAACCAGCACGCCCAGGAGCAACAGGGCCTGGAAGAAGTGCCGGCCCTGGCCCGCACCCCGGAAATCATCGGCGAAGCACCGGCGATGCAGGAAGTGTTTCGCGCCATCGGGCGCTTGAGCCACTCCAACATCACCGTGCTGATCAATGGCGAGTCGGGCACCGGTAAGGAACTGGTGGCCCACGCCCTGCATCGCCACAGTCCACGGGCGGCGTCGCCGTTCATCGCGCTGAACATGGCGGCGATTCCCAAGGACCTGATGGAGTCCGAACTGTTCGGCCATGAGAAAGGCGCGTTCACCGGCGCGGCCAACCTGCGCCGTGGGCGCTTCGAGCAAGCCGACGGCGGCACGCTGTTTCTCGATGAAATCGGCGACATGCCGGCTGACACCCAGACCCGCCTGCTGCGCGTATTGGCCGATGGCGAGTTCTATCGGGTCGGCGGCCATACGCCGGTCAAGGTCGATGTGCGCATCATCGCCGCGACCCACCAGAATCTGGAAACCCTGGTACACGCCGGCAAATTCCGTGAGGACTTGTTCCACCGCCTGAACGTGATCCGCATCCATATCCCGCGCCTGGCGGACCGTCGTGAAGACATCCCGACCCTGGCCCGGCACTTCCTCAGCCGCGCGGCCCAGGAACTGGCGGTCGAGCCCAAGCTGCTCAAGAGCGAAACCGAGGAATACCTCAAGAACCTGCCGTGGCCGGGCAACGTGCGCCAGTTGGAGAACACCTGCCGCTGGATCACGGTGATGGCTTCGGGTCGCGAGGTGCACATCAGCGACCTGCCGCCGGAGCTGTTGAGCCTGCCGCAGGATTCGGCCCCGGTGACCAACTGGGAACAAGCCCTGCGCCAATGGGCCGACCAGGCCCTGGCCCGTGGCCAGTCGAGCCTGCTGGACAGTGCCGTGCCCAGCTTCGAGCGGATCATGATCGAAACCGCCCTCAAGCACACCGCCGGCCGCCGCCGCGACGCCGCCGTGCTACTGGGCTGGGGCCGCAATACCTTGACCCGCAAGATCAAGGAATTGGGGATGAAGGTCGATGGTGGGGATGATGATGACGGGGATGAGGGCTGATCAGCCTTTAGCTCTTCGCTGATCTTGAAGGCCAATCGCGAGCAGGCTCGCTCCCACAATGGATTTTCGGTGTTCGCGAGCGCGTGAACACCACTGAACCTTGTGGGAGCGAGCCTGCTCGCGATGCTTTTAAAGGCTTCATGCACCGCATCAATGCACTACGAACCGCAATTGCACATGCACCACAAGCCAAACCCCATCGGCACAGCTCAAAAAAAAACGCAAAAACAAAAGCAAAAGCCCCGGAATACGGGGCTTTCAGCATCACCAGCAGGTTTTTCGTGACAAACCATTCAAAACTGGCACGCCCCCTGCAATAGCTAGATCACTACCCAGTTTCGGGGACCTTGGTACAGGCAGGCCGGGGATTCCCCATTTTATACGGGCTCAGCGAGCCCACTGTTTTGGGGGCCTTGATACAGGCAGGTCAAGGTTTCCCTTCTTTACATCCAGGGCCATGCGCTCAGCGCGAGCCCTCCCGTTTTGGGGACCTTGGTACAGGCAGGCCGGGGATTCCCTCTTTTATTGCTCCTGGAGACGGACCTCCAGCCGCCAGCGGTCATCGACTTCGCTGCCGGCCCACTCCCCTCGCAACGGACGCGCCGCCACCAGCGTCAGCAACAACCCCTTGTCACTCAAACGCACCCGCCAGTTCACGTCCTTGCCGTTGACTTTCAACTGGCCCTTCTGCGGCCGGCCTTCTGCCTGGAACAGCAGCGCCACCGAGCCGTCGACGATTTCCCCATGGAGCTTGGGTTCATTGTTGAACCAGGCCACAAGCACGCCATCAGTCACCTCGACCTGCTGCAGCGCGCTCGGGTCGGGCGTGGTCAGGCGTCCGATCATCAGCCCCACCATCATGCCGACGATCGCCAACGAACCCATCACCCGAGGCATTAGCTTCGAACGTCGGTCGGTTTGCGGCGTAGAATGCCGCTCATCTTTATCTGCGGAGCCGTGCATGTTTCACGTCATCCTTTTTCAACCGGAAATTCCGCCGAATACCGGCAATGTCATCAGGCTGTGCGCCAACAGCGGCTGCCACCTGCATTTGATCGAACCGCTGGGCTTCGACATGGACGACAAGCGCCTGCGTCGCGCCGGCCTCGACTACCACGAGTATGCCACCTTGCAGCGTCACGCCGACCTCGCCAGTTGTCTGGAGAGCCTCGGGCATCCGCGCCTGTTCGCGTTTACCACCAAGGGTTCGCGGCCGTTCCATGACGCCAGCTTCGTTGCCGGTGATGCGTTCCTGTTCGGCCCGGAAAGCCGTGGCCTGCCGGCTGACGTGCTGGACGCCCTGCCCGCCGAGCAGCGCCTGCGCCTGCCGATGCGCGAAGGCTGCCGCAGCCTGAACCTGTCCAATACCGTGGCGGTGGCGGTTTACGAGGCGTGGCGGCAGAACGGCTTTCAATAACGTTATCGGTAATCCTGGCCAGAAACTCCTGTGGGAGCGAGCCTGCTCGCGATAGCGTTATGTCAGTCAGTACTGAGTTGACTGATACACCGCTATCGCGAGCAGGCTCGCTCCCACAGGTTTTGTATCCAGGCCTTGGAGCGCCGTTTACTGAACGGTCGCGCCGCCTTCTTGCTGCATGCGCTGCAGTTCTTGCGCGTACAAGGCATCGAAGTTCACCGGAGCCAGCATCAGGGCCGGGAACGAACCGCGGGTCACCAGGCTGTCCAGGGTTTCGCGGGCGTAAGGGAACAGGATGTTCGGGCAGAACGCGCCCAGGGTGTGGCTCATCGAAGCGGCGTCCAGGTTCTTGATCAGGAAGATACCGGCCTGTTGCACTTCGGCGATGAACGCCACTTCGTCACCGTTCTTCACGGTCACCGACAGGGTCAGCACCACTTCGTGGAAGTCATCTTCCAGGGCTTTCTGACGGGTGTTCAGGTCCAGGCCTACGCTCGGCTCCCACTGCTGGCGAAAGATCGCCGGGCTTTTCGGGGCTTCGAAGGACAGGTCGCGAACGTAAATGCGCTGCAAGGAGAATTGCGGTGCGGCTTCTTCTTCAGTGGCAGCTGTGTTCTGTTGGTCAGTCATCGCAGATCCTTCTTACTTTCAGGTTCTATTAATAGGGAATTCAGGCCTTGAGCAGCGCGTCGAGCTTGCCGGCGCGCTCCAGGGCGAACAGGTCATCGCAACCGCCCACGTGGGTGTCGCCGATCCAGATC
Organism: Pseudomonas sp. OA65; assembly: GCF_017498305.1. NCBI lineage: Bacteria > Pseudomonadati > Pseudomonadota > Gammaproteobacteria > Pseudomonadales > Pseudomonadaceae > Pseudomonas > Pseudomonas sp. OA65. The sequence goes on from NZ_JAGDEZ010000004.1 coordinate 217,148, forward strand.
TGCGGCACGGAAGTGCGCCGGGCCTTCTGGGTCATTTCGGCGCGCAGTTGCGGCTTGCCGTCGACCTTGATCTCTTCGAAAGCCACGCCTTTGTTCTGGAGCAGGTGCTTGGCTCGGGAGCAATAAGGGCAGTAATCGCTGGAATAGACAACTACGTGGGGCATGTCACTTCACCAGGGGCAGATTGTCGGCTTTCCAGCTTGCAACGCCACCGGACAGTTTGGCGGCGGTGAAGCCGGACTTCATCAGTTCGCGGGCAAGGGTACCGGCCTGCTGGCCTTGGGCGTCGACCAGGATCAGCGTCTTGGCCTTGTGTTTTTCCAGTTCGCCCGCGCGTGCGATCAGTTTGTCCTGAGGGATATTCAGCGCGCCGACAATGTGACCGGCGGCGTAGTCCTTGCTCGGGCGGATATCGACCACGACGCCGGCGTCCTTGTTGACCAGTGCGGTCAGCTCGCCGGTGCTCAGGCTGCGTCCGCCGCCCTGCATCGTGTGGGCAACCAGCAACGCCAGCAGTACGACGAAGATACCGACGAGAATGTAGTGGTTAGTGGCAAATTCAATCAGGTGAGCAACCATCGAAGGAGGTTCCAGGGCGTTAAAATGTCGGCCAGTATACACAGCACGCAAGGTCGGCCAAACCCCGCCCGGCGGTGACGCCGTCGGAACTTACCTTTAAACTGCCCGTCCCTTTTCCATCGTCTTCTTTTAACCCGCCACGAGTGGATTCCATGACTACCACGCCTAAACCTTTGGTCCTGATGATTCTCGACGGCTTCGGTCACAGTGACAGCCACGAATCCAATGCCGTGTATTCGGCCAACAAGCCGGTGCTGGACCGTTTGTGGGCCACCGTGCCCAACGGCCTGATCTCCGGCAGCGGCATGGACGTCGGCCTGCCGGACGGGCAGATGGGCAACTCCGAAGTCGGCCACATGAACCTCGGCGCAGGCCGCGTGGTGTATCAGGATTTCACCCGCGTGACCAAATCGATCCGCGACGGTGAGTTCTTCGAAAACCCGACCATCTGCGCCGCCGTGGATAAAGCCGTGGCCGCCGGCAAGGCCGTGCATTTCATGGGCCTGCTGTCCGACGGTGGCGTGCACAGCCACCAGGACCACCTGATCGCCATGGCCGAACTGGCTGCCAAGCGTGGCGCCGAGAAGATCTACCTGCACGCATTCCTCGATGGCCGCGACACCCCGCCGAAAAGCGCCACGTCGTCGATCGAGCTGCTGGACGCCACGTTCCAGGCCCTCGGCAAGGGGCGCATCGCCAGCCTCATCGGCCGCTACTACGCCATGGACCGTGACAACCGTTGGGACCGCGTATCCCAGGCCTACAACCTGATCGTCGACGGCAACGCCGAATTCAATGCCGCCACCGCCCAGGAAGGCCTGCAAGCCGCCTATGAGCGTGGCGAAAGCGACGAATTCGTCAAAGCCACCACTATCGGCGAGCCGGTGAAAGTCGAAGACGGCGACGCCGTGGTGTTCATGAACTTCCGCGCCGACCGCGCCCGCGAACTGACCCGAGTATTTGTCGAAGACGATTTCCAGGAATTCGAACGCGTCCGCCAGCCGAAACTGGCCGGTTTCGTGATGCTGACTCAATACGCCGCCAGCATTCCCGCGCCATCGGCCTTCGCCGCCGGCAGCCTGGAAAACGTGCTGGGCGACTACCTGGCGAAAAACGGCAAGACTCAACTGCGCATCGCCGAGACCGAAAAGTACGCCCACGTGACGTTCTTTTTCTCCGGCGGCCGTGAAGAGCCTTTCCCGGGCGAAGAACGCATCCTGATCCCCTCGCCGAAAGTCGCCACCTACGACCTGCAACCGGAGATGAGCGCGCCGGAAGTGACCGATCGCATCGTCGACGCCATTGAAAACCAGCGTTACGACGTGATCGTGGTCAACTACGCCAACGGCGACATGGTCGGCCACAGCGGTGTGTTCGAGGCGGCGGTCAAGGCCGTGGAATGCCTGGACACCTGCGTGGGTCGCATCGTCGAGGCTTTGGAAAAAGTCGGCGGGGAAGCGTTGATCACGGCCGACCACGGCAACGTCGAGCAGATGTCCGACGAATCCACCGGCCAGGCCCACACCGCCCACACCACCGAGCCAGTGCCTTTCATCTATGTCGGCAAGCGTGACTTCAAGGTTCGCGACGGCGGCGTGCTGGCTGACGTAGCGCCGACCATGCTGATGTTGCTGGGCATGGAGAAGCCGGCGGAAATGACCGGGACGTCGATCCTGGTCTGACCCAACACAAATCCCGGCAAGCCCTGTGGGAGCAAAGCTTGCTCGCGACAGCAATCTAACAATCCACATTTTCGTTGGATGTGCTGCCGTCATCGCGAGCAAGCTTTGCTCCCACAGGGGTTTGCCGGGAAATAAGTGCCCTGCACCACTCCAGTTATCACACAGCCCCAAATGGGCGTTTTTTTTGCGGCGTGGGGCGGGCATACTAGGCCGTCCCTTTCCCTGGTGTCGCCCGCCTCTATGCTTCGCGTCCTGATAGCCCTCGCTCTGACCTGTATGCTCCAACCGGCCTTTGCCGACGAGCGCGCGCAAACCCAACAGCAGTTGGAAGCCACGCGCCAGGACATTGCCGAGCTGAAAAAGCTGCTGGGCAAGTTGCAGGAAGAGAAATCCAGCGTGCAGAAAGACCTGCGCGGCACCGAAACCGAGATGGGCAAGCTGGAGAAGCAGGTCGAGGCCCTGCAAAAAGAGCTGAAGAAAAGCGAATCCGAACTGCAGCGGCTCGATGGAGAGAAAAAAAAACTCCAGAGCGCGCGCACTGAGCAGCAAAAGCTGATCGCCATCCAGGCCCGGGCCGCCTACCAGAACGGCCGCCAGGAATACCTCAAGCTGCTGCTCAACCAGCAGAACCCCGAGAAATTCGCCCGCACCCTCACTTATTACGATTACCTGAGCCAGGCCCGCCTGGAGCAACTCAAGAATTTCAACGAAACCCTGCGCCAACTGGCCAATGTCGAAAAAGACATCGAGCTGCAGCAAGCCCAGTTGCTGGTGCAGAAAAGCAGCCTCGACACCCAGCGTGAAGAACTCGAGAAGGTTCGCAAGGAGCGCCAGGTGGCCCTGGCCAAGCTCAATGACGACGTGAAGGCCCGCGACAGCAAGCTCAAGGCTCGCGAGCAGGACCAGGCCGAACTGGCCAATGTGTTGAAAACCATCGAGGAAACCCTGGCCCGTCAGGCTCGAGAGGCAGAAGAAGCGCGTCAGAAAGCGCTGATCGCCCAGCAGGAAGCCGAAAAAAAGCGTTTGCGTGAAGCCCAAGCCGACGCGGAAGCCGGCGACGCCCCGCGCAAACCTGCAAAATCGAACCCCGGCGCGCTGGTTTCCAGCGATGGCGAAACCTTCGGCGGCGCTTTTGCTTCAGCCCGAGGCAAACTTCCATGGCCAGTCAATGGTCGATTGCTTGCGCGCTTCGGTGAAACCCGCGGCGACGACACTCGCACTAAGTGGGATGGGGTCATGATCAGCGCTTCCGCCGGCAGCCAGGTACATGCCGTGCATGGCGGTCGCGTGGTCTTCGCCGATTGGTTGCGCGGCGCCGGCCTGTTGGTGATCCTCGATCACGGCAACGGTTATTTGAGCCTGTACGGCCACAACCAGACGCTGCTCAAGGCGGCGGGGGATGTGGTCAAGGCTGGTGAGTCCATCTCCACGGTCGGCAACAGTGGCGGGCAGGATACGCCAGCACTGTATTTCGCTATTCGTCAGCAGGGTCGCCCCAGCGACCCGGCCCAATGGTGTCGTGCGCAAGGATAAGCGCGCCCATCCTATTAAGGAGTTCGTTCGACATGCTGCATTTGTCCCGCCTTACCTCGCTGGCCCTGACGATCGCCCTCGTGATCGGTGCGCCCCTGGCTTTTGCCGCCGAACCGGCGCCATCGGTACCCGCCGCCACCGCCGCGACCACCAAGGCCCCGCTGCCGCTGGACGAATTGCGCACCTTTGCCGAGGTCATGGACCGGATCAAGGCCGCCTACGTCGAGCCCGTGGATGACAAGATGCTGCTGGAGAACGCCATCAAAGGCATGCTCAGCAACCTCGACCCGCATTCGGCCTACCTGGGGCCGGAGGATTTTGCCGAGCTGCAGGAAAGCACCAGCGGCGAGTTCGGCGGCCTGGGCATCGAAGTCGGCAGCGAAGACGGTTTCGTCAAGGTCGTCTCGCCGATCGACGACACGCCTGCCTCGAAGGCTGGCATCCAGGCCGGTGACTTTATCGTCAAGATCAACGGCCAACCGACCCGCGGCCAGAGCATGACCGAAGCCGTGGACAAGATGCGCGGCAAGATCGGCCAGAAGATCACCCTGACCCTGGTACGCGACGGCGGCACGCCGTTCGATGTGACCCTGACCCGGGCGGTCATCCAGGTCAAGAGCGTGAAGAGCCAGTTGCTGGAATCGGGCTACGGCTACATCCGCATCACTCAGTTCCAGGTCAAGACCGGCGAAGAAGTCGCCAAGTCCCTGGCCAAGCTGCGCAAGGACAACGGCAAGAAACTCAACGGCCTGGTCCTGGACCTGCGCAACAACCCCGGCGGCGTGCTGCAATCGGCCGTGGAAGTGGTGGACCACTTCATCACCAAGGGCCTGATCGTCTACACCAAGGGGCGCATCGCCAATTCCGAACTGCGTTTCTCGGCCACTGGCAACGATTTGAGCGAAGCCGTGCCACTGGTGGTGCTGATCAACGGCGGCAGCGCCTCGGCTTCGGAAATCGTCGCCGGCGCCCTGCAGGACCAGAAACGCGGCGTGGTCATGGGCACCACCAGCTTCGGCAAGGGCTCGGTGCAGACCGTGTTGCCACTGAACAACGAGCGCGCCCTGAAGATCACCACCGCGCTGTACTTCACGCCTAACGGCCGCTCCATCCAGGCCCAGGGCATCGTCCCGGACATCGAAGTGCGCAAGGCCAAGATCACTAGCGAGGCGGATAGCGAATACTTCAAGGAAGCCGACCTGCAAGGTCACTTGGGCAATGGCAACGGCGGCGCCGACAAACCGACCGGCTCCGGCGCCAAGGCCAAGCCAATGCCGCAGGACGACGACTATCAACTGGCCCAGGCCTTGAGCTTGCTCAAGGGGTTGAACATCACGTCCGGCCGCTGAGATGGGCTTGCGCTTCACCTTCGTCCTGCTGTGCCTGCTGGCGGGAGCCGTTAACGCGGCCCCCGTCACACCTTCTTCGCCGCACAAGGCGTACCTGAGCCTGATCATCGACGACCTGGGGCAAAACCTGCCTCGGGATCGCCGGGTATTGGCCCTCCCTGGTCCGGTCACCGCCGCGATCATGCCCGACACGCCCCACGCCGCCGAATTCGCCCGGGAAGCCCATCGCGCCGGCAAGCTGGTCATGCTCCACATGCCCATGGACCCGGCCACCGGGCCATTCGCCTGGCACCCCGAACTGCCCATCGAAGAGTTGGGCAAACGCCTGGACGCCGCGTTCGCCGCCGTGCCCTATACCAGCGGGATCAACAACCACATGGGCAGCCGCATGACCGCCCAGCCCCAGGCCATGGCCTGGCTGATGGCGAATTTGCAGCAGCGTCACAAATTTTTCGTCGACAGCCGCACCAGCGCCCAGACCGTCGCCGCTGCCGAAGCGCAGAAGATCGGCCTCGCCAGTGTGTCTCGGGATGTCTTCCTGGACGACGAACGCACCGAAGCCGCCATCGCCCAGCAACTGCAAACCGCCATCGACTTGGCCCGCAGGCAAGGCTCAGCCGTGATGATCGGCCATCCCTACCCGCAGACCCTGGCCGTGCTCGAACGCGAACTGCCCCGGCTCAAGGCCCAAGGCATCGAATGGATCGACATCAAGTCGATGATCAGCCTGCGCAGCAATCGGGCGATGGTTGGGCATGGGAAAGATGGGGTTTATCGGTAGCAGCCCATCGCGAGCAGGCTCGCCCCCACAGGGATTCTGAGGTGGGCATCGTATCTGTGAACACCCAGGCAACTTTGTGGGAGCGGGCTTGCTCGCGAAGGGGCCAGCACACTCAACACCTCTGCAAGCTGATTCACCGCTTTCGCGAGCAAGCCCGCTCCCACAGGGGATCTGCTGTGAACACAAATATTATGTCCGGTACAAAGATCCACTGTGGGAGCGAGCCTGCTCGCGATAGCGGCGACACGGCTGGCGCAACCTTCAGAGATACCGCGCCATGATCGCGTCCACTTCACCTTCCTTGCGCAGCTCATCCAAGGCCTTTTGCAGCCGGGCAACCACGTCGTCCGGCACGTCCTTGTTCAAGGCCAGGTACAGCTCGGCACTGTTGAATCGCAGCACGGTCTTGAGATCGTTCACCCCTTCCTGACGCGCCAAGTAACGCCCGGCCGGGTCGCCGGTGGCCCATAGATCGATCTGGCCGTTGACCAGCTTCCGGGCATTGTCCTGATCGCGCAACACGAGCATCGGCTTCAGCCCCTGCTTGGCCAACGTCTCGGCGATCGCATCGCCCTTGTAGGCACCGACCTTGTATTGGCGCGCCTGCTCCAGCGAGTCGAGGGCGATCTTGCTGTCGGCCTTGGCGAGCATGATCCAGTCGTCCGGACCAATGGGGCCGACCCACTTGAACAGCTTTTCACGCTCCGGCAACCGCGCCATGACAAACACACCGTAACCCGGATTTTCCAGGGCGAGTTTGTAGATGCGCTCCCAAGGGAAACGCAGCGTCAGGCTGTAGGAGATATCGGCGCGCTTGAATATTTCGCGGACAATGTCCACGGCAATACCCTGGATGTTCTCGTCCTGGGCGAAGTTCTTGCCGTTCTTGGCCATGTTGTACGGCGGGAAGTTTTCCGTCAGCAACACCAGCGAAGTATCAGCGGCGCGCACAGTGCCTGCGAGCAGCAACGTGGCACCGGCAAAGGCAAGAACGAGGCGTTTGAGCATGTCGGGCTACCGCAATCCATGGTGTGCCCAAGAGTGCCTTGGGCCCGCCATGGTGTCCAGCGATCAGCGAATGCAGATACCGCGATGCGCCATGTAGGCCTTGGCTTCCGGCACGGTGTATTCGCCGAAGTGGAAAATGCTCGCCGCCAGCACCGCGCTGGCGTGGCCTTCGAGAATGCCGTCGGCCAGGTGTTGCAGGTTGCCGACGCCGCCGGACGCGATCACCGGAATGCCCAGTGCATCGCTGATGGCGCGAGTCACGCCAAGGTCGAAGCCGTTTTTCATGCCGTCCTGGTCCATGCTGGTCAGCAGGATTTCACCGGCACCCAGGCCTTCCATTTTCTTCGCCCACTCGACGGCGTCCAGGCCGGTGGGTTTGCGCCCACCGTGGGTGAAGATTTCCCAGCGCGGGGTTTCGCCCGGGCCGGAGACCTTCTTCGCGTCGATGGCCACGACGATGCACTGCGAGCCGAAGTGCTGGGCCGCTTCGCCGACGAAGTCCGGGTTGAACACCGCCGCGGTGTTGATGGACACCTTGTCAGCACCGGCATTGAGCAGGTTGCGGATGTCCTGCACGGTGCGCACGCCACCGCCCACGGTCAGCGGGATGAACACCTGGCTGGCCATGCGCTCGACCGTATGCAGCGTGGTATCGCGGCCATCGACGCTGGCCGTGATGTCGAGGAAGGTAATCTCGTCCGCACCCTGCTCGTCATAGCGACGGGCGATTTCCACCGGGTCTCCGGCATCACGGATGTTCTCGAACTTGACGCCCTTGACCACGCGGCCGTTGTCCACATCGAGGCAGGGAATGATGCGCTTGGCTAACGCCATGGGCTTAATCTCCGATTAAGAGTTGCAAGCTTCAAGTTATAAGCTGCAAGTCAAGCAGACCGTAATCGTGCTTTAAACTTGCAGCTCGCGGCTTACAGCTTGGAGCTGGCCGCGTAGCCATCGCAAAATAGTTGAGCCTCGGCAACATCCAGCGTGCCTTCATAAATCGCGCGGCCCGTAATTGCGCCGATGATGCCCGGCGCCTTGGCGTCGAGCAGCGACTTGATGTCACCCAGGTTATGGATACCACCGGAAGCGATCACCGGGATCTTGGTGGCAGCGGCCAGCGCAGCGGTGAACGGCACGTTGCAGCCCTGCATCATGCCGTCTTTGGCGATGTCGGTATAAACGATCGAGGACACGCCGTCGGCTTCGAACTGCTTGGCCAGATCGATGACTTGCACGGTGCTGATTTCCGCCCAGCCATCGGTGGCGACGAAACCGTCCTTGGCATCCAGCCCGACGATGATTTTGCCCGGGAACGCGCGACAGGCTTCGGCGACGAAAGCCGGATCTTTCACAGCCTTGGTGCCGATGATCACGTAGCTCACGCCAGCCTTGACGTAGTGCTCGATGGTTTCCAGCGAGCGAATGCCGCCGCCGATCTGGATCGGCAGGTTCGGGTAGCGCTTGGCAATGGCCGTGACCACTTCGCCATTGACCGGCTGCCCTTCGAAGGCGCCGTTCAGGTCGACCAGATGCAGGCGACGGCAGCCGCCCTCCACCCACTTGGCGGCCATGCTCACCGGGTCATCGGAAAACACCGTGGAGTCTTCCATGCGGCCCTGGCGCAGACGTACGCAAGCGCCGTCCTTGAGATCGATAGCGGGAATAATTAGCATGCTTTTCCTTCGTCAAAGAGCTGCAAGCTGCAAGCCATAAGCTGCACGCAGGCACGCGTTCCAATACTTGCAGCTTCAAGCTTGAAGCTTGCCGCTGCTCTAATTCTTCTCAAGCGCCCACAAGTCGCTTTCAATGCTTTCGAACCTTTCTTTAAGGTGCGTCTGCACGTCGAAAATCGCCCTGTTGTAATAATGCGGAGCAATTTCGCGGGTAAACAGGTCAAGAATTTCCGCCGCTTCGAACGAGCCAAGGTCCAGCTCGAAGCGTTCCTCCATGAACCGCTGGATCTTGCGGTTCGCTTCACTCTCCTGCTCGGAGGTCAGTGTGAGGATCGGCGGTTTCTTGCGGGCCATTACCAGCGTCCGTCCCACGCCGCGAAGTTCTGCAACAATTGCAGGCCATGGGTATGACTCTTCTCCGGGTGAAACTGCACGGCGAAGCGCGAACCATCGGCCAGGGCCGCGGCGAAATCGACGCCATAGTGACCGCTGCCCACCACCTGCCGCGCATTGCCGGCGGCGATGTAGTAGCTGTGCACGAAGTAGAAGCGCGCCAGGTCCGGAATGTTGTGCCACAGCGGGTGATCCACCGTCTGCTTCACTTCGTTCCAGCCCATGTGCGGGACCTTCAAGTGCTCGCCGTCTTCATGCAGGCCCTTGCCAAAGAACTTCACCTGGCCAGGGAACAGCGAAATGCAATCGACGCCATCGTTCTCTTCACTGCGATCGAGCAAGGCTTGCATGCCCACGCAGATACCGAGGAACGGACGGTCCTGGCTGACTTCGTGCACCAGTTTGTCGAAGCCCAGGCGACGAATCTCGGCCATGCAATCACGAATCGCCCCGACGCCGGGGAACACTACCCGGTCGGCTTCGCGAATCACGTCGGCATCGCTGGTGATCAGCACCTTGCCGGCGCCCACGTGCTCGAGGGCCTTGGCCACCGAGTGCAGGTTGCCCATGCCGTAGTCGATTACCGCGACAGTCTGCATTACAGGACGCCCTTGGTGGAAGGCATCTGGCCGGCCATGCGGTCATCGAGCTCCACAGCCATGCGCAGCGCGCGGCCGAACGCCTTGAACACGGTTTCAATCTGGTGGTGGGTGTTGTGCCCGCGCAGGTTATCGATGTGCAGGGTCACGTTGGCGTGGTTGACGAAGCCCTGGAAGAATTCCTGGAACAGGTCGACGTCGAAGCCGCCAACGGTGGCACGGGTGTAGGGGACATGCATCTGCAGGCCAGGCCGGCCGGAGAAGTCGATGACCACGCGCGACAGCGCTTCATCGAGCGGCACGTAGGCATGGCCGTAGCGGCGGATGCCCTTCTTGTCGCCGATGGCTTTGGTAAAGGCCTGGCCCAAGGTGATACCGACGTCTTCCACCGTGTGGTGGTCGTCGATATGCAGGTCGCCCTTGCTGACGATGTCCAGGTCGATCAGCCCGTGGCGGGCGATCTGGTCCAGCATGTGCTCAAGAAAAGGCACACCAATATCAAACCGGGCCTTACCGGTGCCATCCAGGTTGATCGAGGCTTTGATCTGGGTTTCCAGAGTGTCGCGCTCGACAGACGCCTTACGTTCGGCCATCACCAGCTCCGCAAAATCATTGGGCGAAAAAGGCAGCCATTATAGGGGCGCGAGCGGCAAACAGAAACACAAGAGGTGACATCACTGACGGGCTGAAGCCCGTGTGGTCGGGGATAGACATGTGCGTACAAGTCTTTCAGGACTCATAAAACAAATGTGGGAGCGAGCCTGCTCGCGAAAGCGATGTGCCAGCCGACATTGATGTCACTGATACACCGCCTTCGCGAGCAGGCTCGCTCCCACATGAGGTGTGCCCTGGCCTGATGGCCAGGGCAACGGTCTTAGCGGAACAGCACCGCTGTCTTCTGCAGGGTCACCCACACACCCCACGCCAACGGAATGCCCACCACCAGCCAGGCCGCGATCGCCAGGGGCTTGGTGCCCGGTGCGGCTTTCCATTCCAGCGAAGTGGTGCTGTCGGCGCCCTTGTCATGGCCCAGCGCCTGTTCGGCGGCCAGTTCGGCGTCGGTCATGAAGTACTTGTCGGCGACCGGACGGACCATCAGGTTGCACAGGAAGCCCAGTACCAGCAGGCCGGCGAGGATGTACAAGGTGATGTCATAGGCCGCGGCACGTTCAACACCGATGCTCAACTGATATTCACGCAAGTAGTTCACCAATACCGGACCCAGCACGCCTGCCGCAGCCCAGGCGGTCAGCAGGCGACCGTGGATTGCACCGACCATTTGCGTACCGAACAGGTCCGCCAGGTAGGCTGGCACGGTAGCGAAACCGCCGCCGTACATCGACAGGATGATGCAGAACGCCGCCACGAACAGCGCGACGCTGCCCAGGTGACCGAGGTTCGGGATCAGCGCGTACAGGGCAAAGCCCAGGGCGAAGAACACGAAATAGGTGTTTTTGCGACCCAGGTAATCCGAGCAGGATGCCCAGAAGAACCGGCCGCCGATGTTGAACAGGCTCAGCAGACCAGTGAAACCGGCCGCAATGGCCGCGATCTGACCCAGTTGCGCAGCATCCAACTGACCGAAAGACAAGTCATTGCCGAGCAACTTGCCGCCGAACACTTCCTGCAACAGTGGCGATGCCATGCCGATGATGCCGATACCGGCGGACACGTTCAGGCACAGCACCAGCCATACCAGGCGGAACTGCGGGGTTTTCCAGGCAACGTTCACGTGAACGTGGCGATGGGTGATCATCGCGTTCGCGGCTTTCTTCGGTGCTGGGGTCCAGCCCTCAGGCTTCCAGCCGGTTGGCGGGACGCGGTACGACAAGGCGCCACCGATCATGAACACGAAGTAGATCGCGGCCATCACCAGGAAGCTCTGCCAAACGCCCACGCCAGTCGGCGAAGCGAAGTGGTTCATCAGCGCCGCAGCCAGCGGAGCACCAACCATCGCACCACCGCCGAAACCCATGATCGCCATGCCGGTCGCCATGCCGCGCTTGTCCGGGAACCACTTGATCAGGGTCGACACCGGGGAGATGTAGCCCAGGCCCAGGCCGATACCGCCGATCACCCCGGAACCGACCCACATCAGCCATATCTGGTGGGTATAGATACCCAGCGCGGAAATCAGCAGGCCACCGCACCAGCACAAGGCCGATACAACGCCGGCCTTGCGTGGCCCGGCGTGTTCCAGCCAGCCGCCCCAGATCGCTGCCGAGCAGCCCAGGAAAATGAAGAACAGGGTGTAGATCCAGCCGAGCATCGAGATCGGCCAGTCACATTGGGATGAAAAGACTTGCGAGATGAAGCTCATATCCGGTGCACAAGCCACAGGCTTGGTGATTCCCAAGGCTTTGGACAGTGGCAACCAGAACACCGAGAAGCCGTAGGCCATGCCGATGCACAGGTGAATGGCCAGTGCGGCCGGTGGAACCAGCCACCGGTTGAAACCCGGCTTGGCGATGATGCGTTCCTTGGAGAGGAACGCTGGCTGGTCGGCGATGCCGCCCGCCGTGATGCTCGTGCTCATTGTGTATCCCCCAATTATTGGAATGGTTCGTCAGCCACGCATCACCCTCAGCCTTCATTGCACGCAGGCATGGCTGTATTTTCTGGTGAAGCTCCATAGTGTGCGACATCAAGTCGCAGAAGGACGGACGAACGGGCAAAGGTTACCATTTGCTCGCGGCAGAAAAACCAAAGTGATATCACCTTTTTCGTGCCATCTGTCTTATCGCACGCTTGCCCGCTTTCTGTAGGGGGCTAACGATTTATTTTTTCCGCGGCTGAAACCAGCCCCGTCCCCATGGGTCTTTGTTCGGCAGACCTGCCGGAAGAACGATCACTCAACGCGCCAGCAACTCGGGGCGTTATACTCGCGGCTAAATTTTGAACTCAACCTACAAGGATTCGCCCATGAAAGCGTTCGGCAAAATCCTGGGTCTGGTACTTCTCGGGCTGTTGCTGATCATTGTGGCCCTGGGCTTTGCCCTGACCCACCTGTTCGATCCCAACGACTACAAAGAAGAGATCCGCCAGATAGCCCGCGACAAGGCCCATATCGAGCTGACCCTCAATGGCGATATCGGCTGGAGCCTGTTTCCATGGCTGGGCCTGGAGTTGCACGACGCCAGCGTCGCGACCCTGGCCAATCCAACCCAACCTTTCGCCGACCTGCAGATGCTCGGTCTTTCGGTCCGGGTCATCCCGCTACTGCGCCGGGAAGTGCAGATGAGCGATGTGCGTGTCGAAGGCCTGAACCTGCGGCTCAACCGTGACAAGAACGGTCACGGAAACTGGGAAGACATCGGTAAAGCGCCGGCCTCCGCGACGACGGCGAACACCCCGGCACCGACGCCGGCCGAACAACCTGCCCCGCCTGCCAGCACCCCGGCAGAAAAACCTGCCCAGCCGACTCGCCTGGACATCGACAGCCTGACCGTGAACAACGCCCGGGTCGAATACACCGACGAGCAGACCGGCAAACTGTTCACCGCCGAAAGCATCCAGCTGAGCACCGGCCCGGTCCACGACTCCACCAATATTCCGGTGACGCTGACTGCATTCCTGTCCAGCAACCAGCCGGCGGTGCGCGTACGCACCGAAGTGACCGGCGAACTGCGCTTCGAGCGCGCCTTGCAGCGCTACAAGTTCGAAGACCTGAAGCTGTCCGGCGAAGCTACCGGCGATCCGTTGCAGGGCAAGACCCTGAACTTCGCCGCTCAAGGGCAACTGTTCCTCGACAAGGCGGCCAACGTCGCCGAATGGACCGGTATCAAGCTGTCGCTCAACCAACTGCGCGCCCTCGGTGAGCTGAAGGTCAACGACCTCGACAAGACCCCGCAATTGAATGGTGGAATATCGATCGCCCAGTTCGACCTGGCGAAGTTCGTCGACAGCGTCGGCCAGACACTCCCGGCCATGGCCGAAGGCAGCCTGAGCAAGGTCGAATTGGCCAGCCGCATTGCCGGCACGCCAAGCAGCGTCGAATTCAACGACATCAACCTGAAGGTCGACGACAGCCAATTCAGCGGCCGTATCGCCGTGGCAGACTTTGCCAAGCAGGCCCTGCGCGTGCAGCTAAAGACCGACACGTTCAACGTCGACCGCTACCTGCCGCCAAAATCCGCCGAAGCCGACAGTTCCAAGGCTGCCCGCGAGGCTGAAGTCAGCAACACCGAAGCCAGCGCCATGGCCGGTGCCGGCAGCACACCGTTGCCGAGCGCTCCGACCCAGGGTGCCTGGAGTAACGATCGGCTGTTTCCGGTGGAGCGCCTGAGCAAGCTGGACCTCGATGCCGACCTGACCTTCGGGCAACTGACTCTCGACAAACTGCCGATCCAAAACGCCGCGCTCAAGGCCACCGGCCTGGGTGGCCTGCTGACCCTGGAGAACCTGCGGGGCGATCTGTACAGCGGCAACTTCGAAACCAAAGGCACCCTGGACGTGCGCCAGCCTACGCCACAGTTGAGCCTGCAAACCCGCATCAACCGGGTCCCTGCCGAGAAGATCATCGAAAGCCAGGGCAAGAGCCCGCCGGTCAAAGGCCTGGTCACGCTCAACAGCGCGATCACCGCCACCGGCAATAGCCAGAAGGCCCTGATCGACAGCCTCAATGGCAACGCCGGGTTCGTCATCAACGATGGCGTGCTGCTCAATGCCAACCTCGAACAGCAACTGTGCAAAGGCATCGCCACCCTCAATCGCAAGTCCCTCAGCGGCGAACCCCGAGGCAAGGACACGCCGTTCCAGCAACTCAACGGCAACCTCACCTTCACCAATGGCGTGGCCCACAACCCGGACCTGAAAGTCCGCATCCCCGGCATGAGCGTCAACGGCAACGGCGATATCGACCTGCGGGTGCTGGGCATGGACTATCGCGTCGGCATCATCGTCGAAGGCGACAAGAGCGACATGCCCGACCCGGCCTGCCAGGTCAACGAACGCTACGTCGATGTCGAATGGCCGTTGCGCTGCCGCGGTCCCCTGGAGCTGGGTGCGAAAGCCTGCCGCCTGGACAACGACGGGCTGGGCAAGGTCGCGGCGAAGCTGGCCGGCGATCGGCTCGGCGACAAGATCGATGAGAAGCTCGATGAAAAGCTCGGCGACAAGGTCAGCCCCGAGCTGAAAGATGCGCTCAAGGGGCTGTTCAAGCGATGAGAGCCGAGCAGTTTTCCACCGCCGTACTGGACTGGTTCGACCGCCACGGGCGCCACGACTTGCCCTGGCAACAAGACATCTCGCCCTATCGGGTGTGGGTTTCGGAAATCATGTTGCAGCAGACCCAGGTCAGCACCGTGCTCAATTACTTTGACCGGTTCATGGCCTCGCTGCCCACCGTTCAAGCCTTGGCCGCCGCGCCGGAGGACGAAGTGCTGCACCTGTGGACCGGGCTGGGTTACTACACCCGTGCGCGCAACTTGCAGAAAACCGCGAAAATCGTCGTCGAGCAGTACGGCGGCGAATTCCCCCGGGACGTGGAAAAACTCACCGAGTTGCCGGGCATCGGCCTGTCCACCGCCGGCGCCATTGCCAGCATCAGCATGGGCCTGCGGGCGCCGATCCTCGATGGCAACGTCAAACGCGTGCTGGCGCGTTTCACCGCCCAAGAGGGCTACCCAGGCGAACCCAAGGTGGCGAAACAGCTCTGGGCCACCGCCGAGCGCTTCACGCCCCAGGACCGCGTCAACGCCTACACCCAGGCTATGATGGACCTGGGTGCCACGCTCTGCACCCGCAGCAAGCCCAGTTGCCTGCTCTGCCCGCTCGAGCAAGGCTGCGAGGCGCATATGCTGGGCCTGGAAACCCGCTACCCGATCCCCAAGCCGCGCAAGGAAGTCCCCAAAAAACGCACCTTGATGCCAATGCTGGCCAACCACGAGGGCGCGATTCTGCTTTACCGTCGCCCTTCCACCGGGCTGTGGGGCGGGCTGTGGAGCCTGCCGGAACTCGACGACCTCGACGACTTGCAGCACCTGGCCCTGCAACACTCGCTGGAGTTGGGCAGCCAACAGGAGATGCCAAGCCTGGTGCACACCTTCAGCCACTTCCAGCTGGCGATCGAACCCTGGCTGGTCCGGGTCCGGGAAACCGGCCATCACGTGGCCGAGGCCGACTGGCTCTGGTATAACCTCGCCACCCCGCCGCGCCTGGGCCTTGCCGCCCCGGTCAAAACCTTGCTCGAACGCGCGGCCGCCGTAATGAACGCAGGAGAGTTGCAATGACCCGCACCATCATGTGCCGCAAGTACAAAGAACAACTGGAAGGCCTGGAACGTGCTCCATTCCCGGGCGCCAAGGGCCAGGACATCTACGACAACGTCTCGGCCAAGGCCTGGGGCGACTGGCAGAAACACCAGACCCTGCTGATCAACGAAAAGCGCCTGAACATGATGAACGCCGAAGATCGCAAATACCTTCAGGGCGAGATGGACAAGTTCTTTTCCGGCGAAGATTACGCCAAGGCCGAAGGCTACGTACCGCCGTCCGAATAAGCTGTTCAGCGCGGGGGCGGATCGTAAGCGACGGTAATAATTAAATATTTTTTGAAAACTTGCTTGACGCCCCCCTGAAAAACCCGTTTAATGCGCCCCGTTGCCCAGATAGCTCAGTCGGTAGAGCAGGGGATTGAAAATCCCCGTGTCGGCGGTTCGATTCCGTCTCTGGGCACCAAAATACCGAAAACCCCGATCAAGCAATTGATCGGGGTTTTTTATTGCCTGGATTTTCTTCCTCCGCCTTAACGACTCAGCTACATTCGTCCGCTCCCCTCCAGCAAGCGAGTCGACATGGACATCACGGGCATTCCTTTCGGCACCACCGATTGGTCAACCATCGAACCCACCGAGCATAAGGGTATTACCGGAACCGCCTATTGGCGCACGCGGCAGTTCGGAAACATTCGAGTACGGATGGTGGAATACACGGCCGGGTACCTGGCCGACCATTGGTGCACCAAGGGCCATATCCTGTTTTGCCTCAAGGGCGAGCTCAACACTGAACTCGAAGACGGCCGGCAGTTTTTGCTCAAGCCGGGCATGAGCTATCAGGTCGCCGACCAGGCCGAGCCTCATCGATCCTCCACTTCATCGGGGGCTACGCTCTTCATCGTGGATTGAGATTCGAAGCGCCCGCGTTGAAGCTGTAGGATAGGTGGCCTTATTTTCCAGCAAGGAACCGACCCATGGCATCGGTCAACAAACAGCAGAAACGAAACCAGCGCGCCAAGGTGAAAGCCAAGCAGAACCGGGTTAAGCGCGCCACTGCGCCGAATGACTTCCTCGACCCGAACGATGAGCGCATCGATCTGGAAACCGTGGACCTATCGGACCTGTTCCAACTGATGGGTGCCGCCGAAAAGATCAGCCAACAGGCCATGTGCACGGCCTTCCTGGGCCATCCACTGCTGGAGTTGGTGCTGGAGCAGGAAGGTGAGGAAGAAGCCACTGACTTCATCATTACCGCCCTGATCGAATATCGCCGCCTGGCCACGGGTGTCGATGAGCAGACGGCGCTGGACTGGGTGGAGAGCAAGCAATTCCAGGCTGATTATGTGGCCGCCTCCCAGGCTCTGGCGCAAGGTAAGGTCTGAGCAGCGAAGGGGCTCGCGCTTGACTACAGGCTGTAGGGATAGCTCCTACACACCAAGGCCAACGGACATAGGACGGCGTCATCCCCGTCCTGCATAA
This sequence comes from Pseudomonas sp. OA65, assembly GCF_017498305.1. NCBI lineage: Bacteria > Pseudomonadati > Pseudomonadota > Gammaproteobacteria > Pseudomonadales > Pseudomonadaceae > Pseudomonas > Pseudomonas sp. OA65. Next base: position 234,441 of record NZ_JAGDEZ010000004.1, read on the forward strand.
ATCAGTTATTTTTCCCTCCAAGCAATCAGCCCCGTCCGGCATCATCGAGACGTCGCCTGGAGCATCCTTGCGGTCCGCCCCCTCTCAATGGCTGGATACCGCGATGACGCCACTGCTGCCCCAGGATGACCCACAGCTTGCCCCCTTGATCAACGAACTCGGCGAGCTGATTCGCCAGGCACGCCAGAAGGCCATCACCCATATCAGGGAGATGAACCTCGGTACAGAGGACGTCATCAGGGATCCGGCAGTCCTGAAACTCCTCGGGCTGCCCATTGCTGGTCCCCTTCTGGAAAGGGGACTGGAGCAGGCCTTGATCGACTATCTGCAGGGCTTCCTTCTTGAACTGGACAAGGGCTTCGCCTTCATTGCCCGGCAGCAACGCATCAGCACCGAAAGCAAAGACTTCTACATCGATCTGGTCTTCTACAACTACCTGCTCAAGTGCTTTGTGATCGTCGATCTCAAGCGCGGCGAGCTCAGCCACCAGGACATCGGCCAGATGGATATGTATGTGCGTCTCTACGATGACCTCAAGCGCGGCCCCGACGACAAACCTACCGTGGGCATCATTCTCTGCGCTCAAAAGGATGAATCGGTGGTGCGTTATTCCGTGTTGCAGGGCAATGAACAGCTATTCGCCAGCCAGTATCAATTGGTGCTCCCCACCGAAGAAGAGCTGCGCAACGCCCTGGATCGCGAACAGGCACGCCTTGAGGAAGGGGCAATCGGGCGCAGCGACTTCAAGGATAAAAGCTGATCGCGCACTCAAAAAACCCATGTAAGCTTGATGCGCTTTTTTTCCAGCAACGCTTCACTCAATGAGCTCCATCCCGCATGTCATTGGCCTCTTCACCCCCTTCCCTGATCCAGGCATTGCGGACCGAAACCGCTGAACTGCATGTTGCCCTGGAAAAACGCCTGCCGTTTTTCTCGCCAAAGTTGGATCTGGATCTGTACCGGCGCCTGATGGTGGCCTACTACGGTTTTTATCAGCCCCTGGAGCAGCGGCTTCACAGGCTGGCGCTGATTCCAACCGGGCTGGACCAATCCTTGCGCATCAAACTCCCGGTATTGCGGGCCGATCTCACAGCCCTGGGCCTGGATGACGCCGTTATCGAGGCATTACCCATCTGCCAGGCACTGCCACGAATCGACTCCCGAGCCGCCGCCCTCGGCGTTTCCTATGTCTTGGAAGGCGCGACCCTCGGCGGCCAGATACTGCGGCGCCGGGTGGCCGAGCAGCTCGGTCTCGACGCGGCCAGTGGCGCAGCCTTTCTCAATGTGTATGGCGAACTCACCGGCCGACGCTGGAAGGATTTCCTCCAATACCTGGACGACAGGAACCTTGGCGAGGCCCGGACGCTCGAAGTCACACGCGCCGCCAAGGCGACGTTCACTCATTTTGAACACTGGCTGGACAGCCAAAAGGTACTGTTATGACCTCGGAAAACCAGGAAGCCTTCGAAGAACTGCTGGCCAATTGCGCAGACGAGCCGATTCGCTTTCCTGGGGCCATCCAGCCTCATGGTGTGTTGTTGATGCTGTCCGAGCCCGATTTCGTGATCCGTCAGGTCAGCGCCAACGTGTTGCAGTTGACGGGGCAAGATCCCCACAGGCTGTTGGGCCAAACCCTCGACGCACTGTTGGGGCTGGAACAGGCCGAGGCGATCCTCGTCGCCTGTCGCGCTGCCCCGGATAGCGACAACGTGCCCGTGGCCATTGTCGTCAACCAGCAGCGCTTTGATGCCCTGGTGCATCGCCATCAGGGCGCCCTGATCGTCGAACTGGAACAGCACCTGAGCGACTATCGTCCCGAAGGCGTCAGCGGCGAGGCCAACCTGGGCCGCATGCTGCAACGCCTGCAAAGTGCGAAAACCCTCCAGGCCCTGTATGAAATCAGCGTGCGGGAAATCCAGGCCATGACCGGTTACGACCGGGTGCTGATCTACCGCTTCGAGGAAGAAGGCCACGGCCAGGTGATCGCCGAGGCCAGCGCACCTTCAATGGAACTCTACAAAGGGCTGTTTTTCCCGGCGTCGGATATTCCCGAACAGGCCCGTGAGCTGTATCGCACCAACTGGCTGCGGATCATCCCCAACGCCGATTACGCACCGGTGCCGCTGGTCCCGGAGCTGCAGCCCGATACCCAGGCGCCCCTGGACCTGAGCTTTGCCACATTGCGCAGCGTCTCGCCGATCCACCGCCAGTACATGAAAAACATGGGCGTGTTGTCGTCCATGAGCATCTCGTTGATGGAAGGCGAGCGCTTGTGGGGACTGATCAGTTGCGGCCATCGCCAGCCGCTGCTGGTGCCCCATGAAATGCGCATGGCCTGCCAGACCATCGGCCAAGTGCTGTCGCTGCAGATCAGCGCCATGCAGGCCCTGGAACTGGCCCGGCAACGGGACGCCAAGCTGAAAGACCTCAAGGTCCTCGCCGCTGCCATGGCCGAATCCAGCGACAACGTCTTCGACGGCCTGTCCCACGAGCCGCAACGCCTCATGGACCTGATCGGCGCCAGTGGTGTGGCGATTTTCGAAGACAACAAGCTGCACCGCCATGGCCAGTGCCCGGAGCCGGAGCAGATCCGCGAGCTGCACAAATGGATTCTGGAAACCGGCCAGCCGGTATTCGCCCACCACAACCTGGGCAGCGTCTTCGCACCTGCCCAGGTTTATCAGGACGTGGCGAGCGGCGTATTGGCGATCCACCTGCCCAAGCCTATTGAAAACGGCGTGCTGTGGTTCCGTCCCGAGGTGAAGCAAACCCTCCAATGGAGCGGTGACCCGCAAAAGCCCTTGGACCTGGAGAACAGCGAGACCGGCCTGCGCCTGCGACCCCGTACATCTTTCGAGATCTGGAAAGTCGAAATGGCCGGTATCAGTACCAAATGGACCCATGGCGACCTGTTCGCCGCCAACGACCTGCGGCGCTCGGCCCTGGAAAACGACCTGGCCCGCCAGGTGCACAAGGAGCGTCTGGCCGTGCAAGCGCGCGATGAACTGGTGGCGGTGGTGTCCCATGACCTGCGCAGCCCGATGACGGTCATTTCCATGCTCTGCGGCATGATGCAAAAAGCCTTCAGCTCGGACGGCTCCCACAGCTCGAAGCGAATTTCCTCCGCCATCGACACCATGCAACAAGCCACCAGCCGCATGAACGCCCTGCTGGAAGACCTGCTCGACACCTCGCGCATCGATGCCGGGCGCTACACCATCAATCCCCAACCGATGGACGTCAGCCAGATATTCGAAGACGCCTGCTCACTGCTGACGCCGCTGGCCAATGCCAAGGCCATCGACATTTCCTTCCATGCCGAACCCAACCTGCGGATCAACGCCGACCCCGAGCGGCTGTTCCAGGTACTGTCCAACTTGATCGGCAATGCCATCAAGTTCACGCCGCAACAGGGTTCGGTGGGCATCAGTGCGATGTCCGTCGGCAATGAGATCGTGTTCAGCGTCCGCGATACCGGTGAAGGAATTGCGCCAGAGCAGTTACCTCATGTTTTCGAGCGCTACTGGACGACCAAGGAAGGCAATCCGAACGGCACCGGGCTGGGTTTGTACATTTCCAAGGGGATTGTCCAAGCCCATGGCGGTAAACTGCACGCCGAAAGCCAGCCAGGCCAAGGCAGCGAATTCCGCTTTACCGTGCCGAAAATCGACTGAGCCGGGCACCGTCCCCTAACGAATTGGAAACCGAAGCCCAATGGCCTCACTGAACAAACAGCAAAAACGCGCCAAGCGCGCCAAAGACAAAGCCAAGCAAATCCGCATGACCGGACGCAAATCGATCCCGATGTATGGCGACCCGGCCCACGCCACCGCCCAGCCGCCGGTCTACGTGCTGGAACTGTTCGCCAAGCTGCGCGACGCCGAGGCCGTCAGCCGCAGTGAAATGCTCGATACGCTACTCACGTCCCTGAGCGCGATGATCATCGAACGCCCGGGTCTGCTCGACCTGAAAAATGCCGAAAACGAAAGCATGGCGGCAACCAACCTGGCCGCCGACATGCTGGTGGACTACCGCATGTGGGTCGATGAAATGGACCGCGAGAGCGCCCAGCGCTGGCTCAGCACGCCGGAGTTCATCAAGGACTTCAGCGAGGCGCTGGACCGCTATCGCCAAGTCCTGGAAAAAGAATCCGCCGCCGAATAAGCCGGCCGGCTATTCGTCACTGTTCCAGTGGAACACCAGTTTGCGCGCGGCCCCGCTGCCTACCTCAGCCGTGTCGCGCCGCGCTTCACCATTGCGCGTCGCCACCACGTTGTACTTGCCCGGTGGCAGTTGCACATAAACCAGCGGCCCTGCATCGCTGAGGGTCAGCACTATTTCTCCCGATACCTTTGCACGGTCACGTCCACGTCCGGGACGTATTTGTGGAGCACAGGTGCGCTTTAAGGTTTAGATCGATTGGGACTATGGGTTAGGACGAGATCATTTCTGCAGCCGGTATATCCCATTGACATATCCCTTCACTGTCCTATGCTTCCCACTGCATTTAATGGAGGACTGCACATGGAACAAACCACCCTCTTCATGAGCAACCGCAGCCAAGCGGTCCGGCTCCCCAAAGCAGTGGCGATGCCAAGCGACGTAAAGCGTGTAGATGTTATCGCCATAGGCAGAGCGCGCATCATTACACCGGCCGGCGAAGCGTGGGATAGCTGGTTCGATGGCGATAGCGCGACAGCAGACTTCATGGCAGAGCGTGAGCAGCCTGCCGATCAGGAGCGCGAGTCTTTCTGATGATCAAATTCATGCTCGACACCAACGTCTGTATCTTCACCATCAAGAACAAACCCCAGATCGTTAGAGAAGCCTTTAATCGTCATCACGGCCAGCTCTGCATTAGCGCCGTCACACTGATGGAGTTGATCTACGGGGCAGAAAAATCATCCGCCCCAGAGAAAAATCTCGGCGTCATCGAAGGGTTCTGTGCCCGACTTGAGGTTTTACCTTTTGGTTATGAGGCTGCAGCACATGCCGGAATGATCCGGGCAGAGTTGGCAAAGATTGGCAGGCCAATCGGCCCCTACGACCAAATGATTGCCGGCCATGCCCGTTCCCTCGGACTGATCGTGGTCACAAATAACCTGAAAGAATTCGAAAGAGTCCCGGGACTGCGCATCGAGGATTGGACCACTGTGACGAAGCCGGGGTTGTAACTTTGGTGGTTTGACGTTAGAAAAGCAGCTCCATCGAGCCCCTGTGGGAGTAAGCTTGCTCCGATGAGGCCTTCAACTTCACATCTGCGTTGGCTTTTCTGCCGCTATCGCGAGCAAGCTCGCTCCCACAGGTTTTATGGCCGCTTTTCTTTAACGAGTAACGGAACCACACCCATGGCCTCCGCGAACAAGCAACAAAAACGCGCCAAGCGTGCAAAAGCAAAAGCCAAGCAAATACGCGTCAGTCGTACAAAGCCTGCTGCCACCACGTTTGATCTTCCCGAATACGACGATCCCTACTTCCTGGATCCCCTGCAAGACGAATTCGCAGAACGCCCTAGAGACTTCCTGTCGCTGTTTTATGAGATGCAAGACGCCGAAGAAGAGGCGGGGCGCATCGACATGATGGTCAGGATGATGGCATTACTTCTTGCCATGACCAGTGAACAGCCCGATCTGCTGGATAATGAAAATGCTGAAAACGAAGCCATGGCGGTCCAGATTCTGACCGAAAATACCCTGGTCGCTTACCGAAAGTGGGCTGACGATATCGATCAGGAAGCAGCGGAGGATTGGCTTCACAGCCCTGAAGTGCAGGCGGATTTCGTAACTGCAAAAGCCAGCTTCAAAGAGGTGCTCAAAATACTGTGGGATCTGGAGGACGCTCCCGAATAACCCAACAGACTTTTGATTGCGGTAACGCTCATCCGGTTAACCCTTCCAACCCCCGCCCAAAGCTGGCACCATCGCGCCTTTTTTTACGCGACTCCCCGGGCTTTTCACTGGTAAACACGGTTCATACGGCCGTTCGGTTGTTGATGGCGCGACAGTCTGCTGTGCCGATGCGACAACCTGCCGCACATCACCGGTTTACCACCCGTAGCGCTGTTGGCGGCCATTCGGACGCATGCTAGCTTGGCCGCCTCGCCAAGGAAGGCTGCCAACAGCAAGGGAGCACATACCATGAGGACCGCACATGGCCCAGGCCACGCCCGCGCTTGAAATCCGCAATTTGCATAAACGCTACGGACAGCTGGAGGTGCTCAAAGGCGTCTCGCTGACCGCCCGCGACGGCGATGTGATCTCGATCCTCGGATCCTCCGGGTCCGGCAAGTCCACGTTCCTGCGTTGCATCAATCTGCTGGAAAACCCCAACCAGGGCCAGATCCTGGTGGCCGGCGAAGAGCTCAAGCTCAAGGCCGCAAAGAACGGTGAACTGGTGGCCGCGGACGGTAAACAGATCAACCGCCTGCGCAGCGAAATCGGTTTCGTCTTCCAGAACTTCAACCTTTGGCCGCACATGAGCGTGCTCGATAACATCATCGAAGCCCCGCGCCGGGTGCTTGGCCAGAGCAAGGCCGAAGCCGTCGAAGTGGCCGAAGCGCTGCTGGCCAAGGTCGGTATCGCCGACAAGCGCCACGCCTACCCGGCCGAGCTGTCCGGCGGCCAGCAACAACGCGCCGCCATTGCCCGCACCCTGGCGATGCAGCCCAAGGTGATTCTGTTCGACGAACCCACCTCCGCCCTTGACCCGGAAATGGTCCAGGAAGTACTTAGTGTGATCCGCGCCCTGGCCGAAGAAGGACGCACCATGCTACTGGTCACCCACGAAATGGGCTTCGCCCGTCAGGTTTCCAGCGAAGTCGTGTTTCTTCATCAAGGCCTGGTCGAGGAACAAGGATCGCCACAGCAGGTCTTCGAGAACCCGCTTTCGGCGCGCTGCAAACAATTCATGTCCAGCAACCGCTAACGGAGCAGTACACATGCAGACCTACAAGAAATTCCTCCTGGCCGCAGCGGCCAGCCTGGTCTTTTCGGCCAGCGCCATGGCGGCCGAAAAGCTGAAGATGGGCATCGAAGCGGCCTATCCGCCGTTCAACAACAAGGACGCCAGCGGCAACGTGGTCGGCTTCGATAAGGATATTGGCGATGCTCTGTGCGCCAAGATGAAAGTCGAGTGCGAAGTGGTCACTTCCGACTGGGACGGTATCATCCCGGCCTTGAACGCCAAGAAGTTCGACTTCCTGGTCTCGTCGCTGTCGATCACTGAAGAACGCAAGCAGGCCGTGGACTTCACCGACCCGTACTACTCCAACAAACTGCAATTCATCGCACCAAAAAATGTCGACTTCAAAACCGATAAAGCCTCACTCAACGGCAAGGTCATCGGGGCACAACGCTCCACCCTCGCCGGCACCTGGCTGGAAGATGAAATGGGCAGCGACATCACCACCAAGCTTTACGACACCCAGGATAACGCCTACCTGGACCTGACCTCCGGCCGCGTCGACGCGATCCTGGCGGACAAATACGTGAACTACGACTGGCTGAAAACCGATGCGGGCCGTGCTTACGAATTCAAGGGCGACCCGGTGGTGGAAAGCGACAAGATCGGTATCGCCGTGCGCAAGGGTGACCCGCTGCGCGACAAGCTGAACGCTGCCTTGAAAGAAATCGTGGCCGACGGCACCTATAAAAAAATCAACGACAAGTACTTTCCGTTCAATATCTATTGATATTGACGTGCCTGGCCGGCGCAGCTCTCTGGCGGCGCCGGCCCTTAGCAAAGCCTGCCGCGATATGAATTCCTACCCATGATGATCGATCTCTACGGATTCGGCCCAGCGCTTGCCGCCGGCGCGCTGATGACCGTCAAGTTGGCGCTCACGGCCCTCTGCCTGGGGCTGGTGCTCGGCCTGCTCGGGGCCCTGGCAAAGACCTCTCCATACAAGCCACTGCAATGGCTTGGCGGTACTTATTCAACACTGGTTCGCGGCATCCCGGAACTGCTCTGGGTGCTATTGATCTATTTCGGCACCGTCAACCTGATGCGCGCCTTGGGTGAATATTTCGGCAACCCCGACCTTGCCCTCAACGCCTTCGCAGCCGGGGTCATTGCCCTGGGCCTGTGCTTTGGCGCCTACGCCACCGAAGTGTTTCGCGGGGCGATCCTGGCGATCCCCAAGGGCCATCGCGAGGCCGGCGTCGCCCTCGGCCTGTCGAAATGGCGGATCTTCACCCGGTTGATCATGCCGCAGATGTGGCGCATCGCCCTGCCCGGCCTGGGTAATCTGTTCATGATCCTGATGAAAGACACCGCGCTGGTCTCGGTGATCGGCCTGGAAGAAATCATGCGCCACGCGCAAATCGGCGTGACCGTGTCCAAGCAACCGTTCACCTTCTATATGGTCGCGGCGTTGATGTACCTGGGGCTGACGGTGCTCGCCATGATCGGCATGCACCTGCTGGAACGACGCGCCGCCCGTGGATTTACCAGGAGCACCCAATGAACTGGGACGTCATCATCAAGTGGCTGCCGAAGCTGGCCCAGGGCGCGACATTGACCCTGGAGCTGGTGGCCATCGCCGTGATCGCAGGGCTGCTGCTGGCGATTCCACTGGGCATCGCCCGCTCTTCGCGCCTGTGGCAGGTGCGGGCATTGCCCTACGCCTACATCTTCTTTTTCCGTGGCACGCCACTGCTGGTCCAGCTGTTTTTGGTCTACTACGGCCTGGCGCAATTCGATGCCGTGCGCAGCAGCGCGCTGTGGCCGTACCTGCGGGATCCGTTCTGGTGCGCCACGGCCACCATGACCCTACACACCGCCGCCTACATCGCCGAGATCCTGCGCGGCGCGATCCAGGCCATCCCAAAGGGCGAGATCGAAGCCGCACGGGCCCTGGGCATGTCGCGGCCCAAGGCGCTGTTCTACATCATGTTGCCCCGCGCCGCGCGCATCGGCCTGCCGGCCTACAGCAACGAAGTGATCCTGATGCTCAAGGCCAGTGCCCTGGCGAGCACCGTGACCCTGCTGGAACTCACCGGCATGGCCCGCACGATCATTGCCCGGACCTATATGCCGGTGGAGATCTTCTTCGCGGCGGGCATGTTCTACCTGCTGATGTCCTTCGTCCTGGTTCAAGGTTTCAAGCAACTGGAACGCTGGTTGCGTGTCGATGCCTGCCAAGGACGCTGATAGCGGCGTGCTGACGGGCGAGGCACTGCTCGCCCGCTTCACGGCGTTAGACGCTTTTCTTACGGCGCACCAGGCGCTGTGGAAACCACGCCCATTCACCTATCTACATCTGCCTTGGGAAACGTCCCACCCGGAATTGGCCCAATGGCTACGCCAGCGTTCGCTGGAAGCGGCGGAAAACGATCATCATCAGCCCTGGGTGATGGAAGACGCGCCAGCACCATTCCCGGAATTGGCCGCTGTCTCCCGCGCACTGAGCGCTGTTGCTGAATTGCCGGCCAGCACGCTCGAAGCACCACGCCATCGCCTCAACGTCGACGTACCCGGGCGCAAATGGCAGCAGATCGAAGCCTTCGCCAGCCGCTTGCACTTTATCACCCAGCCAACTCACTGGCTCGATTGGTGCGCCGGCAAGGGCCACCTCGGTCGACGCCTGCTGCACGGTGAGCAACAACTGACCTGCCTGGAGTACGACCCCGCACTGGTCGCCAGCGGCCAACTGTTGAGCCAGCGCCATCACCTGCCCGCCACGCACCTGCAACAAGATGTGCTGGGCGCGGACGCGGCCCTCGCGCTGTATCCGGGACACACCCCCGTGGCCCTGCATGCCTGCGGCGACCTGCATGTGCGCCTGATGCACCTGGCCAGCGACGCTGGCTGTGCACAACTGGCTATCGCGCCATGCTGTTACAACCGCATCAGCAGCGAACGCTATCAAGCGCTGTCCGACGCCGCCAAAGGCTCTGCCCTACAACTATCACTTGACGATCTCGGCCTGCCGCAGACCGAAACCGTCACCGCTGGCGCGCGCGTAAGAAGACAGCGAGACCAATCCATGGCCTGGCGCCTGGGTTTCGACCTGCTGCAACGGCAAGTCAGAGGCCGCGACGACTACCTGCCCACCCCGTCACTGCCCAGCCCCTGGCTGGAAAAATCCTTCGCCCAGTACTGCACCGATCTGGCGGCCCTCAAAGACTTATCCACAGTCGGCACGCCTGATTGGGTCGCTCTGGAAGCAGCAGGTCACCAGCGCCTGGCCGAGGTGCGCAACCTGGAGTTGCTCCGAGGCCTTTTCCGACGACCACTGGAGCTTTGGCTGGTGCTGGACCGAGCACTTTTTCTCACTGAACAAGGCTATGACGTGCGCCTTGGCACCTTCTGCGAAACAGCGTTGACACCGCGTAATCTGCTACTGCTGGCAGAGCGTTGCTGAGACGAAACAGCCTGTGGATAACTCTGTTGATGAAATAAACCTGGATCCAAGAAATCCGTGATTTCCTGACCAAAACCGTATTGGTCATTTTTTGTTCACATGGATAAAAAACCATGAAAACAGGCATTTGCGACGAAACGCGAAAGCGGTCACAAAATCGCAAGATGCCCTGCGCGTCATCCAGCCCGTTGTGCATAAGCGTCTAAGCAAAACGACATAACCGCCGAATTCAGTGCTGCCTCGCGCCAGTAATTGCGTCCACCACGTCCGTGCTATACAACAGCCACACGTATCGTGATTGACACAATGCCGACACACTCAAGGACTGGCCGTGACGTTCATTTCCTACGCACAAAACTTCGAAGACATACGCCTGTGGCGCGCCCTTCAATCGGTGGAAAACGGCTTTTACCTCGACGTCGGCGCCAACCATCCGACAGATGATTCTGTCACCCGAGCTTTTTACGACCGCGGCTGGCGCGGCATCAACATCGAACCGGTACCGGCCTACTACGACGCCCTCTGCCAACAACGCCCCGGCGACATCAACCTGCAATGCGTGGCCGGCGAAAACGCCGAGAGCCTGACCTTCTACACCATCGCCGACACAGGCTTATCCACAGTAGAAACCAGCGTCGCCCAACAACACCGCGACGCCGGCATGGACGTGCGCACCCAGACCGTCCAATCCCGCACCCTGGCCGCCATCTGCGAGCAATACGCCCAGGACCGCCCCATCCACTTCCTGAAAATCGACGTCGAAGGCCACGAAGAAACCGTACTGCGCGGCATGGACTTCAGCCGCTGGCGCCCCTGGATCATCCTCATCGAAACCCCATGGGCCCGCGACCAGACCTGGGAAAACCTGGTGACCGACGCCGGCTACCAATCCATCCTGTTCGACGGCATCAACACCTACTACCTCGCCGAAGAACACCTGGCCCTCAAACCCGCCTTCGACATCCCCCCGTGCAACCTCGACGGCTTCCAACTCTGCAAAGGCCACAAGTTCAGCCACCCCGTCGACGACGCAGACCCACAGCTCAACGCCGCCCTGCAACGGGCTGAACAGGCCGAAGCCCAACTTCACGCCATGCAAAACAGCCGTGCGTGGCGAGCCTTGCAGAAAGTACGCGCCCTGCTGCGCCGCGCTTGAGCACGGGTCGTGCAAAAATAGTCAGAATTCAGGGGTTTACAGAACGCGCCCAATCGCTATAATCGTCGCCCACACGCCGGTATAGCTCAGTTGGTAGAGCAACTGACTTGTAATCAGTAGGTCCCGGGTTCGACTCCTGGTGCCGGCACCAATAAAATCAAAGGCTTGCAGCGATGCAGGCCTTTGTTTTTTGTCCTGGACGTAACAAGCGACGTAACAACACCCCGCGACAACTTAAACCAGCGTTCAAAGAAGGAGTCATTGGATATGCGCCAAGGTCCCACACTTCCGCTTGAACGCTGCCCACAATGCGGCGTTGCCAAACCCTCCTTGCATCGAGTCGCCGGTTTTGAATCGACAGACGATCGAGATCGCAACCGTCGTACTTGGGGGATTTATCAATGCCGAAGCTGCGGCGGGGTCTCCATGGCCGTGTCTTATTTTCATACGAACGGCAATCAAACGATGGAGTTGGATATCTCGCAAATATGGCCTACTTCGGATGCCGTGGATGAGGCAGTGCCCCAACGGGCCAAAGCGTACCTAGACCAGGCGCTTGCTTGCGTCCACGCCCCAGCGGGAGCAGTGATGCTTACCGCGTCAGCAGTCGATGCGATGCTTAAGGAAAAGGGCTTCAAGGAGGGCACCCTCTTCAATCGCATTGAGTCGGCTGAAAAAGCGCATCTTATAACCCCCGAAATGGCCAAATGGGCGCATGAAGTAAGGTTGGATGCAAACGATCAAAGACATGTGGATGAAAGTGGTGCCTTGCCTGACGAAGCGGACGCTCGGAAATCTATTGAGTTCGCCATTGCGTTAGCGCAATTCCTCTTTGTACTTCCTGCTCGCGTAGCTCGTGGCCGCGCCAAATGAAACCCTCGTCTTCCTCAAGATATTGACGCGAGCTTGGTCCCTATCGAGAAGTATTTTAGGACCGTTGACGAACCACGTTGGGGGCGTACGGCGACCTAGCATAAGCGAACATTGACCCCACTGCTGTCCTAGATCTCGATTTATGTTCAGGGCTGGGAAAAAGGTAATTTTGGTAATTGAGCCATCCGTAACGCTAAATTGCTTTTACCATCAAAGGGTTAGCGATATGTATCAAAGGTAATAATAAGGTAATTTTTTAGTTACCCACTTACCTTTTTCCCTGGTCAGATCCAAACCCAGTGAAACCCTTTAAAATCAGTGTGTTACTAAAAATTACCTTTTCGATTACCCTAAATTACCTTCTTCGGTAATCGCTCAACGCTAAGCTACACAAGGCTTATAGCCCCGCTGCTTCTTCAAATTCCCAAAATTACCTTTTTCCCAGCCTTCACCTGGGAATGGCACTTTGACAGCCTCTGAAACGATACAAGACTTGCCGGCATCGCTCCTTTGGACGCCTGATCTGATGCGCTCAGCGAGTCGAAACGCATGCAGTTGAGTGAAAGCTGCGCCAGAACCTGCATCGAGCGGTATCGCTCGCCTAGTGGGCGTTGCAGCCATTTCGCCTCGACTCGCTGGTAGAAGCCAACACCTGCAGAAACAGATCGGCCGCAAAATGCAAAACTTAGTCGAACGGCTCGTTTTCGAATTTTCGTCCAGCAGAACCGGGCACCGCAGCACTTACCCCTCCGTTCGTGTTCACAGCTCAGTTGTGCAAGCGCTCTGCACTTCTTTTCCAAAATTTGCAAACCGTGAAATGAGCAGGCGCCTGCGATGCCCCGCGGCTAGCCTGGGCTACAGGGTTGCTTGCACTACATTCGAATTTGCACAAAAAAAGGACGCAAGGTCCGTCGGCGGGAGGGGGATAAGTGCTTTATTTGACGTTTTTTTGTTACACGCGAAGAAAACCTCACATGCGCTGTCCAGGCGGGTTGATCACGGGAGGCGGCGTTGTAGCGACATTTGGCAGGCCGAGGGGAGTCAAACAATCGGGTTCTTGGAACAGCGAACCTTTCCGAAGCTGCCACCCTATAGTAGAAAAAACACAATCACATACAGGGAATTCAACGCTATGCTCAACCAACGCACCGATGCCGCTGTGACTCTTAATTTTCATAAGCTGAAGGCATCGGTTGAGCTTGATAGCAGCTCCTCAGAACGGGCCTGAGGAGTGGCCATTGATAGTTTCACGAGGATACTGTATAAGGCCGAAGAGTTTTAATTACAGAAAATGGGAGCGGTTATTGTGAACGGCGAAATGAACATGAAGTTTCAAGTTTCCTTGTTTGGAGACTTTTCTCTGCTCACACCTACGGAAGACAATATAAAGAAATGTATAGAAGGCTTTTTTTCGAGCGGCTTGTTACCTGGCAACTTACAAGAACTCAACCTTCAAACTAATAAAATGGAACCCAGGCTGGCATTGCAGTCTATGCGGAACGGTCTGTCAGTAAACATACTATTAAATCGAATTGATTTCGTCGCCACACCACTTCCGGGCTCTCCTTCAGCCTCATTGACCATGGAGGTTTTCTTCGACGAGGTTCGAAAAATTGCTGAGCAGCTTAGAAAAACATTCGAAATAACTTATAAGAGAATGGGGGTGGTTTGCGATAAATTCCTCCAAGAAATGAGCGAAGATCAACTTCAGCAACTTAGAAAAGTTTTCATCAAAGAAGCATTCGATGTTATTCCAGACGCCAGCATTGTTGAATGGAGCGTTCGCAATGTTGCACTTATAGCTTTTGCCGATCCAGTAAATCAAGAAGTGAACGCCATTTATAACTTATCGAAAGTACATGTACAACTGAATGACGCATCTGGCAATCGCGAATTTGACACACTACTTCTTAACATTGACATCAATATTCCAACCGAAAAACGAATAGCTAATCTGTCAGCTGAATTTATAGATACCTTCCTCACCAAGACACTTGAGATACAAGGAAATATCAATAAAGGAATAGGCGAGGTGATTCAACGTGCAAACAATTAACACAAGATCTGTACCGGAACTCGTAGAAGCATGGTCTAAGGTGATCAGAAATAATAGTGCGCATTCTCCATTTTTCAAAACATCCGTGAGGGCAGCCACCCAAACCACGTTTAGTGATTCGAATGATTTTAATGTTCTAGCGCAAAAAGAAATATGGATAGAGGAAGCAAGTACGACCCAAACGGTTAATCCAGTAGCCGCGTCGGGTGAGGAAAAAGCCAAGCTGTTCCGAGCTGGGCTTGAAGCTTGCCTCGATGCTGACGTTTTTGAGCCGGGGCTTAAGTCCGCTACAGAGCACTATATAGAAAAGTGGCTACAGGATGACGCACTTTTAGTCCAAATCAATTTGGGAAAAATCTACCTGGACTGCTCGAACAACGAAAAACGTCTCGTCGGCATATTAAATGCTATTGCACACTTAAGCCGCGAAACTTTCCACCCAGTTAACGAACTTATAGCTCGCGCCTCACTTTCGCACATCTCAGTCGAAGTTAAAGAGTGCGCAATAAGAGTTTATGAATATTGGGAAGACCCGACGCTTATTACGCACTTAAAGAACCACGCTCTTACGCCAAGGTGGTTAGATGAATATCGACAACAGGTGATTGCTGATTTTTGCGGAGACGCCTGAATGACCTATCTTGTGCGCAAGATAACAATGTCCAAATGGAGCGTTTCTGATGAACCGGGTCCTGTCAACGCAGACGCTATCACTCACTGCCTTAAGACCAGCGGAAATACTTTATCCTTCTGGAGAGTTGATTCGCCAGCCGATGTTGCTCAAGGTGTCCTCGCAATCGCCGCTGCCAATGACCGGTTAGATACTATCGACATAGTGGTTATCGATGAATCCCAGTTCCTAGAAAAAGGGATAGAAATCCGTCAAACACCAGGACAAACGGTATGCTCGGATTTAGTTGATACCCATCGTGACCTTGCTCAACTCAACATCACTCATCTTGGCTTTGTATCTGATGCCATAGCAGATCAAATCCGTCAAGGAAAGACAGAGAGATTCACTTTAACAAAACTGCGTGTAATAATTCTGGATGCACTGAAGTCAGGTCGTTTGAGCTATGAGCTTCTAAGCGAAGGAATACAGAAAAAAATACCTCATCCGTAAAGAGGCCATCTACTACGTACCGAGTTCTAGGATGCTTACTACTCTAGAGTAATAATCTTGAGCTGCGATGCTAGGGCCTCAGCCTGAGCTGATCCATTTGAAAATACGGCAGTATCGACTGGACTAGGCGCGGGTCCCTGACCATGAGTGTGTCTCGTTAGCTGCATATTCATTTTATGAAGAATATCCAGAGTGTCGCAAACAATTCGAAATAAGTTAACGCCTTCAGAACCAATCCAATTTTTTGGCGCTCGGAGGCGCTGACTAATTGCTGCCGCACTGTCACGCAAACCCTCAATTCGTTCCTGCATGTCGCCCCCCACTACGGCGTTGTGCTTCTGCCCCACCACCAGGTTCAGATCGCGGCCGGTGGCCTGATGCAGATCATCAACGGCCGCCAGGCTCGCCGACCCACCCGACAGCAGCTTGAGCGCTCCCAGGGCCTCAATCGTCTTGATGCCTCCCACCGATTCAGTTGAATGGTCGTCGACTGTCCTGGTGTGGCTCTGGAACGTCTCGGTGTTCTGCAGGGCCTCCACTTCGCGCTCGATCGCCTTGTCTTGGATCTTGCCATCAGTCTGACGCAACCAGTTCCCATCGACGTCGACGCGCTGCTGGCAGGCTTCGCTGTGCTGCCACACCTGGTCGCCCTTTGGCACCCGGGGCAGGCTCAGGCCATGGGGCAGGATCTGGGTTATGAATGGCTTGTGCGGCAGCCCATAGGCGAAGCTAACCACCACCGTAGTGCCTTCTTCCGGAAAACCGAACATGCCAGCTTCTTGCCCGCCCATCGGGGCCGGCAGCGGCAAGCCCGTCAGGATCGGCAGAGCCGGATCTGGCTCGCCATCAGGCAGCAATACCTCAACGTCGACACCGAAGCGCGGCCGGAAATCGTCGCATAGCCCCGCGGCACGGGGGGCGTCCGGCACCGCGGTAACCCGGCCAAAGCGTGGTAGGTGATAGCACCCCGTCAGCTCGGGGAATTGGCGTTCTACTGAGCGGCGGATTGCGTCTTCCATCTGATACCCATCTGCGAATCAATGAGCGTCACTGCAGTGATCCGCTCGTTGTTATTGATCGTTGCACCTGGTCGAAGTCCTGGAAGAACCGCGACCATGGCGCTCTGGTTGCCGTTGTAGCCGTCAAACAGCTCGGCTGGCAGTGGGATAGGTTGGCGAATACCCCAGAAACTGTCTGTCCAACTGCCCACGTATACCTCCCCGTCACCCTGCTGCTGCCAGATGAAATCGGGGATATTGAAAACCCTGGCCAAGCTGTCCATGGCTTGATATCCAGCAGCCAAGCTGTAGAAAAATGGCGTCTTGACCCGGGCGTAGGGTTGATCCGGAACACGAAACCGCAAGCCTGTGCGGGTGCTGATCTCCTCGAGCACCTGGTGCAGATCCACATGACGCAAGTTCATTGGGAGCGGTAAGGCCAGGACGGCCGTCAATTCGCGGCAGAACAGCGCCTGCTGCTGGGAGTTGGTTGCGGTGCTGCGTTCGATGTACCCGATGAAGTGCCGCTGCAGGGTGCGTTCGTTGTAACCGATATCCAGCGTCACAAGCCCCTTCAAGGCTTGACCGGCTTTCACCGTAAAGCTCGCCCGTCCAGGACTACCAAGATCCAGCCGAACCTCATCTTTCACCAGCGGGTATCGCTCGCCGGCAATGCTCAAAACCTTATGTAGTTTCATGACAGGGCGTCATCCACTCGTTTCAGAACCGCCTCAAAACCACTGAGACCGCCCGGCTGGCTGCTTCCATCACCTGGCGCACCTTCACCGCCAACGGCCTCTCCAGGTGCACCCTGGGACTTGACTGCATTACCAGGGCGGCGCGTCTCCACCTTCTCGGCGGTTGAAAGCTTTTCACTCAGGCCGAACTGAATCTGCCAGCCGCGAAGCACGTCGTCTTCCCGGGCACTGAAGTTTTCCGCGAACTCGACCTGGCGTACGCCGAAGCTCTCGGCGGTATCGTTGACCACACGGTAAGTCTTACGCTGGCCACCGCCGGCAGTCGCTTCCGCCAGCGACATCAGCGCGACCAAGTCCGCCCGATTGCGGAATGGGATCATCAGCGTGACGGTCAGAGTTTTTGGTTTGAAGCCCTTATGGGCGACGCTGGTATTGCTGGTTTGGCCAGACAGGTCTTCCGTCTCGATACGCAGGTTCGCCGAGACCTTGAGGCCCTTCCCACGTACTTTCTGGCCGTCGAGCAGCAGTGCAGTCATAGGCCCACCAGTTCGCGAACGAAGCTCAAGCCGGTCAGCGAGCCGACCAGTACGACACCGGCGCTAAGCACCCACTCGTGCCCGGGGGCCTCGCCATCAAGCATCGCCCGGCGTAGCTGATTCACGTCACCCGGTCCGACCAGGCGCGCGCGCAGTCGATCATCGGGACTGCCGTTGGCCAGCAGTGCCTGCAGATCGGACATCTTCTGATTTCGACTTTGCTGTTGAGCGGCCTTGCGTGTCGCCAGTGCCGCCAAGTCACCCATAGGCGCACTGTCAGCAGCGTAACCTTCCAGCACGGCCACTTGGCTGGTCATGCTCTGTTTCGCGGCCTTGAGCAGCGTACAGCGCTCCAGCGGCAGGGCTTGCCAGCGAGGCAACGCGCCGGCGCTGGGCAGTTCCCATTTTTCAGCCTCCAGGCGCGCTAATTGCCCGGCGCGGCGTTCGGTGCGTACGAGGTCGGGCATAGGCAGCAGAGCATTGAATCTCGACAACGTGCTGGCCAATTCCGCATAGCCGGTGGCCAGGAACAACAAAGACAGCGCGTATTGCTCACCTTTAGGTCGACCGGCATCGCTCGGGTCCAAGGTTTGTCGGCTAGATGCTGCAGCAGGTTTGGCGCAGATAGGTAACGCTGGTTACCGGTGCCCTGGCCGATACCGCTCTGGAACGGCGTCACGACCAGGCAGGACGGTGCCTGGTCCATTTGCTCGGCTATCGCGGCGCGGCCATTGGCGATCGCCTGTTGAGCAGCAGCGCCGACTGGTCCCGGGTTGGTGGTGGCCAAGTCGCTGAGACCCGTCATGCGCAGCGCAGTATTTGCCAGCTCACTCCCCGCCAGGGTTTGGGCCGCTTCCAGGCCTGTCATCCAGCTGGTGGCCTGCTCTGGCCAGCGCATGGTCACGGGGGTCCAACTCATGCGGGCAGCTCCCAGGTTACCGCCCGGATCGCGCCCAGGTCCTGAGCGGCCAGCGCCTGCATCAACTGCTGTTTGAAGCCGGTGGCTTGCTGCCGCAACTGCAGCTTGTGCGACGAGAAGTGATCAGCAACCTGGCGCAGTTGCTGAGCGGTGTGCATCCGTGCGGCTTTGACGCTCTGCCCATCACGACAGGGGAACGGCATCGGTTCGCCCAACACAACGGCTCCGGTAAGACTCAGTTGCTCGTCTGGCAGACTGCCGTAAAAGTGCGGCGCGCCCAAGGCGTCCGACATAAAACCAGCCACTAGCGCCCGATCAGCTCCTGAATTGATTGATCGCATTTGACGCTCAAACGCCAACAGCAGCTGTTGTTCGCGAGTGCTCTCTACCAAGTCAATCAGCGATGGCAGACCGTTGGCGTCGTGCACGCGGATCTTACCCGGCTCAGGATTCGCAATCACAGATTGGTACCGAACCTCATCTTTTTTGAGCTGCTCACGGACGGTATTCCCTAGCTTTTGCCATTCCTTTAGTGCCCGTGCATCGAATTCGAGGCTATAGGTCGTCTAGCGAAACCTTAACCCGCCGCGGAGCTGCGAGTCGCTCGCGCAACGTTGCGAACAAGGCTTCATCGTCTTCGGTCATCAAGACGGGCTTGAACGGCAACTGGCCGCGCTCCGCTACGTACTGCAAGGCTTGGCGCATCAGCTCGGAAGGGGTCACGCCGAGCTTTTCCAGTTCGCGGTATTCACGCGCCTTGAAGTCGTCGTCGATACGGACGTTGATGGAAGCCATGAGACGGCCCTCACTGTAATGACATTGGTCTTTACATTGAAGGAAAAGCCTGAATCCGGCGAGTCCCAGAACTCACCCACCTCCAATCCGGGGTTACAAATGCTTTCATTAGGACGTTGACGACCTTTTCCAGCAACCTAAAATGGCTGCCAAATACCCGCCAAGCCTAGGTTGACCCGGTCAGCATGCTCAAATCGTGCGGGTTTTTTATGCGCTAAAACGATGAGATGTTTCGGCATATCCGCGCATGCAAAACGAAGCCCTCCCCCGCCAGCATCGCGCCACGATTGCACCCTAACCAATCGCCCGCTACTCTCTGACCGTCGCTGCCAATTCAGCGACCGGGCGTAGGAAACCCGAAGTAAATCAAGGCGCATCAGCTGCGTCTCGCTTACTATTGCAGGCGCTTTTTTTGTGTCTGCGATATGCGTTATGGCGGCTGTGCGCGGGACACCTTCGGGTGTGCCGGGTGCCTTGATTCCCGGTTTTCCTACCCCGTGCATGGCCGCCACCCAATCCCGTAGGAAAGGACGGTTGCGGCTCTCACAGTCAAGGAGCCAGACAATGCCAAATCCGCAAGACCTCAAAACCCCAGGCCTAACCCCCTTCTGCTACCACTCCGACCGCCCGCTCTTCCGCGTCAACAGCGGTATCCCCATCGGCGAAGCCCTGTCCCACGCCTCCGACCTGCTCCACGTTGCCAAGGTCCTGGCCGAGGACGCGGCGATGATTCGCAGTACGGATCGGTATGCCTGGGCGTCGTGTTATTTGCAGGATATGAGCAAGGCCGTCATCGATGATGTGGTGAAGGTGCTTGAGGCGCCAGGGAGCAATCCGGCCTAAGGGCTGCCACTGCAATGCTGCTCTGAGAGGGCAGCATTGAATTTTATTTGCAGAAGCGGATTAAAGAGGGGCTGCTTCAGCCCAGCGGGAGCAAGCTCTCTCGCAACAGGAAGCAAATTCTTACGAGATTTTCAGAAGCAAAGTTTCAGGTGGTGTGATCAGCGGTCAGGATGCTGAATGTCACTTCCCATTCGGGATGCCCGTCACAAGACGCTTGAAATGTCCGCTATTAAGGACATACTCAGGGATCTCTCGCAAAAAGTCCGTTATGGTGGACATCATGCTCATTCTAAATCCTTCAGCTCTCGGCGAAAGAATACGTTCGCTACGCCGTGCCAAAGGCTACAGCCAACAACGTCTCGCTGAAAAAGCCCACTGCAATCGCAAGACAATAATCGACCTTGAAGCCGGTGAAAACGTGGCCATGTACACCCTGTTTCGGGTCGTGTCTGCATTGGGAATGGCACTGGAAATCGTCGACAAACGCATTGATCTCAAATCTCTGGCAGATCTGGTGGAACATGATGAGTAGGGTCAAGTTGCTCAATGTCATGACACCACAAGGCTATAGCGGCGACTTGTCCAAAGGTTCGCAGTTCTCGTTTGCGTATGCCAGTGCCGAGGCGCCTCGGGAGGTTTCGCTGGTCATGCCCTATGACCCTACGCCTTCAGTTAGCAATGTCCTTCATCCGATATTCGACATGAATGTGCCTGAGGGTTTTCTGGCGGACCAGATCAAGCGTCGGATGGCCAGGCATATGCAAGTTGATGATATGCGCCTGTTGTCGGTAATAGGTGGCAACCAAATCGGGCGACTCAGCTATCTAAATCCTGTCGAGGCTTCGGTGCCTATTCTTGCTCAGGTCGGACTGCAGGACATTCTGTCGGCGGACATTTCACAAAGCGTTTTTGATTTTCTGGTCGATACGTATTTCGAGTCGGGTATTTCGGGTGTGCAGCCCAAGGTGCTCGTGCCTGACTTGGACAAGCTGACGGGTGATCGAAAAACCATGCTCAGCTCCGATCTGATCGTTAAATCCGGTGCTGAGGAGTATGCCCATCTGGCGCAAAACGAATTCCTTTGCCTGGAGGCGGCACGCCTGGCAGGGCTTGAAACGCCGCCATTCTGGCTCTCGGAAAACGGCGAGTTGTTTGTTATGGAGAGGTTCGACCTGACCCCTTCCGGACGGCTGGGGTTCGAAGACATGGCGGTATTGCTCGGCCTGCATAAAGACCCCCACGACAATTACAAATACTCCCAAAGCTACGAAATTCTCGCCGCAGTAGTGGAACAGGTATGCCGTCATGCTGAACCGCTTCGCGAGTTGGAATGCTTTTTTTCTTCGGTGTGCCTCTCGGTGATGGTGCGCAACGGCGACGCCCATCTAAAAAACTTTGGTGTTATCTATACGCATCCAGACGCACTGGAAAGCGTGCGGTTGGCGCCGGTTTTTGATGTCACCACCACCACGGTTTATGAACACTACAACCCCAAGTCTGGCCGCTCGCTGGTAGACCGCACATTGGCGATCAAGATGAACAAGGTAAAAACTTATCCTGATCGCAAGCAATTGATCGAGTTCGGTCGTAAGCATTGCAAAGTCGATAAGCCCGCCTTGATCATCGAACGAATCGCCGATGCGATGAGCCAGGCCCTGGCAAGCAGCGGGTATCGAATGGATGGAGGGTTGTTGGAGGGTATGCGAGGGGAGTGGGACGCGGGCCGGTTTGCCGCACTTTATGACTCGGCACCGTTGCGCTTCAGGGGGAAGCCATTGGCGCAAAAATGAACTCGGCTTATGGTTGCAAGGATCTTGAGCGTGCCGGCCCCCGTCGCAAAGGGAGCCTGCTCCCGCTCGGAGGCGAATCCGCCGTAAAACCGGTGCGTGCGATAGAGCTGGTAAAAGGAACGGGCTACCTATATCGCAGCCCAGCGCAAGCAAGCTCCCTCGCCACGGGCTCATCTAATCATTTCCCCCGCCGATAGCCTCGAATAAGGGCATTGCCTGTTCCAAGGCTCCGCTTGCGCTCGACTACACTTCCCAGAATTCCCCCGCTCCAAGGAGCAGTAAGCGATGAAGATCCGCACCAAGGTCATAGGCTCGGGGTTGGTCAGTCTTTCTTTTGCGTTGCTGCTCGGCGGTATCGGGTTGTGGGGTTATCACTCCATGACCGAGGCCCTGGTGCAGAATGAGACCAGTATTTCGGCCATGCGCAAGCACATGGAGGCGGACATGATGCACGACGCCATTCGTGCCGATGTACTCGCCGCTCTGCTGGTGAAGCCGGGCGATGCCCAGGGGGTGAAGGAAGTGTTGGAGGCGTTCGACGAGCATACGCAGCGGATGCGCAAGGTCATCGCGGAAAATGCCGAGGCGAAGTTGCCCGTAGATATCGCCAAGGCAATTGGCGAGCTCAAGCCCGAGGTTGAAACCTACATCGATAAAGCCAAGCAAGTCATCGGCAAGGCCTTGAACGGCGCCCAGGACGGCCAGGCGTTACGGGCAGAGTTCGACGGCGCGTTTTCGGCGCTGGAGGAACACAACGAGGCGGTGAGCGAACTGATCGAAAACCAGGCGCAGTCATCGCGTGAGCATCAGGACCACAGTATCCATACCTCGGAACGCTGGCTGATCGCGACGTTGCTGGCCACTTGCGTGGCGCTGGCGCTGTTGTCGTGGAGCCTGCTCAAGGCGGTGCTGACGCCGCTCAACAAGATCATCCTCAATACCCAGGCGATTTCCCAAGGGGATTTGCAGCGCTCGATGGGGGCCCAGGGCAAGGACGAGCTGGGTCAGTTGCAGGGCGTGATCGAGCAGATGCAGACCAATCTACGGCAGATGATCGCCACGATCCGCAGCCAGAGCGATGAGTTGCACGGCACGTCCCGGAATTTGGGCGATACGGCGCGGCAGATTGTGTCCAGCGCCGACCAGCAGGCCCAGAGCGCGACCAGCATGGCGGCGAGCATGGAGCAGATGATGGCGAACATCAGCCAGATCCATCAGCACGCCGACAGCGCCCGGACGATTTCAGCGCAGTCCGAGCATTTGGCGAGCAGCGGTGGCCAGGTGATTCTCGGGGTGGTGGAAGGCATGAACCGGATCGCCGAAGTGGTCAACCAGTCGTCCGGCAAGATTACGGCGCTGGACGCGTCTTCCGAGGACATTCATTCGATTATCCAGGTGATCAAGAGCATCGCCGAACAGACCAACTTGCTGGCGCTCAACGCCGCCATCGAAGCCGCCCGCGCCGGTGAGGCGGGGCGTGGTTTTGCGGTGGTGGCCGATGAGGTGCGCAACCTGGCGGCGCGCACGACGCAGTCCACCCAGGAAATCACCGCGATGATCGAGCGCATCCAGTCCAGCGCCCGGGACGCGGTGGCGAACATGCAGGCCTGTGTCAGCCGTGTGGACGAAGGCGTCAACCTGGCCCAGCAGGCCGGGGTGTCCATCAGCGAAATCCGCACCGGTGCCCGGCATGCGGCCGAAGTGGTGGAGGAAATTTCCCAGACCATTGCCGAGCAGTCCAAAGCCAGTGATGAAATGGCCCAGCGTGTGGAGTCGATTGCCGAGCAGTCCCGTGAAAACACCCGTTCCATTCACAACCTGACGCAAACGGCGGATCAATTGAACGATGCGGCGGGATCGATGCAGGCCTCAGTGCAGCAGTTCAAGATTTGATCAATAGACGCTCTTGTGGCGAGGGAGCTTGCTCCCGCTTGAGTGTGTAGCACTCATA
Organism: Pseudomonas sp. OA65; assembly: GCF_017498305.1. Classification (NCBI taxonomy): domain Bacteria; kingdom Pseudomonadati; phylum Pseudomonadota; class Gammaproteobacteria; order Pseudomonadales; family Pseudomonadaceae; genus Pseudomonas; species Pseudomonas sp. OA65. The sequence continues at coordinate 258,542 of NZ_JAGDEZ010000004.1, forward strand.
AAAGGGGCTGCTGCGCAGCCCAGCGGGAGCAAGCTCCCTCGCCACGAGTTCACTCCCTATTAAGTAGCGTTGCTGATTCTGTCAGGTGCTTTTCTATTCCAACTCACACCTGACTCACCTCAAACACAAACGAAATCTCCCGCTTCTGGGCACTCCAGACGTACCGAATATGCTTGCCCTGCACCGGAATCGAAACCGCCGGCGGGCGAAACGCAGCCACGCATTCGTGGCCGGGCAATCGGACGCTGTGGTACAGCAGCCCCCACGACAGGGTTTCACGCAGTTGTCGGGCGAACACTTGAGATGGACCGTAGGCGGTAGGGTCCGGGTCGTGGAGGTGGGGATAATCGTGGCGGATGTCGTGCAAGGGTTTGACGACCTTGTTGACGTAGGTGCGCATGGTCAACTCGAGGTCGGGCTCGTTGGTCGCGCCGAGGAATCGTGCCTGGTGGTAGCAGGTTTCGGCAATGGCCGCTTCCTGGCTGCTAGCGGCGTAATAGACGCCAAAGGTGCCGTCGCTGAAGCGGCTGCTTTTGCCGATGTGAGTAAACGCTGCCATTACTGGTGACGAGCCGGGCCCGGAGATACGGTCCTCAGGGCGTACCCGGGACAGCACCCCAGCCTGTTCCATCAGCCGATCATTGGTCAACGCTTCCAGGGCGTAGGCGGTGGGCAGGTCTTCAGGGTCGAGTACGTCTTCAAACAGCGAAATCGGCGGGAAGCTGCTGTTGACGATCCGATAGGCCCGTTTCCATTGCGGGTCCGCCAGTGGTGGCACCATCAGCCGCGCACTCCGTCGAGGTATCGCCGCACGTCAGCGATGTCCACCACCCGACCGGTCAACATGTAGGACAGCGCCGACTGGCCGTTGAACGGGGCCGCGGTGTTGGGGCTGCTGACCCACTGATAAGCACGGTCCCGGCTGTTGCTGAAGATGATGCTCAGCGCCTTGTGGATACCCATGAGGTAGGAAATGCGCTCCAGCGTATCGCGAGGCAGCCTCACGTTTTCCGGCAATTGCTTGTACTTGTAGAAGGTCGTATTTCCCACCTTGCCCAATAAGGTGCGCTGCTGCTCGACGCTGCAGCCCCAGAGCGCCATGAGGTTGAAGAAAAACTTCAACGCTACTCGACCCGCGTCCGGGGAATCCAATTGCTGCTGTGCGTTGAGGGTGATGGAGGAAGTCGCCATGGGTTTGGGCTCCTTTGTAGCGGGGTGGTGCTTAGAGGATAGTACAGATGCGGATTATTTTTAATTTTTTATTCGCAAGTGGACTCCACAAATTCCCTATTTGAACAATTCGGCATGACTTCCCAAGTCAACAAACGTAACCAGGTCCGGGCGTGAATGCTCATAAATCAACAAAAAGTCACCGCCAATATGGCACTCTCGAAATCCAACCCAGTTACCAGTCAAGGCATGATCCATGTATTCGCTCGGTAGCTGCTCACCCAAAAAAAGCATGACCATCACATGACGCACTTCATTCATATCGCGCCGCCCTGCCCGTTTGTAACGCTCCCAGGATTTTTTGAATTCAGACGTATATGCACATTGCTTCGGCAATTCAGCGCGCTTTTGCTTTTCTCCCGGTTTCGCCATCAGCCTCTCTCAGCATGTCGTCTATCGAGTTGAATCGTTGACGGATATCCCGTGCCTCAATCATGGCCCGGGCGGTCTTGTCCGAAGGCACTCGTATTTCGAATGGAAGCCCCTGAGTCTCAACAACCTGGCGCAGGAAAAGACGCATCGCGTCGCTAACACTCAATCCGCAGGCGTTCAAAACCTCGGTGGCACGAGCCTTCAAGTCCTCATCAATGCGGCAACGCACGTCGGTGGTTTTTAATAATGCACCCATGAAATAAACCTCATCGCTAAATTTGTAGCTACATTGGCGCTACCTCAAAAACATTGTGGTGGGACTGCCGCCATGGGTCAACGTCAGGTGGATAAGCGGCCTTGCATGGATAACAGCAGGTTTGGCATCGCCTGTATTAAGGGGCGTATTTCAACCTGAGTTTCCAAGGACGGATATCAGAGCGATCAGCCATGATGTTGGGAGTGTTCCGAGACTCACGCAGGATTTTTCGCAAGACAGTCCACCTATGACCCTGCTAACTGATCCCGGCCAGCAACGACTGGGCAAAATCCCCAAATCCCGCATAAGCTCCAATAATCGCCTCTCGGCGCTTTTCGGCACAAAATCGCGACAAGCGTGGCAAGGTGCATGATGATAGCCAGCATGCCCCCCTGGCCCGGCCCAGGTGCACAACAATAGCGAGCCCACTTAAGCAGAGGGCATTACCTCATGGATAGCAGAACCCTACGCAACCTCATGCGTATCGTGCAGACCGGCTCGTTGTCGGCAGCGGCCGAGCATTCGTGCCTCACGGTGCAGGCGTTGGCGGCGCAGTTGAACAAGGTCGAGGAGCAATTTGGTTTCCGGTTGTTCCGGCGCTCGAACAAAGGCCTGACGTTGACGAGCCAAGGCTCGGAACTGACGCCCTTCATGGACCAGGTGCTGGTTGCCACCCGACAATTGGAAGAAAAAGTCGCAGCGCTCAAGACGCCGCGACAGCGCACGCTCAAAGTGGCGCTCAATACCACCCTGCCGACGGAGTTCAACCGGCGGATGATCGATCGGTTGATCGCCGTATTCCCTCAGTATCAGCTGGAATTCAGCTACGCCGAGTCGATGGAGAACCTGAGCAAGCTCAGGAATGAAGATTTTGACCTGGCGATCCTGATCGGGCAGCAACAAAGTGGTTTTACCAGCATCACCATGCCGGATGTGCAGGTGCAGGTGGTCGGTGCCCATTGTGGCGACGAAGACGACTCCCTTGGCCTGCTCGGTGACAAGTTTCAGGTGCGTCCGGCAGAAGAATGTCCGTATTCCCACAGCTTCCTGCGTTTTCTCGACGCTGGCCTGGGCGAATACGGGTCGAGCCAGCGCATGGTCTATTCCTGCAGCGAGACGCTGACGTTGTCGTTGATCACGCAACTCGATGGCCTGGGGCTGGTGTCCCGGGAGGCCGCGCTGGGCAGCGGCCTGGCGATTTTCCCGGACTTCGAGGACTTCCTGGAGGTCCGCCTGGCGGTGAATAATCCGGAGCTGTCTGGCCAGGCGCTGCACGATGTGGTGGACCTGAGGCTACAGGAACGAACCGAGCGCGATGTACGCCGCCGTGCCCAGCGCCACACTGAGAAACAGGTTGCGGCTGAAATACGCACATAACAGCGTCGGAATCGCAGCATAAAACTCAGGGCGATCGAGTTGTATCTGCTGGTCCTTGATCAACAACGGGGTCAGGCTGATCGCAGCGACGATCGCCACGGGCAGGTATTCCAGGGCACGGGCGACGAAGGGCGGCCAGTGGTCGGTATTGATCTGCAACGGCAGGGCGCGCGGCAGGAAGGTTACGGCCATCATCAGGACCACGACCAGGATCAGGAACGTTTGGTCAGGCATACGCCTACCCCGCAGCCAACGAACGTGGCAATGAAGACATTGAACGGCGAGCTGCCCAGCAGGCTCAGCCCGCCCATGCAGACGACAGCCGCCAGGGCCGCGATCAGTTTGTTGCGCGTATCGCACAATGAAACCAGCACATAGAGCATCATCGCCGTCAGGGCATAGTCGAGCTGGTATTTGATCAGGTGCGCCGCGTATTGCGCGCACACCGCACCCAGCAAACCGCCCAATACCCAGGATGTGTGGCAAAACAGGTTGAAGCCGACCAGGTAGCGCACGCTCACCGGCGCCCCGCTGCCGAGCTTGACGCTGTGGAAAGCGAACGACTCATCCGTCAGCCCCGCCGCGTAGCACCAGCGTTCGAAACGACTGAGCCCCAGCGCGCGCAGGGCCTTAGCCATGTAGACCGACATCAGCATGTGCCGGGCATTGATCAAAAACGTAGTAAGCACGATGGTGGTCAGCGAGGCACCGCTGGAGATCAACGCCAGCGCCGCGAATTGCGAAGCGCCCGCGTAGACGAACAGGCACATCGCTACCGGCAACCACAGGGGCAGCCCGGCGTTGACCGCCATCAGACCGAACACAAACGAAACCGTGAAATAACCCGCTACCACCGGACTGGCTTCAGCAAAGGTACGCGAGGCTTGTGGTTCGACCGCCAGCGGCTGGCTGGAAGTCTTGCTCATAAATCCCTCTCGAAGGTGATTTCACCCCGGGGCTCACAGAACCCCTGGGCCGCCCAAAAACGCTTGCCGGCCAGATTAGCATCGTCGACGAAAAGGAACATGCGCAGCACGCCTACCCGCTTCATGTCAGCCGATGCGGCCTCGACCAGGCGCTGGCCCAGGCCCCTGGTGCGATGCTGAGGGCTGACCGCCAAGTGATTGATCGTGCCACGGGTACCGAGCATACCGCCGATCACCGCGCCCACCACTTCACCGCTCGCATCGATGGCCAGGTAAGCGGTGGTGGTGTCCTGCAACAACACACCGCGCAAGAATCGGGCATCCTGCCATTCGCAGAACGACACTTCGTCGAAACCGCGAAAGAACCGTTCCAGCCGCTCGGCGTCCCGGACCATGGCCCGACGCAACAGGACTTGCTGCGTCAGGTCGTCCATGGGTTCGAGCCGTTCAGCGAACAATGTCGAAAGCGGTCCCGGGCCGCGAGAAGGAGATGGCGAGGATCTGCCGATACGCCATGTCATGGCTATGGGTGTTGCGCGCCGGGGTCACGTAATGGCGCATGTCGCGATCCAGGAAAAACGTGGTGTCGAGGATGTCCTCGTAGGTCGTTGCCGCCAGTTGTTCTTCCTGGGCGGTGTACAAGCGGCTTTCCGCACCCGCCACATTCTGACGGCCCCAGAAGTGCACGCCGCTGAACGGATAACCGTCGCAGTGAATCCCTTCAGGGGTAATTTCCAATTGTTTGCCCGGCTTGATCTCGATGCGGATCTGATGGATCTGGCACTGCCAGATTTCATCGTGCAGTTCCTGCGGCAGGACGTTCTTGTACACCTCGAAATCCGTGTCGATCAGGCTGCGCATCACCGGCGAGTTGATCACTTCGTTGGAGAAATCCTCGAAGTGCCGCTCCATTCCGCCGACATAACTGTTGTTGGCCTTGGACTGAACGTATGCCCGATGTTCGAGCTGCGTGAGTTCGCGGGTCGTCGGGTTGTATTCGAAGTCGCTGTAGCGGCGAAAACGCATGCCTGACTCGGCCTGGCCGTAATAACTGTCGGGCTCCATGTTTTCCCAGCTTTTGGTCAGCCGGACAAAGTCGCCGAAATGACCGTAGAGGTTGAAGTCCCCACCGCGAACGTTGACGTATTTGTCACGTCTCAGCGCTTCGCCCACTTCCCTGTTCAGAACGATCATTTTTCATAGGTCTCCACTGCATTGAGCGGCCTAATCTAGTAGGTGCAGGATTTACGTCCATGAGAAAGTATTTGAGGCATTTCAAGCGGCGCTTGAAACGGTGGGCAATGTTGCATTAGTACGATTTTTTCTCGGGTAAACAGGCGATTCCAGCGGCTTTTCTTGAGCTAAAAGCAAAAAGAACCCGAGCTTGGCGTCGCCATGCTGTTCACTTCAGGCAGGCATGAATCAACGGTGGCGAGGGAGCTTGCTCCCTCGCCACCGTTATCGACTTACAACCTGATCAGGCATCAGAAGACGCTGATCGGATAATCCACAAACACCCGCAGCTCATTACCACTGACGTTGTACTCGCTGGACTTCTGCGACACCCGCAGCACGGAACTGCGCAACCTTACGCTCAAGTCCTTGGCCGGGCCGCTCTGGACCACGTATTTGAACTGGTTGAAGATCTCGCGCTCGGTACCGCCTTCGCTGGTAGAGGTGGTGATGTTATCGCCACGTACGTAAGCGACGTTATAGGTCAGGCCCGGTACGCCGAAGGTGGTGAAATCCAGGCCGTAGCCCAACTGCCAGCTGCGCTCGTCCTCAGCATTGAAGTCGGACCAGTAGGAGTTGGCCAGGTAGATCGTGTTGCCGCCATCACCCACACGGTTCTGCCCGCGCTGATAACCGCCATACGCATAACCCAGGTTGCTGTCGCCGGTGCTGCGCTGGTGGGCGAGCGTGAAGCTGTGGGGGCCGGTGGCGAAAGTAGCGGCCAGGCTCCAGATCTTGTTGTCGTCGCCGGTGACGTTGTTTTCGCGAACGTAGCTGTTGTCCAGCTTGGTGCGATAACCGTTGAAGTCCAGGGTCAGGGATTGATCCTTGGCCAGTGGGAATACGTAGTTGGCGTTCACGTATTGCTTCTTCAATACGTCTTCGACATCCGAGGCATAGAGCGAAGCCTTGAACTGCTCGGTGAACTGATAGCTGCCGCCCAAGACGTTGATCGACTTCAGGCCGCCGCTGTCACGGCCTTCGGCACTCTTGCGCGACTCGGCGGTGAAACGGCCGGCGTTCAGTTCCAGTCCCTTGATCTCCTTGGAGGTGATCAGCGTGCCGGTGTAGCTTTCCGGCAGCAGGCGCGAGTTGTCATAGCTCAGCACCGGCAGGGCGGGCATCTGGTCACCGTAGGCCAGTACGGTATTGGAAACGCGGAACTTGACCGCTGCCCCGAACTTGGACAGATCATCGGCCGCGTTGCCACTGTCGCCCTGCTTGAAGAAATCGATGCCTTGCGCACCGCTACGACCCTTGCCGCCGTCCAGACGCAACGCGTACAGGCCAAAGGCATCGACACCCACGCCCACCGTGCCTTGGGTGAAACCGGACGAGAACGTACCGATGGCCGCCTGGCCCCATTCGGCCTTGTCCTCGTTGCCGTCTTTGTAGTCGCGATTCATATAGGCGTTGCGCAACAGCACTTTCAAGCTGCTGTCTTCAACGAATCCCTTTGACTCCGCCTGGTCGTTGGCCATGGCGTGTGTCGTGCTCAAGATCCCCAGTGCGATCAAACTAATGCGCTTGTTCAACATGATTATTTTCCTTGTACGGGTTGATACGCACCGCGACGAGCAGCCGAAATGGCGCTTTGCGCTCTTTTTCGGACTCTTGCTCCTGAAAATAATGAAAAGGCCCGCCCACGAGTGATCGTGTCGGGCCTTTTTATTATTTAAGAGTCATGGCTGTCAGCCACAGGCGTAGGACGAATCCTAGTCGCGCCCTCAACAGTGTGTCAATTTCGTGAATCGTCTGTAATTAGGCGAAAAACATCTAAGAACCGATCAAAACGAACAACCATCCAAACCGCAACTTGCCGATGGCGCAGATGTTTGTTCCGGCGCGGCTCGCTTCAGCCATTGGGCGAATGCCTCGGGCTTGCCCAGCCAGGGGCCGATGTCGATCAGCGTGAACTGGCCATCCCGATCCAAAGCCAAGGTTGGAAAGCCCTGGCCGCCAACCTGGGCCAACAAGGCGCGACTGGCCTTGATATGCCTTTGCACATCAGCCGCGCGGAACGCCGACAGGAACGCCTGGGCCGGCAGGCCGATGGATTGAGCGAGTTCCAGCAGGACGACGTCGTCCGCGATGCGCCGGCCTTCGACGTAGTGTGCGGTTTGCAGCCGTCCGAGCAGTTCCAGGCCATGGCCGCCGAGCTGTTCGGCCGCCAGGACGGCGGCGGTCGGCGGCGCCGAATCGAACACCGCGCTGTGGTCACGCAGCAAACCATCGAAGTAGGCCTCGCCAAAAGGCTGCCCGGAGTATTCGGCGATGCGCCGGTCGTGGGGCATCACATAATTGCGCAATTGTGGCGAGACCTGCTGGCGATTGGTGCCGGTCATCATGCCGCCGCCATGGGCGATCACTGGCAATACGGCCTGGGCCGCCTGCACCAGCGGTTTGGCGCCGTAGCACCAACCGCACAGCGGGTCGTAGATGTAATGGAGAGTGGTCATGGAAAACTCCGCTAGCCATGAGGATTCGATGGCAGCAGGGTAGCCTCGACAGTTCTACGGAAAAACGCTGGAACGGTTTTCAGTGTGTTGCGTGGATCGGGCGAATAGCCGCTGAATTGAAACGCCACCTCCTGTGGGAGCGAGCCTGCTCGCGATGGCGGCGTGTCAGTCGACATCAGTGGCATTGATCCACCGCTATCGCGAGCAGGCTCGCTCCCACAAGGATCCGGGTGAGCTTGAAAACCAGCAGACACAAAAAAAGCGCTGCCATCCCGGCCAGCGCTTTTTATCAATCCGTCGAATTCTATCCTTGCATCACATCCCACAGCGCTTCCAGCTCAGCCTCGCTGAACAGGCCAGCGGGGTAGCGCTCAATGATCATCCGGCGCGGATCAGGTTCCCTGATCTGACGCGTTCCATTGGACTTCAACCACTGCGCCAACGCTTGAAGCGACTCACCATTTACGGCCAAGGGATGGCATGTGCGCTCGCTTGTCATATTCATTCCAGCGCCCTCTCCTGGTTGATGAGCGGCTAATTTATCCAAGGTTTATGACAAAACAACTCAGCTCCCTTCCCCGGAACTGCCGCTGATCCAATACAAGAGCTATGCCAATGTATCCATGCCCAGCGGCGAACAGACACAAAAAAACCCGCGACCCAATCGGGCCGCGGGCTTGCCGGGATGGATCCAAAATCAGCGACTTAGAACCGGTGCAGGCATTATCGCCAGGCTGTTACATCGCCACTCATTTTACGAACGGCGCGGGTTGCTGTTGAGTAAGGCAATGGATATTCCCGCCACCCAGTAACAGTTCGCGGCCTGGCACCATGACCACTTCGTGCTGCGGGAACAGGTTCTGCAGGATGTCCCTGGCCGTTGCATCCAGCGGGTCGTTAAAACTCGGCGCAATGATGCCGCCGTTGACGATCAGGAAGTTCACATAGGAACCGGCCAGTCGCACGGTTGGGTTGCGTTCCTGGGAACCTTCCACCGCATCCACGCCCGCGCATTCCTCTTCGGTGGCATACAACGGCCCCGGGATCGGCATTTTATGCACTGTGAACGAGCGCCCCTTGGCATCCGTGCTGTTTTGCAGCACGTCCAACGCCGCGTGGCAGCGGGTGTAGTTCGGGTTTTGCGGGTCGTCGGTCCAGGCAAGCAGGACTTCGCCAGGCCGTACGTAGCAGCAGAAGTTATCCACATGACCGTCGGTTTCGTCATTGAACAGACCGTCCGGCAGCCAGATGATCTTGTCCACGGCCAATTGCGCACTGAGCACCGCCTCGATCTCCTCACGGCTCATGTGCGGGTTGCGATTGCGGTTGAGCAGGCACTCCTCCGTGGTGATCACGGTGCCTTCGCCGTCCACATGGATCGACCCACCCTCGAGCACGAAACCTTCGGTGCGATAACGCGGGCTGCGCTCGAGCTCGAGGATCTTGCCGGCCACTTGCGAATCACGGTTCCACGGCGCGTACAGGCCGCCGTCAAAGCCGCCCCAGGCATTGAAGTCCCAGTCGATACCGCGCACTTCACCGCTGTCATTGATCACGAACGTCGGGCCGGTATCGCGGACCCAGGCGTCGTCGCTGGACATTTCCACCAGGCGGATATTCGGCACGTCGAGGCGCGCCCGGGCATTTTCGTATTGGCCCGCGGACACCGCCACGGTCACCGGTTCAAAACGGGCGATGGCCTTGGCGACCGCCACGTGGGCAGCTTGTGCGGGCTTGCCGCCCAAGCGCCAGTTGTCCGGGCGCTCGGGCCAGATCATCCAGACCTGGGTCTGGGTCGCCCATTCGGCAGGCATGTGGAAACCATCCGCGCGCGGAGTGCTGTGCAACGTTGTCATGGGTCATCTCCTGGGCGATAGGCAGTGGTCACTTTATAGACGATAAATATCGACTAATAAAGTCACAAAAACCGACAGCAATCAAAAATCCTCTTAAAACATCGACAAAAATCGATTTTATGACGAGAAAACCTGTGGGAGCGGGCTTGCTCGCGAAGGCGGCGGCACATTCAGCATCAATGCCATCTGAACCACCGCTTTCGCGAGCAAGCCCGCTCCCACAGGGGAATACAGCTTCACAGCTCGGCATTCCAGATCGATTACAGCCCCTCGTCCAATACCTTCATCAGCATATCGACAAAGAAATCCACACTCTGGCGCGTAGTCACCATCGGCGGTTTGATCTTGAGGATGTTCAGGTAGTCACCCGTCGGTTGCATGAAGATGCCCAGCTCCCGCAGGCGATTGCACAGCGCCGTAGTTTCCTCGGTGGCCGGCTCCAGAGTATCGCGGTCGCGGATCAGCTCCACACCCAGGTAGAACCCAGAGCCGTGCACCGCACCGACCAACGGATACTGATCGATCAAGGCCTCCAGTCGAGCTTTGAAATGCCCGCCCACCACCCGGGCGTTTTCCCAGAGATTGTCCTCCTCCATGACATCCAGCACCGCCATGCCGATCTGGCAACTGACCGGGCTGCCGCCGGCCGACGAGAAGAAATACCCCTCGGCCTCCAGCGCCTCGGCGATTTCCCGGCGAGTGATGACCGCGCCCAGCGGCTGGCCGTTGCCCATGCCCTTGGCCATGGTGATGATGTCCGGCACCACGCCTTGCTCTTCGAAACCCCAGAAGAACTCGCCCATGCGCCCGTAACCGACCTGCACCTCGTCGGCGATGCAGACCCCACCGCGCTCGCGCACCATCGCGTAGACCTGCTTCAGGTAACCGGGCGGCAGTGCGATCCCACCGGCGTTGCCGTACACCGGCTCGCAGATGAAACCGGCCAGTTGGCGTTTGCTCTCGGCAATTTTCGCCAGGTTGTGTTCGACGCTGCGCACGTAATCCGGCGCGCTGTCGGGGCCACGGAATTCGCCGCGATAGGTGTTCGGCGCTGTCACCGGATGCACCCAGTCCGGGCGACTGCTCAGGGCCTGGGGGTTGTCGGCGATGGAGGTCGATACCGCATCGGCCGCTACTGACCAGCCGTGATAGGCCTCCAGCACGCTGAGCATGTCCCGTCCGCCGCTGTAGGCCCAGGCCAGGCGGATCGCCAGATCGTTGGCCTCGGTGCCGCTGTTGACCAGGAACACTCGGTCCATGTTGGAGGGCGACAGCGCCAGCAGGCGCTCGGAAAACTCGGCGATCGCCGCATAGTGGAAACGCGAGTTGGTATTGAGCAGCGACCATTGCCGGGCAGCCACGGCCGCCATGCGTGGATGACCATGGCCCAGCACGGCGACGTTGTTGAGCATGTCCAGGTACGAGCGCCCTTGCATGTCGATCAAATGGTTGCGCCAGCCCCGCTCGATGCGCGGCGGATCGACGTAATAGTGTTTCTGTGAACGGGCAAAGCTCGCATCGCGACGAGCCAGCAGTACCTCGGGATCGATCTCTGGCTCGGCATCGCACGCCAGCCCCAGCAACACCGCCGGCGAAGGGCACAGCGCCTGCCAGGCCAGGGCCCTGGAAGGCGTGCAGAACAGTGGCGGATTCACTTGGGCGCCCCGGCACAACTGGACACACAACGACCCCGTCACTTCGCCCAGCACTTGTCCCTTGACCAGCGCCGCGCCGGACTGCAGCGGCGACGTCACGCCCCACAACCGCACGCTCAACTGTGTACTGTCCAATTGCAACATGCCATCGGCGGACTTGTGCACAACCCCGGCGAACGGAGATTCGAGCGGCGTTCCCCGAGGCACACTCAACGCCACGTGCAAGGGATAAGTGTCGGGTTCGACGGCGCTGTCCGGCCGGGTGCGAGACAAGCGGTACTGCCCATAGCGGCTGGCCGCCAGACCATGAACACCGGCGGCTTCATCCAGTAGGCGCTGGTCGATTCCCGGCTGCTCCCAGTTGCCGGCCTCGAAATGCGGGCTCAGCACTCCCAGGTCGATCAGGGCGAACTCACGCCCTACCAGGGTCGGCAACAGCGGCGCAAAGCCCTCGCTGGCAATGGCCGGCAGGCTGTGGCCGACGGCAGTGAGAATCGCCGCTTCCATCAGTTCGAAGGGCACCGAGTGGGCGACGCGGAAAATCTCCCACTCATGGGCCAGGTTGTCGCGGCTGTATTGGTTGTCCGGGTCGATGGAAACCTGCTGCTCACCGCTGAGCACCAGCACTGCGGCGCGCGCCACGATCAGCGGCCACAGCGCCAACAGTTCCTGGTGCTGCAAGGGGTTGATCGCGTGGTAGGCCTTGATCGCCGGCAAGATAAAGAACGGATCGCCGTCGGCGTGATGCAGCAGGGCTGCGCACGTCACCGACAAGTCAGTAATGCGCCAGGTACGGATCAGGTCGCCAAAATCGATAACGCCTTGCAATTGCCATTGGCGCTGGGCATCGCGCTGCCAGACCACATTATCATCGGTGATGTCCATGTGGATCGCCTGCACCGGCAGGCTGGCCTTGAGCGGCTGCAAGCGCCGTTCGGCCTGTTGCGCGACCTCGGCGACCTGATGACGCCGCTGTTCATCCTCGATGACGGGCAACAGGTAATCGACCAGGGCCGGGGCATGGCGCGCGTCCCATTGCAGGGTGCGCTCCAGGCCCGGGTGGTCGAATGTCGCCAAGGTCAGGTCCATTTCCGCGCACAGGCGGCCCAGGCCTGTCACCAGCTCGGGCGTCAGGTGCTTGAGCTGCGTGAGAGACTGGCCGTCGATGTATTCCAGCAGACGCATGTGAATCGCCTGGCCGTCGACGTCCAAGGTCAGCAGATCCTGGCCGCTAATCGCCGCAATGACCCGCGGCACTTTCACCCCGTCGTGTCCGGCCAAGTGCTTGAGGGCGGCATGTTGGGCCTGGATTTCCTGGACAGCGTAGTCACCGTGGCAAATTTTCAACACAAAGCGCCCGCGCTCGCTGTCGACGCGGTAGTTGAGGTCCTGGTTGCTGCCAAGGGGTCGCAGGTCGCCGCTGAGTCCGTAATTCGAGCGCAGCAGTACCAGCGCTTGCTCGGCGCTGATCTGTGGGCTTGGCAAACTGGCGCGGTGAACCAACGTAGCGAGTGGCATACAAGGACCCCTGAGGTGGTTTTGTTCGGATGCCTATCTCGCCACTGAGCCGAGGGATAAGCAACCCCTCCTGTTCAAAAATATGCACAGCCCTCCTGGGAAGCTGTTTAGGAGGGTCTGCCTGTGGGATATTCGCTTGCACCGCTCCCGCCATGCCGACAAGCTATGCTCCTGTGCTTTGTCGTTCCACGGAAAAAGGCTTACCCGATGCGCATTCTCATCACTGGCGGTGCTGGCTTCATCGGCTCGGCGCTCATACGGCATTTGATTCTCGATACCGAGCACCTTGTCCTGAACCTCGACAAGCTGACCTACGCCGGCAATCTCGAATCGCTGAGCAGCATCGATCACGACAGCCGCTACGAATTCGTCCAGGCCGATATAGTGGATCAAGCGGCTGTCAGTGCGGTGCTGGCGCGATTCCAACCTGACGCCATCATGCACTTGGCGGCCGAGTCCCATGTGGACCGCTCCATCGATGGCCCGGCGGACTTCATCCAGACCAACATCGTGGGCACCTACAGCCTGCTGGAAGCCACCCGGGCGTATTGGCAGGCTTTGGCCGAACCGCAGAAGCGCGCGTTTCGCTTTCACCACATCTCCACCGATGAAGTGTACGGCGACTTGCACGGCGTGGACGACCTGTTCACCGAAACCACAGCCTATGCCCCAAGTTCACCGTATTCGGCGAGCAAGGCGGCGTCCGATCATCTGGTCCGCGCCTGGCAACGCACCTACGGCTTGCCCGTACTGTTGACCAACTGCTCGAACAACTATGGGCCGTTTCACTTCCCCGAGAAGTTGATCCCCCTGGTGATTCTCAATGCGCTGGCCGGTAAACCGCTGCCGGTCTACGGCAACGGCCAGCAAGTGCGCGACTGGCTGTTCGTCGAAGACCATGCCCGTGCGCTGCTCAAAGTCGTCACCCAGGGCGTAATCGGCGAGACGTACAACATTGGCGGGCACAACGAACAAAAAAACATCGACGTGGTGCGCAGCATCTGCGCGTTGCTCGAAGAGCTGGCGCCACGTAAACCCGAAGGCGTCGAGCACTATGCCGACCTGATCAGCTTCGTCCAGGACCGCCCCGGCCATGACCTGCGCTACGCCATCGACGCCAGCAAGATCGAACGGGAACTGGGCTGGACACCTCAAGAAACCTTCGAGACCGGGCTGCGCAAGACGGTGCAGTGGTATCTGGAAAACCTGCTGTGGTGCCAACGGGTCCAGGACGGCAGTTACCAGGGCGAGCGCCTGGGCTCGCTCGACAACAAGGATGCAATTGCATGATGAAAGGCATTGTCCTGGCCGGCGGTTCCGGCACCCGCCTGCACCCGATTACCCTCGGGGTTTCCAAGCAGCTCTTGCCGATTTATGACAAACCGATGATCTATTACCCGATCTCGGTGCTGATGCTCGCAGGCATCAAGGACATCCTGATTATTTCCACCCCTCAGGATCTGCCGCAATACCGCAACCTGTTGGGCGACGGTCAACAGTTTGGTGTGAATTTCAGCTATGCCGAGCAGCCGACGCCCGATGGTCTGGCCCAGGCGTTCCTGATCGGCGAGGAATTCATTGGCGACGACTCGGTGTGCCTGATCCTGGGCGACAACATTTTCCACGGTCAGTATTTTGGCGAGCAACTGCAGACCGCCATCAACCGCCCGAGTGGCGCCACGGTGTTCGGCTACTGGGTCAAGGACCCTGAGCGTTTTGGCGTGATCGACTTCGATCCGGAAGGGCGGGCGATGTCCATCGAAGAAAAACCCACCGCACCCAAATCCAGCTACGCGGTGACCGGCCTGTATTTCTACGACAACGATGTGATCGAGATCGCCAAGGCCATCAAGCCATCCAAACGCGGCGAACTGGAAATCACCGACGTCAACAATGCGTACCTGAAACGCGGCGACCTGCACGTCGAGCGCTTCGGCCGTGGTTTCGCCTGGCTGGACACCGGCACCCACGACAGCCTGCTGGAAGCCTCGCAATACGTACAGACCATCGAACATCGCCAAGGCCTGAAAGTGGCATGCCTGGAAGAAATTGCCTACCAGCAAGGTTGGGTCAGCCGCGAGCACATCCTTGAGCGCGCCCAGTATTTTGGCAAGACCGGCTACGGCCAGTACCTGTTCAAGATCGCCGGAGAAACACGTTGAACGTCATCGCCACCCGTTTGCCGGACGTCTTGATCATCGAACCGAAAGTCTTCGGCGACGACCGGGGTTTTTTCTACGAAAGCTTCAATGCCCGGGCGTTTGCCGAGGCGACCGGCTGCAACTTGCAGTTCGTCCAGGACAACCATTCCCGCTCCACCCGGGGCGTGCTGCGTGGCCTGCACTACCAGATCGAAAAGGCCCAGGGGAAACTGGTTCGCGTCACGGCCGGGGAAGTGCTGGATGTCGCGGTGGACATCCGCCGCAGCTCGCCGACCTTCGGCCAATGGGCGGGTGTTCGTCTGTCGGCGCAGAATCATCGGCAACTGTGGGTGCCGCCAGGCTTCGCCCACGGTTTCGTCGTGCTGAGCGAGTCGGCGGACTTCCTCTACAAGACCACCGATTACTACGCCCCCGCGGCCGAACGCTGCATCCGCTGGAACGACCCGCAACTGGGCATCGATTGGGAACTGGACGGCGCGCCGATCCTCTCGGCCAAGGACCAGAACGGCAAGGCCTTGTACGAGGCAGACCTGTTCCCATGAGTACTTCCTTGCGCATCCTGATCATCGGCCGCAATGGCCAGGTTTCCCGAACGCTCCAGTCGCGCCTGAGCGGCATGGGCGAGTTGCTCATATGCGGCAGCGACCAGCTTGACCTGGCGCAGGCGGATTCCCTGCGCGCCCCCATCAAGGCCCTGAAACCCGGCCTGATCATCAATGCCGCCGCCCACACGGCCGTCGACCAGGCTGAGAGCGAGCCGGAACGGGCGTTCGCCATCAATGCGACGGCGCCGGGCATCCTGGCCCAGGCAGCGGCTGAACTGGGCATCCCGTTGATTCACTACTCCACCGACTACGTCTTCGATGGCCTCAAGCCCACCCCCTACACCGAGGACGACACGCCCAACCCGCTGAGTGTCTACGGGCGCAGCAAACTGGCCGGCGAAAATGCCATCCGCCAGGCGGGCGGCCAGCACCTGATCCTGCGCACCAGTTGGGTGTACTCCACCGAAGGGCGCAATTTCCTGTTGACCATGCAGCGCCTGTTGCAGGAAAAACCGCAGCTGCGGGTGGTGGCCGATCAGATCGGTGCACCCACGTGGGCCGACACCATTGCCGACAGCACCGCGCAACTGATCGAGCGTTGGCAGACCGGCCACCCCGGCGCCTGGGGCACCTATCACCTGACAGCCCGGGGGGAGACGTCCTGGTTCGGTTTCGCCCAGGCCATCGGCGAAAACCTGCTCGAGCGACACAAGCCGTGTGCACGACTGGAGCCCATTGCGTCCAGCGACTACCCGACGCCGGCCCCTCGACCGTTGAACTCGCGCCTCGATTGCAGCCGCCTGTCCAAGGAATGGGCGGTGAGCCAGCCCGACTGGCGAAGCGCGTTGCAGCAGTGTCTGGCCGGACAAGTCTGGTAAGGCCTTACAAATAGTATTTGCGAGGCAACTAGGCATAATACGCCTGTCACCACAGGCGCCCCATGCTCATGAATTCCACCCTTCCCCGCAGACCCCGTTGGCGCAGCCTGGCCTTGCTCGCGCTGTGCCTGGCGCCGTTGCTGTGGCCGTTGGAGCACCTGGCCGAACGTTATTACCGCAGCGAACTGGCCGGCCAGAACCGCCAGACCCTGGACCTTTACGTCGCCAACCTGCTGGGCACCCTGCACCGCTATGAAGTGTTGCCACAGATCCTCGGCGAGCTGCCGGCCTTGCGCGCCGCCTTGTCGACCCCGGACGATGGCGTGACCCAAGGCAACGCCAACCGGCTGCTGAAAAACATCAGCGCCCAGACCGGCGCCGAAGTCATGTACCTGATGGACCCTTCCGGCAAGACCCTGGCCGCGTCGAACTGGGACAAACATGACAGTTTCGTCGGGCGCAATTTCGCCTTCCGGCCGTACTTCATCGAAGCCATGGCCGGACGCCTGGGGCGTTTCTTCGGCTTGGGCACGACGTCGGCCAAGCGCGGTTATTTCTTCGCGGCCGCCGTGCACGACCGCGAAAAAGTCATCGGCGTGCTGGTGGTCAAGGTCGACCTCGACCACACCGAAAGCCTGTGGGGCAAGACTCCGGAACAGTTGCTGGTGACCGACCACAATGGCGTGGTCATTCTCACGTCGCGCCAGGAATGGCGCTTTCGCGCGACCCGGCCGCTCAGCGACGACGAGCGCAAGGCCATCAGCGCGGTACAACCTTATCCAACCCGCGATCCCAAGCCGCTGAACCTGGATGCCAACGCCTGGCTGACCCAGACCCAATCGATCGAAGAAACCGGCTGGAGCGTGAGCATCCTCGCCCCCCGCACGCTGATCGACCGTCCGGTGCGCACCGTGGTTGCCATCGGTGGCGCGGCCTTGCTGGTCTTGATGTTGTTGCTCGGATTGATGATGCAACGCAGGCGCCATTACCTGGATCGGATCGCCTTCGAAGCCAAGGCCCGCCAGGAGCTGGAGGGCCGGGTGGCCGAGCGTACCAGTGACCTGGAAGGGCTGAACCGACGGTTGAAGCAGGAAGTGCTGGAGCGCGAACAGGCCCAGCAGGAGTTGGTCCGCGCCCAGGATGACTTGGTGCAGGCCGGTAAGCTATCGGCCTTGGGCACCATGTCGGCGAGCATTAGCCACGAGCTCAACCAGCCATTGGCGGCGATTCGCAGCTACGCGGAAAACGCCGAGATTTTGCTCGACCACCAACGCACCGACGACGCCCGGGGCAACCTCAAGCTGATCAGCGAACTGACCGGGCGCATGGCGTCGATCATCGCCCACCTGCGCGCCTTCGCCCGCCGCGACCGCCATGCCCCAGAAAGCGTCGCCCTGCAGCCGGCGCTGGACGATGCCTTGGCCCTGCTCGCCAAACGCCGGCGCAGCATGGAAGTGGAACTGATCCGCGACTTGCCGGCTGCCACGCTGTGGGTCGAGGCCGGCGAAACCCGCTTGCGCCAGGTGCTCGGCAACCTGCTGGCCAACGCTCTCGATGCGCTCACCGAGAAAGGCCCGCCGCGCAAACTCTGGCTCAGTGCCCAGGCCACCGAAACCGGCGTCAACCTGTACATCCGCGATAACGGCCCGGGGTTTTGCATGGAGGCCCTGGGCCGCGCCGGCGAACCCTTCTACACCACCAAGACGCGCACCCAGGGCCTTGGCCTGGGGCTGGCGATCTGCGACACCCTGATGCGCGCCTTTGGCGGCGAACTGTCGTTCGCCAACCACAAGGAAGGCGGCGCCCTGATTACCTTGAAGCTGCGCGCCGGCGCGCCCGGGGTGAGCCTGCAACCGTCCGAGGACCGAAGTGTATGACCATCGACAACCGGATTGAGGTGGTGCTGATCGACGACGATCCCCATTTGCGTCAGGCCTTGAGCCAGACCCTCGACCTGGCCGGCCTGAAAATCCTGCCCCTGGCCGAAGCCAAGGGCGTGGCCGCGCAACTGCCCCGTGACTGGCCGGGGGTGGTGGTCAGTGATATTCGCATGCCGGGCATGGACGGCCTCGAATTGCTGAGCGAACTCCACGCCCAGGACTCAGAGCTGCCGGTGCTGCTGATCACCGGCCACGGCGACGTGCCGCTGGCGGTGCAGGCGATGCGCGCCGGCGCCTACGACTTCTTGGAAAAACCGTTCGCCAGCGATCATCTGCTCGACAGCGTACGCCGCGCCCTGGCCTTGCGCCGCCTGGTACTGGACAACCGCAGCCTGCGCCTGGCCCTCAGCGATCGCCACGAACTCAGCGCCCGCCTGGTCGGCCAATCGACACCGATGCTGCGCCTGCGCGAGCAGATCGGCGCGTTGGCCGCCACCCGCGCCGACGTACTGATCCTCGGTGAGACCGGCGCCGGCAAAGAAGTGGTCGCCCGTGCCTTGCACGACCTCTCCGGCCGACGCAACGGCCCCTTCGTGGCGATCAACGCCGGGGCACTGGCCGAGTCGGTGGTGGAAAGCGAGCTGTTCGGCCACGAACCCGGCGCGTTTACCGGCGCGCAGAAACGCCGCATCGGCAAGTTCGAGTTCGCCAATGGCGGCACGCTGTTCCTCGATGAAATCGAAAGCATGAGCCTGGATGTCCAGGTCAAGCTGCTGCGTCTGTTGCAAGAGCGCATGGTGGAGCGGCTGGGGGGCAATCAACAGATCCCGCTGGATATCCGCGTGATCGCCGCGACCAAGGAAGACCTGCGCCAGGCCGCCGACCAGGGGCGTTTTCGCGCCGACCTGTATTACCGCCTCAACGTCGCGCCGCTGCGCATACCGCCGTTGCGCGAACGGGGCGAGGATGCGCTGATGCTGTTCCAGCATTTCGCCAACGAAGCCAGTGCCCGACATGGCCTGCCGCCCCACGAATTGCAGCCGGCGCACCGGGCATTGCTGCTGCGCCACAGCTGGCCGGGCAATGTGCGAGAACTGCAGAACGCCGCCGAGCGCTTTGCCCTGGGCCTGGAACTGGCCCTGGACAACAGCGCGCCCGACGGCAACCCTGGCGCACCGGTGGAACTGGTCAGCGGCGGCTTGAGCGAGCAGGTGGAGAACTTCGAGAAAACCCTCATCGCCGCCGAACTGGCCCGCCCCCACAGCTCGGTGCGCAGCCTGGCCGAGGCCTTGGGCATTCCCCGCAAGACCCTGCACGACAAGTTGCGCAAGCATGGCCTGACCTTCGGCGACAGCGGCCACGGTTCGGCCGATGAGTCCGATTGAGTTATCGTTATTTTTCTTTCAAGCAAAAGGCCCCGCAATGAACCGCGACAGTCGTTACCTGGAATCGATCCTGCACCACGACATCCCCTTGACCCGGGACATGGGCCTCAAGGTGCTCGACTGGCAGGCCCGACAACTGCGCCTGTCCTTGCCGCTGGCGGCCAACGTCAACCACAAGAGCACCATGTTCGGCGGCAGCCTGTATTGCGGCGCCGTACTCGGCGGCTGGGGCTGGCTGCACCTGGCCTTGCGCGAGGAAGGCATTGAAGACGGGCATATCGTGATTCAGGAAGGGCAGATCAGTTATCCGTTGCCGGTGACCCGCGATGCGACTGTCGTCTGCCAAGCGCCTGAGGAAAAGCCCTGGAAACGCTTCCTGTCCACCTACCGGCGTTACGGACGGGCGCGGCTGGCCTTGCAGACCCAGGTAATGAACAGCGGGAGCGAGGACGTGGCTGTACAGTTCGAGGGGCAATACGTGTTGCACCGCTAAAACAGCACATGGCTTGGATTGTAGGGGTGGGTAGCCCCTGTGACCTGGATTGGAGGGTGGGTAGCCCCTGTGGCAAGGGAGCTTGCTCCCGCTCGGTTGCGCAGCAACCGCAAAAGCAGGGGCTGCTTCGCAACCCAGCGGGAGCAAGCTCCCTCGCCACAAAAAGCACTCTTGCCAGACAAAAAGCTTTTGCCACAAGAATCAGATAGGGTTCAGGAACGAGCAAGCTCCAACAGCTTCCCACGCCACGCCGCTTTCGCCGGCAACGCCAGGAACGACGTATTTAACAGCGACTCACGCGGTGGGTAACAGAACGCTTCGCCGCTCAAGTCCAGCACCGCGCCTCCCGCACCTTCCAATACCCCCTGGGCGGCGGCGGTGTCCCACTGGGAGGTCGGCGCCAGCCGTGGATAACAATCCGCCGCGCCTTCGGCCACCAGGCAAAACTTCAACGAGCTGCCAATACTGATCAGTTGCAACTCGCCCAGGCTCGCGCTCAAACCATTGAGTAGGCGCTCCTGCTCCGGACTGGTGTGCCGGCGACTGGCGACCACGGTGAACGCCTCGCCTGGCGCCAAACCGTCACGCACCGCGATAGGCAAAGGTACGCCCCCCTTGTCACCACGCCAGGCACCCAGCCCTGCGCCCCCCACGTAGAAGCGACCATTGGTGGGCATCGACACCACCCCGAACACCACGCGGCCCTGTTCCACCAAAGCGATGTTGACGGTGAACTCTTCGCTGCCGGAAATGAACTCCTTGGTGCCATCCAGCGGGTCCACCAACCACCAGCGTTGCCAACCGACCCGCACACTTTGGGCAATATCGGCGTCTTCTTCGGAAAGGATTGGGATTTCCGGGGCCAGCGCCGCCAACCCGGCCACGATTACATCATGAGCCGCCATATCGGCGGCGGTCACCGGCGACTCGTCGGCCTTATGGTTGACCAACACGTTGGCGCGCCAGAACGGCAGGATCGCCTCGCCGGCCTTGAGCGCCAGCTCGACCACCGGGGCCATCAGCGAATGAGGAAATGTCATGACAGGAACGCTCCACGTTGGGTCAGCAGGTCACGGGCCAGATACAACGCCGCCAAGGCCCGGCCCTCGGTGAATTGCGGATTCTGCGCCAGGGCCGACAGCTCGCGCAGGTTGACCTTGTCCACGCGCATCGGCTCGGGCTCGTCGCCCTCCAGCCGTTCCTCATATAGATCGGTCGCCAGCACCACCTGGATCTTCTGGCTCATGTAGCCAGGGGACAGCGACAACTCGGTCAAGTGCTCTAACTGTCTCGCACCGAAACCGGCCTCTTCCTTGAGCTCCCGCTCGGCCGCCGCCAGCACATCTTCCCCTGGCTCGATCAAGCCCTTGGGCAGGGACATTTCGTAAGCGTCGGTGCCACCGCAATACTCTTCCACCAGCACCGCATGGTCGGCGTCGAGCATCGCCACGATCATCACCGCGCCGTAGCCTGCACCCTTGCTCGCCAGACGCTCATAGGTGCGCTCCACACCGTTGGAAAACCGCAATTTCAGTTCTTCCACACAGAACAGGCGGCTGGTCGCGACGATCCGGCGATCGAGTATGGTGGGTTTCTGGCGCATAAACGGCTCCCTGGGCGATAGCGGGCTACTATACCCGGCCTATTCTGATTGTTTGTGTCGGATATCCGATTACCGCTGGAGAAGTTTTATGGCCTTGCTGCCCTGGCATGAGATCGATACGGTTCTGCTGGACATGGACGGCACCCTGCTGGACCTGCATTACGACAACCATTTCTGGCTCGAACACCTGCCCCAGCGCTACGCCGACCTGCATGGCGTGAGCCGGGCGATGGCCGAGATGGAGCTGCAGCCGCTGTTCGAGCGCAACGCCGGCCAGTTGCAATGGTATTGCCTGGATTTCTGGAGCGCCGAGCTGAAACTGCCGGTGCGCGAACTGAAGTTGGAGACCGCTCACCTGATCGCCTTGCGCCCGGACGCCGATACCTTCCTGGCGGCGATCCAGCAGGCCGGCAAACGCGTGGTGATGATCACCAATGCCCACCGCGATTCGTTGTCCTTGAAGTTGGAGCGCATCGAGCTGGCCCCCTACTTCGACCGTTTGATCAGTTCCCACGACTACGGTTTTCCCAAGGAAAACCCGCAATTCTGGGATGCATTGCAAGCGGACCTGAATTTCGACCCGGCCCGCAGCCTGTTCATCGACGACACCCTGCCGGTGCTGCGCAGCGCCCGGGACTTTGGCGTGGCGCACCTGCTGGCCGTCAGCGAGCCGGATAGCCGCAAGGGGCCGAAGGACACGGGGGAGTTTGACGCGCTGGGGGACTATCGGGACTTGATCGAAGGGCTTTAGGACCAGTGTGGCGAGGGAGCTTGCTCCCGCTCGGCTGCGCAGCAGATGCATTGGGGCCGCTTCGCAGCCC
>NZ_JAGDEZ010000050.1:0-40837 GCF_017498305.1 Pseudomonas sp. OA65
TGCTCGCGAAAGCGTCGGCCCATCCAGCATCTGTAGTGGCTGATACACCGCTATCGCGAGCAGGCTCGCTCCCACAGTGGATCTGAGCTGTACGCAACATCGGAGTACACCACCGAACCTTGTGGGAGCGGGCTTGCTCGCGAAAGCGTCGGCCCATTCAGCATCTGTAGTGACTGATACACCGCAATCGCGAGCAGGCTCGCTCCCACAGTGGCCCTGAGTCGTACGCAACATCTAAGTACGCCACTGTTCCCGTCGGGCGGCGATGCAGGCAAGATGAAGGCCTGCAAGTCAGAACACAGGAAGCTGATCGTGACCGAAGCGTTTATTGTCGTTCAAACCGCCGAACAAGCCGTGGATCGTCTGGCGGCCCTGCACGAGCGTGCGACCACCGCGCTGAACCAGGCGCTGATGCGGTATCTCAAGGACCGCGTCGAGCCGGATGCCGAGCAGCGTGCATTGTTTCGTTATCCCGCCCTGCGCCTGACCTATCACTGCCACGGTGAAGTCCCGCAAACCACGCGTGCCTATGCCAAGGTCCAGTTGCCCGGCACCTACAGCGTCACCGTCACCCATCCCGCCGCGTTCCGTAAATACCTGTTGGAACAACTGGTCCCGCTGATGCACGACTTTACCGTCACCGTGGAGGTGGGCGTCAGCGAGCAGAACATTCCGTACCCGTACGTGGTCGAGCAGGGCGACGAACTGGCCGGCTCCGGCGTGACCGCCGCCGTGCTGGCGCGGGTATTCCCCAGCACCGACCTGTCGGCCGCCACCGATGGCATCGCCGACGGCCTCTATGATTGGGAAAACACCGACCCGCTGCCCCTGGCGCTGTTCGACGCCGCGCGGGTGGACTTTTCCCTGCGCCGGCTGGTGCACTACACCGGCAGCGACTGGCGCCATGTGCAGCCGTGGATCTTGCTGACGAACTACCACCGCTACGTCGACCAGTTCATTGTCCATGGCCTGGAGCAACTGCGTAGCGACCCGCGTTTCGTGCGCATGGTCCTGCCGGGTAACGTGATCATCGACAAGAACATGGAGCACAGCGAAGCGTCGGCCATCGCTGCCGGCGTGGTCTGGCATCGCTACCAGATGCCGGCCTATCACCTGCAGGCCAGCGACGGCCATGGCGTGACCCTGGTGAACATCGGTGTCGGCCCGTCCAACGCCAAGAACATCACCGACCACCTCGCCGTGCTGCGTCCGCATTGCTGGCTGATGATCGGCCACTGCGGCGGGCTGCGGCAGTCACAGACCATTGGCGACTACGTGCTGGCCCACGCCTACATGCGCCGCGATGGAATTCTCGACCGGGTGGTGCCGCCGAACATTCCGATTCCAGCCCTGGCCGAAGTGCAGATGGCGCTTCAGCAGGCCGCGGCGAACATCACCGGCGAGAAGGGCGACGAGCTGAAAAAACGCCTGCGCACCGGTACCGTACTGACCTACGACGACCGCAACTGGGAACTGCGCTGGGCCCAGGAACGTCCGCTGATCAACCTGTCCCGCGCTGTGGCGGTGGACATGGAAAGCGGCACCATCGCCGCCCAGGGTTATCGCCTGCGGGTGCCCTATGGTACGTTGCTGTGCGTCTCGGACAAACCGTTGCACAGCGAGATCAAACTGCCGGGCTCGGCCAACGCGTTTTATGAACGTGCGGTCAACCAGCACCTGAAGATCGGCATCGCGGCGTTGGACCTGTTGCGCACCGAGCTCAACTCATTGCATTCGCGCAAGCTGCGCAGCTTCGACGAGCCGCCGTTCCGCTGATCGACGGTGGCCATTTAACGGTCGGGCCACTAGCATGGTCGGCCCTGACCGTTAGATGTTGTATTTCCCATGCCCCGTCCCCCACGCCCTGCTTCCCGTCGCCCTGGCGCGAAGCCCGCAATCGCCGCACCGCGCCGTGTGGCCAAGGCTCCGCCGGCCGAGCCGAAGCTGATCCTGTTCAACAAACCCTTCGATGTGCTGACGCAATTCAGCGACGGTGAGGGGCGGGCAACACTCAAGGATTTTATCGACATACCGGGCATCTACCCGGCCGGACGCCTGGATCGCGACAGCGAAGGCTTGCTGTTGTTGACTAACGATGGACAGTTGCAGGCGCGTATTGCCGACCCCAAGCACAAATTGGCCAAGACCTATTGGGTGCAGGTCGAGGGTGAGCCGAGCGCCGAACAGTTGCAGCGTTTACGCGATGGGGTGGAGTTGAACGACGGCATGACGTTGCCGGCCGAGGCGCGCCCATTGGACGAACCGCAACTGTGGCCGCGCAACCCGCCGGTGCGTTTTCGTAAAAGTGTGCCGACGAGCTGGTTGGAATTGGTGATCCGCGAAGGCCGCAACCGCCAGGTGCGACGCATGACCGCCGCCGTGGGTTTGCCGACACTGCGCCTGGTGCGGGTCAGGATCGGCGACTGGACGCTCGAAGGGCTCGACCAGGGGCAGTGGAAAGAAGTGCCGGCGCGCTTATAACGTCCCGGACTCGATCAGGCCGATCACCACGCTCTTGATGATGAACGCCGCCACGCCGAGGCCCAGCACGAAAAACAGGATGAACGAGCCGAAACGCCCGGCCTTGGACTTCTTCGCCAGGTCCCAGACGATGAAACCCATGAAAATGATCAGGATGCTGACCAGGCCGGTCATCATCCACTCTTCGAAAACAGCAGGATCCATCAGGACACTCCAGCGTGGGCGGGATTGAAAAGGCGCGGCGAGTATAAGGCATGGGGAGCGGGTGGAGGATTGGCCTGCGGCGGTGTGTCGCAGCTATTCATCGCCTGGGCTGACGCCATCGCGAGCAGGCTCGCTCCCACAATGGATCTGTGTCAGGGCGCAACTCCTTGTGGGAGCGAGCCTGCTCGCGATGGGGGCTTCAGCTACGCAGATGCGTCAACGGCAGTTCAGTGCTGTTAAGCACCTGGTTCAGCACAAAACTCGAACGCACGCTGGTAACGCCATCAATACGAGTCAGGTGCCCCAGCAGCAGTTTCTGGTAATGGTCCATGTCCGGCACCACCACTTTGAGCTGGTAGTCCGCGTCCATGCCGGTGACCAGGCTGCACTCCAGCACTTGCGGCAGGTTGCGAATGGCGGCTTCGAAGTTCTCGAAGCGCTCGGGTGTGTGACGGTCCATGCCGATCAGCACATATGCCGTCAGGCTCAGGCCCAGCAGCTTGCGGTCGAGCAGGGCGACCTGGCGGGTGATGTAGCCGTCATCTTCCAACTGCTTGACGCGCCGCGAGCAGGGGGAGGGCGACAGGCCGATGCGTTCGGCCAGTTCCTGGTTGGAGATGCGCGCGTCACGTTGCAATTCCGCCAGAATGCTCAGGTCGTAACGGTCGAGTTTGCTCATCGGTCGGGCCTTTATCTTGATAATTGCGGCAGATTATCTATCCGGGGTTAAAAATTGCGCAAGTGATGTTTATTTCCGCAATCTTCGCAATCATCTATCGGCGCCCCAAGCTTATGCTTACCACCAAGATCACTGCTCGGACAAACAGTCCAGTGCAGCCCGCCCAAGCAGGCCGGCTGCGGTCGCAGTACCCACCGGTACTGGCAGGCCCCCGAGCTGCACACCGTCCAGAAGACGGCGTGAGGTGAGCCGACGTCATAAGCGTCGCGCACGGACGAAATTCTCAAGGGGAGGCCGACGGGTCTCCCCTTTTTATTGGGCGCAGATTCTGCTTTGGCTAGGGCGCGTCATATCCGCAAGAACGCAGGCGCTGGCGGGTCAGGCGCTTGTCCGGGTAGTCGCTGCCCCAATTCAGATGCTGGTCATAACGAGATTTGACGTGGGCGCAGGCAGCCTTGATTTTTGCGTCAGCCTCCGCCAGGGCGGTATCGGACAGGCGATTGATTTTCAGGCTTTGGAAAAAAGGCAGGATAAACGCCTGATCCAGATCGTAGCCTTTGGTGCCTTCGGGCAAGCGTTGGCCGGCGCTGACCGAGAATGGCTGTTTCAAGCCGCTCTGGTTTTCCCAGCACCAGTAGGTGACATCTTCTACCCAGGCATCCGTCGGGCTATGCCATATGTCATAGAAGCGCAGGCATTGCATGCCTTGCCGCGTGACCCAATCGATTCCTTCGGGGCGTGCCTTGCTTGGGGTAAGGTCCATCAGGGCGAGTTTGTTTTGCAGGAACTGCTCGGGAGAATAGAGCGTCCCTTCGTCCTTGCCGTCAAGCAGGCTTTCGACGGTTATCCAGCGCGATGAGGCCAGTACGACGAGGTCATCGGAGCGAAAGCGGCCGGCAGCACTCGCCGACTGAATGTCGCGCACCTTGTCATAGTCGAAGCCGCTTTTGATCGTACCGCACGGCGTGTGCCGCAACGGCCCTGGCAGGTCGTAGGAGAAGCGTGGGCTCAGGGTCACCCGTTGTTCCCCCACTTCACACAGCATTCGGCTCAGCCGCTTATCATCTTCATGCACCCGCGGCGCTGGCGCGCAGCCCCAAAGGGCCACGGGCAGCAGCATCAGGGCACCAAGACGGATCCTCGTGACGAGGCGCTGCATGCGGTGCCCCTGACCCCACCTGAATGGAATTGTCATACCTTCACTCCCTTGATTGGCTCATTGCGACCGATGCCGGTAGTCGTTACGGGGGAACGGACAGTCCCTGTCAACCGGCGAAATCGATAGGCATCTTAGAGGAAAACTTTCAGCAGCCTGCGAAATAAACCCCGTGGCTGATAATCTGTCGCAGAACCGGCCTGGGCTTTTCCAGTCTTATCATCAGGCCTTGAACCGTTGTGAGGAATTTCATGAAGTCGCGCATCTGGCGTTTGGCAGGTGTTGGTCTGCTGTGGGCAAGTGTCAGTGCGCAGGGAATGGCCGACGATCAGCAAAACCGAGGTGGCCCGGACGGTGGCCACGGCCAGGACGGGCGCGGCGGCCAGGGTTCTTCGGGCCAGCCACGGCCGCAGAGCAACGAAATCATTCGAGGCGACAACAGTCGTCAGTTCGAGGTCAAGCCGCAGGACCCAGGTGGGCAGCACTACGGTCGTCCACCCCAGGACCCCAACGCTCACGGGCGTCCGCCGCAGCCGCAACCCGGCAACAACCTGCCGATCCAGGGGCGGCCCGACAGCGTGACCCAGACCCGCGAGCCGCAACCGGGCTACTACCGCGACATTCCTCGTCGCAACGATGGCTATCCGAACGCAGGTCCCCGTCCTGACCATGACGGTCGGCCCGATCAGCCTTGGCCTGGTCGGCCGGGCGGGCATGGCAACGGTTGGGGGCCTGGGCCGCAATACCGTCCAGGTTATGTGATCGACCGTTTCCCCGATCGCAACTACCGTGTGCCCTATCGCGGTCAGGATTACTTTTATTCGGGCGGCTACTGGTATCGCCCGCAAGGGCCGCGTTATGTGGTGGTCGCACCACCGCGGGGCATCCGTACCCGTTACTTGCCCGATTACGCCAGGGAAGTGTGGATCGGCAGCTCGCTGTTCTTCCTCGCTGCCGGCGCCTATTACATCTATGAAGCCAACACCCAGGATTACGTCGTGGTCGATGCGCCGGTTGCCAACCCGCAGCCGCAACCCCAGGGCAATAGTTTCGATGTGGTGGCTTATCCCGCCAATGGCCAGTCTCCCGAGCAGGTCAATCAGGATGGCTACGACTGTTATCGCTGGGCGGTGCAGCAGAGTGGTTTCGACCCGCGCAACTACACCTACCCACCGGCACCGGAAGTGGTGCAGACCTATCGCCAGGCCCAGGGCAGTTGCTTGGGCAGTCGTGGGTATCAGGTGACGTACTGAGTTCTGGTGGGAGGCCGCTCTTGTGGCGAGGGAGCTTGCTCCCGCTCGGTTGCGCAGCGACCGCAAAATCCTGGGCCTGCTGCGCAGGCCAGCGGGAGCAAGCTCCCTCGCCACGGTGTTCGACATCAGGCGCTGGCGCGCTTCACCACTTCCGACGGATCGGCATGCACCAGCACTTCGGCCTTCGGGTAAGCGCGATGGATCGCATCGGCGGCCTGGTCGCTGATGCCATGGGCCACTGACAGGGTCAGGTCCCCCGGCAGCTCCAAGTGCAGTTGCACGAACCAATGGTTGCCGGAAACCCGCGTGCGCAGGTCGTGGGCGCCGAGCACGCCGGGCACGGCGCAGGCCAGTTCCAGCATGCGTTGGCTGACGTCGGGCGGCAGTTCTTCATCCATCAGCACGGCGAAGCTTTCCCGGGCGATCTGGATGGCACTCCACAGGATATAGGCCGCGATCCCCAGGCCGAACCAGGCGTCGAGCTGATACCAGCCAAACCCGGCCAACACCAGCGCCACCAGGATGCTGCCGTTGAGCAGCAGGTCGGAGCGATAGTGCAGCGAGTCGGCGCGCACGGCGTTGGAGCCGGTGGCGCGGACGACCCGATGCTGCAACGCCAGCAGCGCCAAGGTCAGCACCAGGGAAAACACGATCACACCGACGCTGAGCCAGGGCGCGTCCACCGGCACCGGCGCTTTCAGGCGCTCGAAGGCCTGCAAGGCGATCAGTACCGCACTGCCGCCGATAAACAACGCCTGGGCCATGCCCGCCAGGGATTCGGCCTTGCCATGCCCGTAGCGATGGTCATCGTCGGCAGGACGCAGGGCGTAGTGCACCGCCAGCAGATTAAGCAGCGAGGTGACGCCGTCCAGCGCCGAGTCGGTCAGGCCGGCGAGCATGCTCACCGAACCGCTCAGCCACCAGGCGAAGGCCTTGGCGACGATCAGAATCAGTGCCACGGCCACCGACGCCCGGGTGGCTAGGCGCAACAGGCGAGCGTGTTCGGTGCTGGTGGTCATGGCGCGGTCGTTCCTTCCGTCGCGTCGGTCATGCGGCCGGTTTGAGACCGAGGGCAGCCAGTTGTTGTGCGCTGCCCTTGTGCTGGATCAGGCGCGGATCGTCCAGCGGGAAGCTGCGGCCCAGTTCGCGTTCCAGGATCGCCTGCAGTTTTTGGTTGTTGACGGTGCCGTCGGGGTTGATGGCCGGCTTGAGTTTCTCGGGCTCGATCTGGACGCTGCGGCCCGGTTCGAAATAGATGGCGCCGGTGGCAAAGTCCACGGCGAACGCGATCAGGCCGGGGATGATGTAGAACAGCAGGCCGACCGCATCGAGGGCGGCGATGGCCGGGTCGATCTTGCCTTCGATCTGGCCGCGACGGTCCGGGTAGAAGATCGAGCCACAGGCGCTGATCTGGGTCAGCAGGGTGGCGACCAGGACGCCACCGATCACGCGAAAGGGAATACGCATAGCAATCTCCTGAACAGGTAAAGGCGTTGCTGGTTGGAGTCCAGACCACGCTAAACAGTTCGCCGTTATACTCGGCCCTCTGTTTTGGAGCCAGCATGATTTCTTTGCCGATTGATGAAGTTTTACCCGCCCTGCGCCAAGCCTTGGCCTCGCGCCACGAAGCCGTGCTCGAAGCGCCGCCCGGTGCCGGTAAAACCACCCGTGTTCCCCTGGCCTTGCTGAACGAGCCGTGGCTGGCCGGACAGACCATCCTGATGCTCGAACCCCGGCGCCTGGCGGCACGGGCGGCGGCCGAACGGCTGGCTAGCGAACTGGGGGAAAAGGTCGGCGAGACGGTCGGCTACCGGATTCGCCTCGACAGCAAGGTCGGGCCCAAGACCCGCATCGAAGTGGTCACCGAAGGCATCCTCACCCGCCGCTTGCAGGACGATCCGGCGCTGGAAGGCGTGGGGCTGCTGATTTTCGATGAATTCCATGAACGCAGCCTCGACGCCGACCTGGCCCTGGCCCTGAGCCTCAACGGTCGGGAGTTGTTTCGCGACGACCAGCCGCTGAAGATCCTGTTGATGTCCGCCACCCTGGAAGGCGAGCGCCTGGCCGGGTTGTTGGATAACGCGCCGATCCTGCGCAGCGAAGGCCGTATGTTCCCGGTGACGGTGCGCTGGGGCCGGCCGTTCCAGCCCGGCGAGTTCATCGAGCCGCGCCTGGTGCAGACCGTGCTCGACGCCCTGCACGATGAAACCGGCAGCGTCCTGGTGTTCTTACCCGGGCAGGCGGAGATTCGCCGGGTCCATCAACAATTGGCCGAGGCCTTGGGTGAGGGCGGCAATGTGTTGCTCTGTCCGTTGCACGGCGAACTGGACCTCGCCGCCCAACGCGCCGCCATCGACCCGGCACCCCCCGGCCAGCGCAAAGTGGTGTTGGCCACCAACATCGCCGAGACCAGCCTGACCATCAACGGCGTACGCGTGGTGATCGACGCCGGACTGGCCCGGGTGCCGCGTTTCGATCCGGGCAGTGGCATGACCCGGCTCGACACCCAGCGCATTTCCCGGGCCAGCGCCACCCAGCGGGCCGGTCGCGCCGGGCGTCTGGAACCGGGGGTGTGCTACCGATTGTGGTCCGAAGACCAGCATGAACAACTGGCCGCTTACGGCAGCGCGGAGATTCTGTCGGCGGACCTGGCCGGGTTGGCCCTGCAACTGGGACGCTGGGGCGTGACGCCGCCGCAACTGGTCTGGCTCGACATTCCGCCTGCCGCTGCGTATGCCCAGGCCCAAGACCTGCTGCAACGCCTGGGCGCGCTGGAGGGCGAACAACTGACCCGCCACGGCCAGGCCATGGCTGAACTGCCGGCCCACCCGCGTATCGCCCATTTGCTGTTACGTGGCCAGGCGCTGGGGCTGGCGGACATGGCTTGCAACGTCGCCGCACTGTTGGGCGAGCGCGACATTCTCCGTGGCGCTGGTGCGGATCTGCACAGTCGCCTGGCCTTGCTGTCGGGCGAAGAACGCGCCGCGCGGGGCGCCCAAGGTGGGGTGCAACGGGCCCGGCAATTGGCTCGGCAGTATCGCGGCTACCTGCGGGGCAAGGCCGAAGAAGCCGTGGCCAATCCCGATCATCCGCGCTGGCTCGGCGCGTTGCTGGCGCTGGCCTACCCGGACCGCGTCGCCCAGCAGCGAAGGCCTGGCGGCGCGGAATATCGTTTGGCCAATGGTCGTGCGGCGCTGTTTGCCGAGGCTGACAGCCTGATGAAACAAGCGTGGCTGGTGATCGCCGACCTGGGCAGCCGCCAGGGCCAGCGGGAAGAGCGAATCTACCTGGCGACGGATTTCGACCCGACGCTGTTCGATTCGGTGCTGGCCGAGCAAGTGCGCACCGTGGACCAACTGGATTGGGACGAGCGCGAAGGCGTGCTGCGGGCCGAGCGCCAGCGCAAGGTCGGCGAACTGGTGCTCAGCCGCGAACCGCTGACCGGCCTGGATGAGTCAGCCCGTAGCCAGGCCTTGGTGAATCTGGTGCGGCGCAAGGGCCTGGAACTGTTGCCCTGGACCCCGGAACTGCGGCAATGGCAGGCGCGGGTGGCGCTGCTGCGGCGCCTGGACCTGGACGCCAAGGGCGAGAGCGAATGGCCGGACGTCAGCGATAGCGCCTTGCTGGACAGCCTCGAGCATTGGTTGATGCCCTATCTAGGCCGCGTCTCGCGCCTCAGCCATTTCGCCAACCTGGACGTGTCGAGCTTCGTTCACAACCTGTTGCCCTGGCCCCTGCCGCAACGCTTGGATGAGCTGGCGCCGCACCATCTGAGCGTGCCCTCGGGCTCGTCGATCCGCTTGGACTACAGCGAGCATCCGCCGATCCTGGCAGTGCGCCTGCAGGAACTCTTCGGCCTGGCCGACACCCCGCGCATCGCCGGCGGGCGGCAGGTGGTCAAGTTGCACCTGCTGTCGCCAGCGCGGCGGCCGGTGCAGGTGACCCAGGATTTGGCGAACTTCTGGCGCAGCACCTACACCGAGGTGAAGAAGGATCTCAAGGGGCGGTACCCCAAGCATTACTGGCCGGACGACCCGCTGGTGGCGGAGGCGACGGCGCGGGTCAAGCCGCGTAAGTAATTGGGGCCGAGACAAAACCTTTGTGGGAGCGGGCTTGCTCGCGAATGCGGAGTGTCAGTCAATAATTTATGTAACTGACCCACCGTATTCGCGAGCAAGCCCGCTCCCACAGTTGTTCGGTGATGGGGCTCAAATCACGGCATCGCCGGCAACAGGAACCGCGCAATCACCGGCAAGTGATCGGAGATGCGCAAGGTGTCGTCCTGCCTTACCTGGGCCTGGACTCGTTTGATCCGCGGGCTGTAGAACAGGTAGTCGACAGTACGGTCGGGGCCGTTGAGGCCGGGGTCGTTCGGGTAGTGGGTCAGCCAGTGTTCGCGGTCGATGCCGCTGGCCTCGTTGTTGGTGGGGATCATCGGGTATTTGTCCCACAGCAGGTGCAGCGGGCTGTCGGCGGCGTAGGGCGTGCGTTGCTCGGATGGCAGGCGCCGGTACTGGCCCAGGGGCAGCAGGTTGAAGTCGCCGCCGATCAGCCAGGGCGTGCCCGCGGATTCGAATTTATCCAGTGCCTTGGTGACGGCGGCGATTTGCTTGGGCAGGGTGTCGTCCGGCTCGGTGGCCCGTTCCAGATGGGTATTGAGCACCGCCAGTTGGCCGCCGTCGCTCAGCGCCAGATAACTCACCAACAAAGCGTTTTTTGGCTGGAACTGACGGCTGATGAAGTTGGCGTCGGCCACCGGCAGTTGCACCCGTTCGGCACGGTCGATGCGGTAGCGACTCAGGGTCGCCAGTTGCCGGCCGACGCTGCCGAAGATGTGTGGGTTGGGGATGAAGTCGGCCTTCCAGTCGAAGGCGCTGGTGCCGCACGGATAGAGGTCGGCCAAGCGTTCCTGTAACAACTTGAGCTGGTCCTGGTAATCACTGGCCTTGGCGTCCTTGTCGAGCTCCTGAAGCAGCACGACGTCCGGTTGTTCGTCGCGGATCACCCGTGCCACTTCGTCGAGGCTGAAGGCCATGTCTTCCAGGGTCGGGCTTTCATCTTCGCCCTGGGCCAGGTCGTTCCAGAACACGTAGCGCTTGCCGGCGAGGAACTGGACGTTCCAGGTCATCACCTTCAAGGCCTGGCCGGGCACCAGCGGTGCGGCGTTGGCGGTGCAACTGACCGGCAGTGCTTCCCGGGCCTGGGGGCGCCAGGTCAGACCGTAGGTTGCAAAGGCGCCGATGCCGACAATCAACAGCAGGCCCAGCAAGGTGTATCGCAGCAGACGGATCATGGCTTGGGTTTTTCTGCAATCAGCATGAACATTCGGAACAACACCACGGTGGTGAACAATTGCAGGAAACTGTGGAGGCTGTCGATCAACAAGCTGATCAACGGATTCTGCGGCGGCGGATACACCGAGACGCTGGCCCCCTTGAGCAGCCACAGCGGGACCATCACGGCCAGGATGCAAAGCAGGATTCGCCAGAAATGGCCTCGACTCAGGCGCGCGCTTTCCTTCATGGCGGCCAGTGGCGCCAGGCCTTTCAACACCAACAGGTATTCACCGAAGGCCAGGACGACCATCAGCCACAGCCCAGGCAGGAAATACAAGGAGATGCCGATCAGGATCAGCAACGTGTTGAGCGCGGTCAGCAAGGCGAAGCGTGGCCATTGGAGCAGGGCGGCGGCAAGCAAGTCACGCGTGCGTGGCGCTTCACCACGGCTGCGGGCATCGAGAAACAGAATCAGCGCCGCGGTGTACAGCGGATAGACCAATAACCCAACGATTACGCTGTAGCCGGAAAAACCGTCGGCCCCCAGGGCGCTGTCCACCCCTTGTTGCAGCACGGCTTCAAGTATCACCAGCGGCAGGCACAACTGGGCGATCCGGCCCAGATGGCGCTTGAAAAAATACAAGGAGTCACGCAGTACTTCTAACGGATTCATGGGTCGGTATCGCAGTTCAAAAAAAGCGGTCCGACACTTTACCCATCAGGTGACCGCAGAAACAAACGTAAACATCAGGTAAAGACCATTGAAAGCTTTTCGACGCGCCCCATTACTGATGGGCACCGGTCTTCGGGATCGGAATGGTTTCTACCCGGCAATCGAATGAGGTCGCCATGAACAGCGAAGAACAAACCCTGATCGATGGACTGTTTTCACGGCTGCAACAGGCCGAAAAGGATTCAGCCCCGCGCGATGCCCAAGCCGAGGCGCGGATCAAGGAGCACCTGGCGAGCCAGTCAGCGGCGGGCTATTTCATGGCCCAGGCGATCCTGGTGCAGGAGGCCGCAATCAAGCGCCTCGATGAACAGAACAAACAACTCACCCAGCAGGTCGAGCAATTGCAGGCCGAGCTGCAACAGGCCCGCAAGCAAGCGCCGGCGTCCAGCGGTGGCGGTGGTTTCCTTTCGAGTATTTTCGGCGGCAGCCCGCGGGATTCACGCCCGGCGAGCGCGCCGGCTTCCAGCGGTGGTGGCTGGCGCGAACCCGCACCGTCGTCTTTCAATGCGCCGCCCCAGCAAGGCTTTGGCGCACCGACCGGCAATTATGGCGCACCGCAGCAGCAGGCCCCGGCGGCGGGCAGCTTCCTCGGTGGCGCCCTGAAAACCGCAGCGGGCGTGGCCGGTGGCGTGATGCTGGCCCAGGGCATCAGCAGCCTGTTTCACAGCAACCAGCAACCGCAGGAAATCGTCGAGATCCTCAAGGAAGAACCGGCGCAACCGGTCAGCGACACCGCTGACAACGGCTGGGGCGATGACCAACGCGTGGCCGACAACGACGCCTACGGCAACGACCCGGGCGGGTTCAGCGACGCGGACTACAGTGACGACTCATCTTCCTTCGGCGACGACGACTCCTTCGTCTGAGCTGCCATTCGTCCGGGGCGCCCTGGCGCCTCGGGCCGATTATTCGCGGAACAATCCCTCTGGCTGGCATACTGGGCGACTTTTCGGCCCAGGTGGTCTGCGTGCGTGTGCATCCAAGAGGAAACGCGGTGAAAAAAATAGCAGTGTTCGCCGATGTCCAGAACCTCTACTACACCGTGCGCCAAGCCTACGGTTGCCATTTCAACTACGCCGCGCTGTGGGCTGATGTGAGCAAGCAGGGGCAGATCGTCGAGGCCTACGCCTATGCGATCGATCGCGGTGACAGCAAGCAGCAGCAGTTCCAGCAGATCCTGCGCAACCTGGGGTTCATCGTGAAGCTCAAGCCCTACATCCAGCGCAGCGACGGCTCGGCCAAGGGCGATTGGGACGTGGGCATCACGCTGGACATCATGGACGCCGCCGACCACGTCGACGAAGTGGTGCTGGCCTCCGGCGATGGCGATTTCGACATGCTGCTCGAACGCATCATCCAGAAGCACGGTGTGCAAGCCGTGGCCTATGGCGTGCCGGGGCTGACCGCCAACTCGCTGATCCGCGCCGCCAGTCGCTATGTGCCCATCGAAGGCGCGTTGTTGCTCAAGAATTAATTTTCACGGAGTTCAAAAGGTTTGGAACGCATCGCAGTCATCGACTTTGAAACCACCGGCATCACCCCGAGCAGCAGCTGCCGGGCCACTGAAATCGCAGTGGTGATGCTCGAACAGGGCCGGATCGTCGACCGCTACCAGAGCCTGATGAATGCCGGTGTGCGCGTCCCTGCGTTTATCGAGCAACTGACCGGCATCAGCAACGCCATGCTGCGCAGCGCACCGTCGGCGGAAAAGGTCATGAACGAGGTCAACGAGTTTGTCGGCACCACGCCACTGCTGGCCCACAACGCGGCGTTCGACCAGAAGTTCTGGGATTTCGAGCTGGGACGCATCAAGCGCACCCGCTTGCAGAATTTTGCCTGTTCACTGTTGCTGGCCCGGCGCTTGATGCCGGCGGCGCCGAACCACAAGCTCGGCACGCTCAACGTGTTCGCCGGCCTGCCTCACACCGGGCAGGCTCACCGGGCCATGGCCGACGCCGAAATGGCCGCCAACCTCACCGCGCACCTGGCTGCGGAACTGCGGCAGAAGCACGGGCTGCGGGCGTTGTCCCATGACCTGCTGTGCAGTTTGCAGAAAGTGCCGGCGGCGAAGATCAACGAGCACCTCAAGCGGCATCGCGGGTTCTGAACACACCACAAAACAAAAACTGTGGGAGCGAGCCTGCTCGCGATTGCGGTGTGTCAGTCGACATTGATGTTGGCTGATCCAAAGCTATCGCGAGCAGGCTCGCTCCCACAGGTTAGTCAGTGTTTGATCCTTATTTGCCATTCCCTTCCAACTGCCCCAACGGCACGCGCTTTTCAATGGCGCTGGACAGCACGATCGAGGTCTTGCTGAAGCCGAACTTGGCGATGCGGTTGATCAGCTCTTCCAGCTCGGGCATCGAACCGACTGCCGCTTGCATGATCACGCACGGATCCCCGGTGACCCGGTGGCATTCGGTCAGTTGTGGGATCTTGCACAGTTCGTCGTAGGTCTTCTGGTTGCCGTGCTGGTTCATCCGCAGTTCGATGACGCACTGCACCGGCAGGCCGATCTTGGCCATGTCGACCTTGGCTTGATAGCCGGTGATGACGCCACTGGCTTCCAGTTTGCTGACCCGCTCGGCCACGGCGGGGGCTGACAGGTTCACTTTGCGGGCCAGTTCAGCGTAGGACGCACGACCGTTTTCCAACAAGGCGCTGAGCAGCATGCGGTCGTATTTATCCACAGGTAGGCTTCCAAATGGCGTGACTTTCGAAAGCGCGATTTATAGCGCCGAACGCCGTGTTTTGAAAAGTGTATGGCTTGGATAAACAGGTTTTGTAACTTAAATTCCGTCTGTCGCCTTTCTAGAATAACGGTCTCTCATTGTCCTGACTTCGAGTTGAACATGCCTGGCACCCGCCGTTTCCCTCTGCCCCTGATCGCTGCCTTCTTTGCGTTGTACGTCATCTGGGGTTCGACCTACCTGGTGATTCGTATCGGTGTGGAGCATTGGCCGCCGTTGCTGCTGGCCGGGATTCGTTTTGTGCTGGCCGGTTCGCTGATGTACGGCTTCCTGCGCTGGCGTGGGGCGCCGGCACCGACCTGGGTGCAATGGAAGGCTGGGGCGCTCATCGGCGTGTTGCTGCTCACGTTTGGCAATGGCGCGGTGAGTGTCGCCGAGCACACGGGCGTGGCGTCCGGCGTGGCAGCGTTGGCCGTGGCGACGGTGCCTTTGTTTACCTTGCTCTGTGGATATTTCTGGGGCGCGCGTAATACCCGTCTGGAATGGGCGGGGATTGTGCTGGGGTTGATCGGCATCGCCATGCTCAACCTCGGTTCCAACCTGCAGTCCAGCCCGTTGGGGGCGACGTTGCTGGTGTTCGCGGCGGCGTCCTGGGCCTTTGGTTCGGTGTTGAGCAAACACGTGCCGTTGCCGGCGGGGGCGATGGCCAGCGCCGTGGAAATGCTGGTGGCCGGCGTGGTGCTGCTGATCGGCAGCTTCGTCAGCGGTGAACGGCTGGACCACATGCCACCGCTGGAAGGCTGGTTGGCCTTGTTCTATCTGATCGGCTTCGGTTCGATCATCGCCTTCAACGCCTATATGTACCTGCTCAAGCATGTGCGTCCGGCGGCGGCCACCAGCTATGCCTACGTCAACCCGGCCGTGGCGGTGTTGCTGGGCATCGTATTCGCCGGTGAAACCATCGGCATCGAGGAGGCCCTGGCGATGTTGGTGATCATCAGTGCGGTGGTGTTGATCAGCTTGCCGCAGTGGCGCAAACCCAAGCCTGCGCCGGCCGCCGCCTGATTTAGGGTAAACTGCCGCGCATTGCACACCTTGCGCTGATTTTTCCTACGGTACTTCCATGACTTTCGCCACCCTTGGCCTGATCGAACCCTTGTTGCGCGCCCTCGAGACGCTCGGCTACCAGACCCCGACCCCGGTTCAGGCCCAAGCCATGCCGGCGGTGCTCGCCGGTCGCGACCTGATGGCCGCGGCCCAGACCGGTACCGGCAAGACCGCCGGCTTCGCGGTGCCGCTGTTGCAGTTGCTGACCACCGAAGGGCCGAAGGTCGCGGCCAACTCGGTGCGGGCGCTGATCCTGGTGCCGACCCGTGAACTGGCTGAGCAGGTCCATGAAAGCGTGCGTCAGTACGCGCAAAACCTGCCGCTGAGCACCTACGCGGTCTACGGCGGCGTCAGCATCAACCCGCAGATGATGAAGTTGCGCAAGGGGGTCGACCTGCTGGTTGCCACGCCGGGTCGCTTGCTCGATCTGTTCCGCCAGAATGCGCTGAAGTTCAACCAGTTGCAGACCCTGGTGCTGGACGAAGCCGACCGCATGCTCGACCTGGGTTTCTCCGAGGAGCTGGCGAATATCTACAAGGCCTTGCCGAAGAAGCGCCAGACCCTGCTGTTCTCGGCGACCTTTTCCGATGCGATCCGCCTGCTGGCCGGGCAGATGCTCAACGATCCGCTGAGCATCGAAGTGAGCCCGCGCAACGTGGCTGCCAACACCGTCAAGCAATGGGTGGTGACGGTGGACAAGAAGCGCAAGCCGGAACTGTTCGTGCACCTGATGCGCAAGCACAAGTGGAAGCAAGTGCTGGTCTTCGCCAAGACCCGCAACGGCGTCGATGCGCTGGTGGAAAAGCTCCAAGGCCTGGGCGTCAACGCCGACGGCATCCACGGTGACAAGCCCCAGGCCACCCGCCAGCGGGCGCTTGATCGCTTCAAGGCCAGCGAAGTGCAGATTCTGGTCGCTACTGACGTCGCTGCCCGTGGCTTGGATATCGAGGATTTGCCGTTGGTGGTGAACTTCGACCTGCCGATCGTCGCCGAAGATTACATCCACCGCATCGGCCGTACCGGTCGGGCGGGCGCCACCGGGCAGGCGATTTCCCTGGTCTGCGCTGACGAAGTGAACCTGCTGTCGGCCATCGAGATGCTGACCCGTCAGACGTTGACGCGCCAGATGGAACAGGACTTCGAACCTGAGCATCGGGTACCGGACACCGATGCCAGCGGCCAGGTGATCAAGAAGCCGAAAAAGCCGAAGAAACCGAAAACCTCCGGTGGTGGCGGCAAGCGCAACCTGGGCAAGTGGGTGGACAGTGGCGACGCTGCGCCTGTGGAACCTTCGGTCAAGCCTGTGCGAAAAGTGCCGGTGTTCAATACTGGGCCGCGTAAGCGTAAGCCTTGACGGCAGCTGCAAGTTTCAAGCTGCAAGCCGCAAGTTGTATGTCGATGGTCTTCAGCTTGCAGCTTGCAGCTTATAACTTCCCGCTGTTTCGTAGAAACTCCACCATCCCCAACCCCGCCGCCCGGCCGCTGGCAAAGCACGCCGTGAGCAGGTAGCCGCCGGTCGGCGCTTCCCAGTCGAGCATTTCCCCGGCGCAGAACACGCCGGGCATTTGCTTGAGCATCAGGCGTTCATCCAGGGCCTCGAAGGTCACGCCACCGGCGCTGCTGATGGCTTCGTCCAGGGGACGAGGCTTCACTAGGGTGACCGGCAGGGCCTTGATCGCCTGGGCCAGCCGCGCCGGGTCAGTGAAACACTCGGCCGGCGTGAGCTCGCGCAGCAGCGCCGCCTTGACGCCGTCGATCCCCAGCTGGCTGTGCAAGTGCTTGGCCATCGAGCGTGAGCCGCGCGGTTTGTTCAAGGCTTGGAGGATTTTATCCACAGGCCGGCCCGGCAATAGGTCCAGATGAACGGTCGCGCTGCCGTGCTGGTTGATGGCGTCACGAATGGGCGCCGACAAAGCATAGACCAGGCTACCTTCGAGGCCGGTGACGGTGATCACGCATTCGCCGAGGCGCGGCACATCGTCGTTCAGGCCCATGGCGATGTTCTTGAGCGGGGTGCCGGCGAATTTGCTGATCATCAGGTCGCTCCAGGCCTCGACCTCGAACCCGCAATTGCTCGGCTGCAACGGCGTCAGGGCGACGCCGCGTTGTTCCAGCGGTAGCATCCAGGCGCCGTCGGAGCCCAGGCGCGACCAACTGCCGCCGCCCAGGGCGAGCAAGGTGGCCTTGGGGTGCAAGGTTTTTTCGCCTTCCGGCGAGGCGATGCGCAAGCTGCCATCGGCGTCCCAGCCGAGCCAGCGATGACGGGTGTGGATCACCACGCCCGCATCGCGCAGGCGCTTGAGCCAGGCGCGCAACAGCGGGGCGGCTTTCATGTCGGTGGGAAATACCCGCCCTGAGCTGCCGACAAAGGTGTCGATACCCAGCCCGTGAATCCATGTGCACAACTCATCCGCCCCGAACGTTCGCAGCAGCGGCGCGAGGTTGGGCGCGCGTTCGGCGTAGCGGGACAGAAAGGCCGGGAAGGCTTCGGAGTGGGTGATGTTCATGCCGCCCACGCCGGCCAGGAGGAATTTGCGGCCCACCGAGGGCATGCCATCGTACAGATCGACTTTCAGGCCGGCCTGGCTCAACACCTCGGCCGCCATCAGGCCGGCGGGGCCGCCGCCGATGATGGCGATGTTTGAGATAGAAGGCTTGGCGGTCGAGGTCATGATCTGAGCTGCGGGGCTGGAATAGGCGAGGCATTCTATCAGCACAAGTCCCTGTGGGAGCGAGCCTGCTCGCGAAAGCGGCGGATCAGCAACATCCATGTCGACTGACACACCCCTTTCGCGAGCAGGCTCGCTCCCACATTAGAATGCGGTGACTTCTGAATACGTGATCAAAAAACAACCAAGCCCCTGCGAGCTATAGGCAACACCGGCTGCGAGCCGTTTCGCTCAGGTTATCCACAGGCCGCTCCACAGGCATTGTGGGTAAAGCCCAGGTTTCAGTAACAACCTGATGACGTCCAGACCCTTTGTGCGCTGTGGTGCAGGATGCCGTGGCGGCGGGCCAGGGCCTGGCGATCCTTGCTGTAGCCACCGCCGATCACCCCGACCACCGGGATGTCGCGCCCCAGGCAATGGCGCATGACGCTTTCGTCCCGGGCGGCGAGGCCTTCGTCCGTCAGCTTGAGGTAACCGAGGGCGTCATCCTTGTGCACGTCGACGCCGGCGTCATACAACACCAGGTCCGGTTGATAGAGCGGCAGCAGGTAGTTGAGCGCATCGTCCACCACGTTCAGGTAAGCGGCGTCGCCCATGCCCATCGGCAGCGGGATATCCCAGTCGCTTTGCGCCTTGCGTGCGGGAAAATTCTTTTCGCAGTGCAAGGAAACTGTCACGGCGTCCGGGGTGTCATGGAGTATTCGGGCGGTGCCGTCGCCCTGATGCACATCGCAATCGAAAATCAGCACCCGCGACACCCGGCCGCTGGCCAGGAAGTAGCGGCTGATCACCGCCAGGTCGTTGAAAATGCAGAACCCGGCCGGGTGGTCGTAATGGGCGTGGTGGGTACCGCCGGCCAAGTGACAGGCCAGGCCATGTTCGAGGGCTTGTTCGGCGGCCAGGAGTGAACCGCCCACCGCGCGCACCGTGCGGCGGGCCAGGGCCTCGCTCCAGGGCAGGCCGAGTCGCCGTTGGTCTTCACGGGACAACTCGCCGCCCATATAGCGTTCGATATACGCGCGGTCGTGGGCCAGGGCGAGAATGTCCGGCGGACACAGCGAGGGGCGCAACAGGTCCGCATCGCGGGTCAGTCCGCTCTCCACCAGGTGATCGCGCAACAGGCGAAACTTGTCCATGGGGAAGCGGTGTTCCGCCGGGAATTCGGGGCTGTAGTCTTCGTGATAGATCAGCGGTAGCGGCATGGTGTTTTCAGTGGTGATTGAGCCACGAATCCTACCAGCGATGTAGACTCTGGGGGCATGGAGGGGAGTGAAGATGGAGCCGATACTGGAACTGGAAAGCGCACGGCTGATATTGCGGCAGTGGCGCGACGATGATTTGCCGGCGTTTGCGGCCATGTCTGCCGATCCGCAAGTGATGCGTTATTTTCCGGCACCCTTGAGTCGCCTGGAAAGCGCTGCGTTGATCGGCCGTGTGCGCGGGCATTTTGCCGAGCATGGTTTTGGTTTGTGGGCGTTGGAGCGCAAGGACACCGGGGCGTTTATTGGCTTTACCGGGCTGGGCGTGGTCGGGTTCGACGCGCCTTTCACGCCGGCGGTGGAGATCGGCTGGCGCCTGGCGCGCGAGCATTGGGGGCTCGGTTATGCCAGCGAAGCGGCGTGGACCGCGCTGCGCTGTGCCTTCGACCGCCTGGGGCTGGATGAAGTGGTGGCGTTTACCGCTGTGGATAACCTGCCGTCGCAGAAAGTCATGCAGGCCATCGGCATGCAGCATGATCCTGCCGACGATTTTGAACACCCAAAACTCGCGGTCGATCATCCATTGCGTCACCATGTGCTTTATCGCATCAATCGTGAGCAATGGTTGCAGACCCTTCACGGTTAGCCGACACGGACGTTTACAATGCCCGCCAGAATGGCCTGGGCCAACAATCGATCCACCGCCGCAGCGTAGACTGCGCGGTTTTTGCGCTGTGTGAGGAAAGTCTGAATGAGCCACGTGTTGGAAGATCTGGTCGACCTGCTGACCCTGGAACCGATCGAAGAGAACCTGTTTCGCGGTCGCAGCCAGGACCTGGGGTTTCGCCAGCTGTTCGGCGGCCAGGTACTGGGCCAGTCGTTGTCGGCCGCCAGCCAGACCGTGGAAGAGGCGCGCCATGTGCATTCGATGCACGGTTACTTCCTGCGTCCGGGCGATGCCGCGCTGCCGGTGGTCTACCAGGTGGACCGGGTGCGTGACGGTGGCAGCTTCAGCACCCGGCGGGTGACGGCGATTCAGAAGGGCAACCCGATCTTTACCTGCAGTGCGTCGTTCCAGTACGACGAACAAGGCTTTGAGCACCAGAGCAGCATGCCGCAAGTCGTCGGCCCGGAGAACCTGCCGTCCGAGCTGGAACTGACCCAGCAGCGCGCGCACCTGTTGCCCGAGCACATGCGTGAAAAGTTGCTGTGCCCCAAGCCGATCGAAGTCCGCCCGGTCACCGAAAAAGACCCGTACAACCCGCAACCGGCCGACCCGG
Organism: Pseudomonas sp. OA65; assembly: GCF_017498305.1. Classification (NCBI taxonomy): domain Bacteria; kingdom Pseudomonadati; phylum Pseudomonadota; class Gammaproteobacteria; order Pseudomonadales; family Pseudomonadaceae; genus Pseudomonas; species Pseudomonas sp. OA65. The sequence continues at coordinate 20,728 of NZ_JAGDEZ010000050.1, forward strand.
TGAAATACGTGTGGTTCCGTGCCGATGGCGCCTTGGCGGACATCCCGGCCTTGCACAAGTACCTGCTGGCCTACGCGTCGGACTTCGGCCTGCTGACCACCTCGATGCTGCCCCACGGCAAATCGGTGTGGCAGAAGGATATGCAGGTCGCCAGCCTCGATCACGCCTTGTGGTTCCATGCCGACCTGCGCGCCGATGACTGGTTGCTCTACGCCATGGACAGCCCGTGGGCCGGCAATTCCCGTGGATTTTCCCGTGGCAGCGTGTTCAATCGCGCTGGGCAACTGGTGGCCTCGGTCACCCAGGAAGGCCTGATTCGCCACCGCAAGGACTGGGCATGAGCCTGGCCGAGGTTCGTCACTGGGTGTTCGACATGGATGGCACGCTGACCATCGCCGTGCATGATTTTGCGGCGATCCGCGTGGCCCTGGCGATTCCGGCCGAAGATGACATTCTCACTCACCTCGCAGGTTTGCCCGCTGAGGAGGCCGCGGCCAAGCATGCCTGGTTGCTGGAACACGAGCGGGACCTGGCGCTGGGCTCCAAGCCTGCGCCGGGCGCGGTCGAATTGGTGCGCGAGCTGGCCGGGCGCGGTCTTCGCCTGGGCATCCTGACCCGCAACGCCCGCGAGCTGGCCCACGTGACCCTGGAGGCCATTGGCCTGGCGGACTGTTTCGCGGTGGAGGACGTGCTGGGCCGCGACGAGGCACCGCCCAAGCCGCATCCTGGTGGCCTGTTGAAACTGGCCGAGGCCTGGAGCGTGGCGCCGGACACGATGGTGATGGTGGGCGACTACCGCTTCGACCTGGATTGCGGTCGTGCGGCGGGCGCACGGACGGTATTGGTGAACTTGCCGGACAATCCATGGCCGGAGCTGACGGACTGGCATGCGCGGGATTGTTTTGAGTTGCGGCGGATGTTGTCGGCTTGAGATAGGGGATCACTGACCCGCCGCCTTCGCGAGCAGGCTCGCTCCCACAAGGGGAAGTCTGTTGATCGCAAAATGTGTGTCTACACCCGATCTACTGTGGGAGCGAGCCTGCTCGCGAAGAGGCCCTATCAGTCGCAACGAGGCTCACTGCCCAAACAACACCCTCAGCCCCTCCGGCGAATTGAACATCCCATCCCCATCGTGCCCGACCCCGGGCACCTCGATCAGCCGCTGGTTCAGCCCCTGAGGATGACGCCGGGTCAGGTAGTCGAAAAAGAAATGCCCACGCAGTAACCGATACGCCCCCTGGGTCTGTGCTTCACAACCCTTGTCCAACGCCGGATGCTCCGGGTCGATGTCCTGCTGCCCGAGCAAATAGACGATGTCGCGTTTGACGTAGTTATCTTCCAGTTGCGCAGGTGTTTGTCCCGCCGCGTAGGCTGGCAAGTCCTGCAGGCCATATTTCCAGCGGTTGAAGCCAGGGCAACTGGCCGGGTCGAAAGCCATGGGCCGTTGAGCATCGAAGTAGGCATAGGACGACGGGTTGGCGATGACGAAGCGCGGCTCGATCCGGTACTGGCGTTGGGCGAGCAGGGCATAGCGCTGCACGACCTGGGCGCCGCCGGAATGGCCGGCGATGACGATCTCCTTCACTTCGGGAAATTGCTGCCGGTCACTGACTCGCGCAACGATGTCGTCGAGAACCTGGAAGGAGCTGACTGGATTGGGCCCTGTGGACAGGCCCCCGGCCATCCAGTCGTTGCCCTGCCAGCGCAGCAGCTCGTTGGGCAATTGATGGCGAGCCACGTCCTGCTCGTTGAGAAATTGCGGGGCGATGATCAGCGTTGTGCCCTGTTGCCCGGCCTGTTCGGCCGCCTTTTCGGCGCTGTGCAGGTAGGTGTCGGCGTTGCGCAGCCGACCATGAAGGATGATCAGCACGCGCTGGATGGACGCCGGGGGCGGGCTCACCGCGACGGCCATGGCGCCGCCCTTGAATTGCAGGCGCCCTTGGGCGACCACCTTGACGCCGTGTTCCTCGGCCTGGGCCGCGGCGCAGCACAGCACCAGCCCGATCAGCGCCCACCCCTTCATCTACAGGCTTTTCGCCGCGAACGTGTCGCACTGGCTGACCTGGCCCTGGGCGAAGCCGGTCTTGAACCAACGCACCCGCTGCGCCGACGTACCGTGGGTAAAGGAGTCCGGCACCACGCGGCCCTGGCCTTGCTGCTGCAAGCGGTCGTCACCGATCGCATTGGCGGCGGTCAAGGCCTCTTCGATGTCGCCCGGCTCCAGCCAGTTCAAGCGTTTCTGCGCATGGTTGGCCCAGACCCCGGCCAGGCAATCGGCCTGCAACTCCTGGCGCACCAACAAGCCACCGTCGCCTTCCATTTGCCGGCCTTGCTGGCGTGCTTCCTGGATTTTCGCCGACACGCCGAGCAGCGTCTGCACATGGTGGCCGACTTCGTGGGCAATGACGTAGGCCTGGGCGAAGTCGCCGGCGGCGGCAAAGCGTTGGGACATTTCCTTGAAGAAACTCATGTCCAGGTAGACCTGCCGGTCCGCCGGGCAATAGAACGGCCCGGTCGCCGAGGAGGCCAGGCCGCAGGCCGAATTGACCCGACCGCTGAACAGCACCAGTTTGGGTTGCTGATATTGGCGTCCGGCCTGCTGGAAGACTTGGCCCCAGGTGTCCTCGGTGTCGCCGAGGATCGAACGCACGAACTCGGCCTGTTCATCGTTGGCCGGTGGCGCCTGACGGGTTTGTGACGTGGCGGGTGCGGACTGGTCCATCTGCCCGGCCAATTGCCCGAGAATCTGCATCGGGTCCTGGCCGGTGATCCAGCCGATGCCGACGATCAGGAGAATGGCCGTCAGGCTCAATCCCTTGCCGCCGCCAAAACGCATTCCGCCACCGCCCCCACCATCACCACGGGCGTCCACCACGTTGTCACTGCGGCGACCTTTTTTCCATAACATGTGGGAGATCCTCTGAATGACGCTGCGAGAAATGACTGCTGTGGCGGTGAGTCTAGCTTTTAGGCGCCCAAGGTGCGCGCTGCGCTTGAGCTGTCAGGCAACGAACATCGGTTTTGGTTCAGCAGTGAGCCGATCCTGCCTGGCGCCGGAATTTTCATTACACTGCGAATTCAGAACTTATCGGCATGCTCGCTGGCCCAACATCTGCATCGTGTGTCACGGCCTTTACATCAAGCAACGCAGGTTCCCCTCATGACCGTCAGCACACCGCTCTCCGGCGTCAATCAGGCTTTCAAGGGCATCGTGCTTATTCTGGTTGCAACGTTCCTGTTCTCCAGTCATGACGCGTTGTCTAAATACCTGTCCGGTTTTTATCCGATCATCATGGTGGTCTGGGCCCGTTATGTGGTGCATACGTTGTTGATGGCGGGGATTTTCCTGCCGCGCTCGGGGCTGCGGGTGCTGCGTACCAAGCGGCCGTTGTGGCAGCTGGCCCGGGCGTTGTGCCTGCTGGGCACCAGTCTGTTTTTCACCACTGCGTTGATGTTCATACCGCTGGCAGAGGCGACGGCGGTCAACTTCCTCGCGCCCGTGCTGGTGACCGCGCTGTCGGTGCCATTGCTGGGTGAACACGTGACGCGCGGTCAATGGATCGCGGTGATCTTCGGTTTTATCGGGGTGTTGATCATCGTCCATCCCGGCGGCGATCTGTTCACCCCGGCGGTGTTGTTGCCGTTCTGTTCGGCACTGTTTTTCTGCTTCTACCAACTGCTCACGCGCAAGCTCAGCGAGATCGACAGCCCGACCACCAGCAATTTCTTCGCCGGCCTGTGCAACACGTTGGTGATGAGCGCGCTGGTGCCGTTCTTCTGGCAAGTACCGAGCCTGATGCACGGGGCGATGATGTTGGCGCTGGGGGGCTGCGGGATGACGGCGCACCTGATGCTGACCCAGGCCTTCCGTTTTGCCGCCCCGGCGCTGCTCGCGCCGTTCGGGTATTGCCAGATCGTGTTTGCTGGCCTGCTGGGTTGGTTGCTGTTCAACCACACGCCGACGCTGACCACTGTAGTGGGCATCGCCTTGATCTGCTTGAGTGGGTTGGCGGCGGCGTGGCAACAGCGGCGTAAGTAACCGTTCCATAGATTCCTGTTTGGACAGGGGACATGGTTAACACCTGTGGCGAGGGGATTTATCCCCGCTGGGCTGCGCAGCAGCCCCAAGAACTGAGATTGCGGTGTATCTGGCTCACCGCATTCCTCTGGTTTTGGGGCTGCTTCGCAGCCCAGCGGGGATAAATCCCCTCGCCACAAATGTGCTCGGCTTGATTGCCCGGAGCTGACCCCAGTATCAGTTCTCCAGCGTAGGCACCTTGCGCGGCGCCATGAAGTACAACCAGGTCAGGGCAATGAAGTACATCGCCGGGATCAGGGTGAACAGCACCGTGTAGTTGTTGTTGGTGATCGTGAGGATGTGGCCCACCAGTTGGGTCATGAACATCCCGCCGATGGCCGCGCACATGCCGCCGAAGCCGAACACCGTACTCATCATGTGCTTGGGCGTGTAGTCCATCACCAGGCTCCAGATGTTGGCGGTCCAGGCCTGGTGCGCGCCGATGGCCAGGGAAATGGCGAACACTGCCATCCACAGGCTGCTGGATCCCGCGGCCATGATCACGCCGATGATGCAGCAGGCGAACAGCAGCATGGACACCAGGCGCGCCTTGATCGGATCGAGGCCGCGACCGATCAGGAACGAGGACAGGATCCCGCCGCCCACGCTGCCGAAGTCGGCGGTGAGGTAGATGATGATCAGCGGGATGCCCATCTGGGTCACGTTGATGCCCAGGTTGTATTGCTGGTTCAGGAACGGCGGCAACCAATAGAGGTAGAACCAGAACACCGGTGCGGTGATCGAGTAGGCCAGGGCGAACGCCCAGGTGCCGCGCATGCGCAGGATGCGTGAGAACGGTACGCGGACCGGGTCCGGTTCGTCCTGGGCCTGGATATAGTCCAGTTCCGACTGTTTGACGGTAGGGTGGTCTTCGGGGTTGAAGTATTTCAGGCCCCAGAACAGCAGCCAGATCCCGCCCAGCGCGGCCATGCACAGGAACGCGGCCTGCCAGCCCCATACATGCAGGACCAATGGCAGCAGCATCGGCGTGAACATCGCACCGACGTTGGTCCCAGCGTTGAAAATACCCGTGGCGACGGCCCGTTCGCCCGCCGGAAACCACAGCCGGGTGGTCTTCACGCAGGCCGGGTAGTTGGCGGCTTCGGTGAGGCCGAGAATGAAACGGCAGACCATGAAGCCCACTGCTGAAGTGGCCAGGCCATGGGCGCCGGTCGCCAGGCTCCAGAGCAGCACGGCGCAGAAGAACACACGCTTGACGCCGATCCGGTCGATCAGCCGCCCCTGCAACACGAAGCCGATGGCATAGCCGACCTGGAACCAGAAGTTGATGTTGGCGTAATCCATCGCCGTCCAGCTCATTTCCTTGGCCAGGATCGGCTGCATGACGCCCAGGGCGGCGCGGTCGATGTAGTTCAGGGTGGTGGCGAAAAACACCAGGGCGAGCATGCCCCAACGGGTCTTGCCCACGGCCATGGCGCCGCGGATCTTGTCACCGACGCTGCCGGTGGAGGCACCCAGGCCAGGGGCCAGGCGGGAACTTTGGGAGGGAATCATAGCGTGTACCCGTTTTTGAAATTCTTATGGTTGGTCTGGGTCTGTCCATTGAGCTCGGCGATCAGGGCCGGCGTCAGTGGGGAGCGATGGTGCGCATTGAGCAAAAAATCGTCAATTCAGCGATGGGCATTGTGTTCGATAATCGCCCAAAAAACTAACCGACTAGTACATATTAAATTGCTGAAAGAAACCGGCAGCTCAATAATCGGCTGACTCTTTAAAAAGCGGCGCACCTTTTGTAGCCGATGCCTGTCCCGGGAGCCGAAGTCATGCAGCGTTCCATTGCCACCGTGTCCTTGAGCGGTACTTTGCCGGAGAAACTCGAAGCCATCGCCGCCGCCGGTTTTGATGGGGTGGAAATTTTCGAGAACGATCTTCTCTATTACGATGGCAGCCCTCGGGAAATCAGGCAGATGTGCGCCGACCTGGGCATCGCCATCACCTTGTTCCAACCGTTTCGCGATTTCGAAGGCTGCCGCCGCGACCGTCTGTCGCGCAACCTGGAGCGGGCCGAGCGCAAGTTCGACTTGATGCAAGAGCTGGGCACCGACCTGGTGTTGGTGTGCAGCAACGCCTCGGCCGACAGCGTCGGCGATGAACAGATCCTGATCGATGACCTGCGCCTGCTGGCCGAACGGGCCGGTGCCCGCGGCTTGCGCATTGGTTACGAAGCGCTGGCCTGGGGCCGCCACGTCAATACTTATCAACAGGTCTGGACCATAGTGCGCCAGGCCGATCACCCCAGTCTCGGCGTGTTGCTCGACAGCTTCCATACCTTGTCCCTCAAGGGCGACCCGAGCGCCATCGCCGAGATCCCGGGCGATAAGATCTTTTTTGTGCAAATGGCCGACGCACCGATCCTGGCCATGGACGTCCTGGAGTGGAGCCGGCATTTCCGTTGTTTCCCGGGCCAGGGCGAATTCGACTTGCCGGGTTTCCTGGCGCCGATCATCAAGAGTGGTTATACCGGGCCGCTGTCGCTGGAGATCTTCAACGACGGTTTTCGTGCCGCGCCGCCACGGGCCAATGCCGCCGACGGCCTGCGTTCGCTGCTGTACCTGGAAGAAAAGACCCGCCAGCGCCTGGCCGAAGAAGCGAGCGCCGCTGGCAATGCCGACATCCTGTTCGCCACACCACCGGCCAGCGAATACGACGGCATCGAATTCCTCGAGTTTGCCGTGGACGATAACCTCGGCGCCAAGCTCTCCCACTGGTTGGAACGGTTGGGGTTCGTCAAGGCCGGCCAGCATCGCTCGAAGAATGTCAGCCTGCTGCGCCAGGGCGATATCAACCTGATCCTCAACAGTGAACCGTATTCCTTCGCCCACAGTTTTTTCGAAGCCCACGGGCCGTCGTTGTGCGCCACCGCCGTGCGCGTGAAAAACAGCGCCAGTGCCCTGGAGCGAGCGGTTGCCTACAAGGGGCAGCCCTATCGCGGACTGGTGGGGCCCAATGAGCTGGAGCTGGCGGCGGTGCGTGCACCGGACGGCAGCCTGATCTACCTGGTGGACCGGGAGGCCGACGTCTATGGCACCGATTTCAACCTGCAACCGGGTGCGGTCATCGGGGCCGGGCTCAAGCGCATCGACCACATGGCGATGGCGCTGCCGGCCGACAGCCTGGACAGTTGGGTGCTGTTCTACAAGAGCCTGCTGGATTTCGAGGCCGACGACGAAGTGGTCTTGCCCGACCCCTATGGCCTGGTAAAAAGCCGTGCGCTGCGCAGCCGCTGCAGTTCGATCCGCTTGCCGCTGAACATTTCCGAGAACCGCAACACCGCGATCTCACATGCGCTGTCGAGTTATCGCGGCTCCGGCGTGCATCACATCGCCTTCGACTGCGACGACATTTTTGCCCAGGTCAGTCGGGCCAAGGAGGCGGGCGTACCGTTGCTCGACATCCCGCTCAACTACTACGACGACCTGGCGGCGCGTTTCGATTTCGATGACGAGTTCCTCAGCGAACTGGCTTACTTCAACGTGTTGTACGACCGTGACGCCCAGGGTGGCGAGCTGTTCCACGTCTACACCGAGCCGTTCGAGGGGCGGTTTTTCTTTGAGATCATCCAGCGCAAGAACGGTTACGCCGGTTATGGCGCCGCCAACGTCGCGGTGCGCCTGGCGGCCATGGCCAAGTCCCGCAGCGGTGGCTTGCGGCACGCCAAGTTGTAGGGAAATCGTAAACGTGGCGGTAATGGGCGGTGTCGTGGCTTCCTTCAGTGCACGGTGCGGCCCATAATCGCCAGCCTGTGCAGTGATGGCCGTGAGCCCGCAATGACTATGAATCCAGAGCTTTCCGCAGCGCTCGACGAACCTGTCGCCCCGCCGCGCAAGAGTCGCAAGAACAACCCGGAGAAGACCCGGGAAAACATTCTTCAGGAAGCCATCGTCGAATTCGTCCAGCAAGGCCTGGCCGGTGCCCGGGTCGACGCCATCGCCGAGCGCATCCACACCTCCAAGCGCATGATCTATTACTACTTCGGCAGCAAGGAGCAGTTGTACGTCGAGGTGCTGGAAAAACTCTACGGTGATATCCGCACCACCGAGAGCCGCCTGCACCTGGCGGAACTGGCCCCGGTGGACGCGATCCGGCGCCTGGTGGAATTCACCTTCGACCACCACGACCGCAATGTGGATTTCGTGCGCATCGTCTGCATCGAGAACATTCACAACGCCGAATACGTGAAGCAGTCAGGCGCGATCAAGGCGATGACCAATACCATCCTCGATTCCCTGGGGGTGATCCTGCGGCGCGGCGCCGAAGAGGGCGTGTTCCGTGCCGGCCTCGAGCCGCTGGATGTGCACCTGCTGATCAGCTCGTTCTGTTTCTACCGGGTGTCCAACCGCCAGACGTTCGGTGAGATCTTTCAGATCGACCTGTCGGACGATGCGGTGAAGCAGCGGCATCGTGAGATGGTCTGTGAGTCGGTGTTGCGGTACCTGCAAGCCTGACACCGAATCTAATGCATACCCTGTGGGAGCGAGCCTGCTCGCGAATGCGGTGTATCAGTGGGCGGATTAGTGACTGACACACCGCATTCGCGAGCAGGCTCGCTCCCACAAGGGGGTTTCAATCGGCTTTAATTGTTCATGCTCTGGAAATGCGCCAGCATCCGCTGCGCATCCGGCGCCACGCCACTGAACAGTTCAAACGCCTTCACCGCCTGGAACACCGCCATGTTGCCGCCATCCAGCGTGCGGCAGCCGATGGCGCGGGCGTTGCGCAGCAGTTCGGTTTCCAGCGGGAAGTAGACGATTTCCGCGACCCACAAAGCGCCGTGCAACAACTCGACCGGCACCGGCATGCCCGGCAGTTTCGCCATGCCCATGGGCGTGGTGTTCACCAGACCGTCGGCCTCGGCCATGGCCGTTGGCAGGTCATGCCCGGCGCGTGCACGGCCGGTGCCGAAGTGTTGATTCAAATTGTTAGCTAAGGCCTCGGCACGGCTGACTTCAACGTCAAAAATGCTCAAGGTTTCCACGCCCTCCAGCAACAGCGCGTGGGCCACCGCCGCGCCGGCACCACCGGCACCCATCTGGACCACGCGCTTGCGCGTTACGTCCCCCAGGCCACGGCGAAAACCTTCGGCGAACCCCAGGCAGTCGGTGTTGTGGCCGATGCGCTTGCCGTCCTTGAGCACCACCGTATTGACCGCGCCGATGCCACGGGCCTCGGGCGACAGCTCGTCCAGCAGCGGGATGATCGCCTGTTTGCAGGGGAAGGTGATGTTCAGGCCCGTGAAGTCCATGCGTTCGGCGGCCACCAGTAAATCGGCGAGGGCACCGCTGTCGAGCTTCAATGCGTCGAGGTCGATCAGCCGATAGAGATAACGCATGCCTTGGGCATCGCCTTCCTGCTCATGCAGCGCGGGCGTGCGGGACGCCTGGATGCCCGCGCCGATCAGGCCGGCCAGCACAGTGATATTCGACATGCGCATCAACCCTTCAACCGCTGACTGAAATGTTCCAGGGCCAGGCGATAACCATGGCTGCCAAACCCGCACATCACGCCAATGGCGACGGATGAGACAAAGGAGTGGTGACGAAAGGTTTCCCGGGCGTGGACGTTGGACAGGTGGACTTCGATGACCGGCACTTCGCTGGCCACCAGGGCGTCGCGGATCGCCACGGAGGTGTGGGTCCAGGCGGCCGGGTTGATGACGATCCCGGCGCACCGGCCCCGAGCGCCGTGAATCCAGTCCAGCAATTCGCTTTCCTGGTTGGTTTGGCGAAACTCTACTGCCAGGCCGAATTCGTCGGCGGCGCGCCCGCACAGTGCCGAGATGTCGGCCAGGGTTTCATGGCCGTAGGTGGCCGGCTCGCGGGTGCCGAGCAGGTTCAGGTTCGGGCCGTTGAGCACCAGAACGATCGGAGGCATCGCAGTTTCTCCACATTTTTATTGTTGGTGTCGGCGGGGTTTCAGCCGGTGGAGATAAATTGTACTAGATGGTTAATTTGGTCAAATAAAGCAGCGGTCGTTGGGCAATAAGTGTTCGATGATCGAACATTGCCGGCCGAAAGGGGAGGGAGAGCCATTGTGGCGAGGGGATTTATCTGTGGGAGCAAGGCTTGCCCGCGATACAGGCAACGCGGTCTTTCAGAAATTGAGTCGCCTGTATCGCGGGCAAGCCTTGCTCCCACAAAGCCTTGCTCCCACAAAGCCTTGCTCCCACAAAGCCTTGCTCCCACAAAGCCTTGCTCCCACAAAGCCTTGCTCCCACAAAGCCTTGCCCATTCCAGCCCAGAGGGGAGCTCGGCCCAGCGTTCAGCGCCGAGTCAACAACACCCCAGACTCCATGTGATGGGTCCAAGGAAATTGATCGAACAACGCGCAACGCGTGATGCGGTGGGTGTCGTTCAGTTGCGCGATGTTCGCGGCGAGGGTGTCAGGGTTGCAGGAGATGTAGAGGATGTTGTCGAAACGCCGAGTCAACTCGCAGGTATCCGGGTCCATGCCCGCACGCGGCGGGTCGACGAAGACGCTGCCGAACGCGTAGCTTTTCAGGTCGATGCCCTGCAGGCGACGGAACGGTCGGACTTCGTTCAAGGCTTCGGTCAGTTCCTCGGCAGACAGGCGCACCAGGGTGACGTTATCCACAGCGTTTTCGCTGAGGTTGCTCAGCGCGGCGTTCACCGACGTCTTGCTGATTTCGGTGGCCAACACTTTACGCACACGGGTGGCCAACGGCAGGGTGAAGTTGCCGTTGCCGCAGTACAACTCCAGCAGATCGTCGCTGCGCTCGCCCAGCGCTTCATAAGCCCAGTTGAGCATCTTCTGATTCACCGTGCCGTTGGGCTGAGTGAAAGCGCCTTCGGGCTGGCGATAGCTGAAGGTGCGGCCGCCCACTTCGAGTTTCTCCACCACGTAATCGTGGCCGATCACTTCGCGTTTGCCCTTGGAGCGGCCAATGATGCTGACGCCCAGGTCGGCCGCCAGTTTCGACGCGGCAGCGTGCCAGTGCTCGTCCAGCGGGCGGTGATAACACAGGGTGATCATCGCGTCGCCCGCGAGGGTGGTCAGGAATTCCACCTGGAACAGCTTATGGCTCAGGGGCGCGCTGGCCTGCCAGGCCGCCTTGAGTTGCGGCATCAACTGGTTGATGCGCAGGCTGGCAATGGGGAATTCCTCGATGAGGATCGGCGTGCGCTTGTCGTCCTGGGAAAACATCGCGTAGTGCCGTTCGCCGGCCTCGCGCCAGAGGCGGAATTCAGCCCGTAGGCGAAAGTTTTTCAGGGGCGAATCGAACACCGCAGGTTCCGGTGCATCGAACGGCGCCAACAGGTCACGCAAGCGGGTGACCTTGTCCTGTAACTGGGCGGCGTAGGCCTGGGAATCAAAAGTCATGCGTTGAACCAACCCAACTTGATCACGAACAGGATCGACAGAATGACCAGCGCCGGGTTCAGCTCACGGCCACGGCCAGACACCAGTTTGATGGCGGTCCAGGCGATGAAACCGAAAGCGATGCCGTTGGCGATGGAATACGTGAATGGCATTGCCAGGGCGGTCACCACCACGGGGGCGGCGACGGTGATGTCATCCCAGTCGATTTCCGCCAGGCCCGAGGTCATCAGCACGGCGACGAACAACAGGGCCGGCGCGGTGGCGAAGGCCGGGACGCTGGCGGCCAGTGGCGAGAAGAACAGCGCCAGCAGGAACAGGACCGCCACCACGATGGCGGTCAAACCGGTGCGGCCGCCGGCGCTGACCCCCGCCGCCGATTCGATGTAGCTGGTGGTGGTGGAGGTGCCCAGCAGCGAACCGGCCATGGCTGCGGTGCTGTCGGCGATCAGCGCACGGCCCATCTTCGGCATGTGGCCGTCCTTGCCCATCAGGCCGGCGCGCTTGGCGACGCCGATCAGGGTGCCGGAGTTGTCGAACAGGTCGACGAACAGAAAGGCGAAGATCACGCTCACCAGGCCGATGTCCAGGGCGCCCTTGATGTCCAGTTGCAGGAAGGTCGGGGCCAGGGATGGCGGCGCGGAGATGACGCCGTTGAACGGGGTGAAGCCCATCAGGATCGAGACGACAGTCACCGCCAGGATGCCAATGAGCACCGCGCCGCGTACTTTCAAGGCTTCGAGGGCGACGATCAGGACAAAACCGAGGGTCGCGAGGATCGGCGCCGGTTGCTTCAAGTCGCCGAGGCCGACCATGGTCGCCGGGTTTTTCACCACGATGCCGGCATTGTTCAGGGCGATCAGCGCCAGGAACAGGCCGATACCGGCGGCAATGGCCGAGCGCAGTGGCAGCGGGATGCTGTTGATGATCCACTCGCGGATGCGGAAGATCGACAGCAGGAAGAACAGTACGGCGGAGATGAACACCGCGCCCAACGCCACTTGCCAGGTGTGGCCCATGTGCAGGACCACGGTGTAGGTGAAGAAGGCGTTCAGGCCCATGCCTGGCGCGAGGGCGATCGGGTAGTTGGCGATCAGGCCCATGACCGTGGAGCCAATGGCAGCCGCGAGGCAGGTGGCGACGAACAACGCGCCCTTGTCCATGCCGGTTTCGCCGAGGATGCTCGGGTTGACGAACAGGATGTAGGCCATGGCCAGGAAGGTCGTGACGCCCGCCAGGATCTCGGTCCGCACGTTGGTGTTATGTGCCTTGAGTTGAAACAGCCTTTCCAGCATGTCTGCTCCCCGTGGCGCGCCCGGCGCCGTGAATGTATCGACCTCAACAGCAAAGCACAGGTCGCCAGTGGCGCCCGGGAATTTTCTGCGGGTCGGAAAAAGCCGCGCATCATACCAGCAGCGTAGCGTTGTGGCTGCGATCGTCGTCGATGTTTTGCCAACGCGCCAAGTGGGCCATACTGCTCGCGGTTCCGGGAGGTCTCTATGCTTCACATGAATAAAAAGCTGCTGGCGGTCGTGGGCTGCGTGCTGGGCCTGTGGTTGCCTGGCCAGGCGGTCAATGCCGCGTCGGCACCGCCCTTGAGTGAGGTCAAGGTGCTCAAGGTCGAGTCGCCGACCTGTGGTTTCGAGGACATCGCCCCAGGGCAAGCGGAAACCCGTTGCGACCACGGCCCGACGATCAAGGTCTACGTGCTGGAGATCGGCTATGGTCATCAGCCCCATGTCACCCTGGACGGCTTTGAAGTCGACGGCACCCGCTCGCCGGTATGTGCCTACAGCAATGGCAATCTCAACGACTGCTCGGTGCGGACCAAAGTCGTCGGCTATATCTACATCTTCGACCTGAAGGGCAAGCAAGAGGGCACCTTCAGCTTTAGCAACCAGTCGATCAACGCACCGGGCAACCGGATGTCGACCCAGTTGTACATCAAATAGCCCGGCTCCCGCGTGGGAACTGCATAAACGCTGTGTAGGAGCTGCCGAGCGCAGCGAGGCTGCGATCTTTCCCCAGACGCTTGAGTCTCAAACGCCTGTAAAAAGATCGCAGCCTTCGGCAGCTCCTACACTACAGGCATCACCCAGTGGAGAGAGCGCCCATGATTCCTGGAACCAAGATCCCCCGAGCCCTGATCGCCGTCGCCGAGGGCGTCGACGACTTGCAGACGGTCACCTTGATCGATGTGCTGAGGCGCGCGCAGATCGAAACCGTGGTGGCGAGCATCGAAGGACGGCGCATGCTCACCTGCGCCCGCGGCACGCGCCTGACGGCCGATGGCATGCTGGTGGACATGCTCGTGCAGGATTTCGACCTGGTCGTCCTGCCGGGTGGCATCATCGGCGCTCAGCACTTGGCGGCCCATCAGCCGCTGCAACAACTGATCAAGGACCAGGCCGCCGCCGGGCGTTTCTTTGCCACCATCGCCGAAGCCCCGGCCCTGGCGCTACAGGCCTTCGGCGTCCTGCGCCAGCGGCGCATGACCTGCCTGCCAGCGGTAAGCCAGCAATTGTCCGGTTGCAGCTTCGTGGATCAACCCGTGGTGGTGGATGGCAACTGCATCACCGCCCAAGGCTCGGCCGCCGCCCTGGCGTTTGCCTTGATGCTGGTGGAACAACTCAGTGGCAAGGGCGTGAGGAGCGTGGTGGCGGCGGAGTTGCTGGCCTGACGGAAGTCAAGCGTGTTGGGGGAAAGGTTCGATCGCGGGTTGCTCACGGCGCTCGGCTTGCCACAAGTCATAGTCGGCCTGGACGCCCAACCACACCCTGGCCTTGCCGATCCCGGCACGTTCCAGGCGCACCGCCAGATCGGGGCTGATGGGCGCATGGCCATGCAATACCCGGGAGAGATGAGGCCGGGCGAAGCCCAGGTGTCGTGCCAGTTCGGTGACCGTGATGCCCAGCTCGGGCAATACGTCCAACCGCAAGGTTTCGCCAGGGTGTGGCGGATTGTGCATGGGCATGTTCCAGCCTCCTGATCAGTGGTAGTCCAGATAATCGACCAGTTCGATATCGGACCCGATGAAACGAAAAATAACCCGCCAGTTTCCCGAAACCCCCAGCGACCAGTACCCATCCAGCTCACCCTTGAGCGGATGCAATCGCCATCCCGGGATATCCAAGTCGTTGGCGGCCTGCGCCCTGTCCATGAACTGGAGCATGCGGGCCAGGCGTTTTCCGTGGTCCGCCCGGATACCACGGGTCGACCCCGTCTCATAAAAGAGCCTGAGGCCTTTGTGCTGGAAGGATTTAATCATGGAACAGAGTGTAAGGCGATACATTACACTCGGTGCGGTACATATATACCGCACAGGCCCGCTAGATTCATGTTGCTTGCGTTGCCTGCAGCATCGCAATTGCCTTGAACGCTTCACCCCACCCTGAAGTCGTACCCCTTATGACGGCGGTTTCCCAAAACGCCGCGAGTACGACCAACCGTGAGGTGTTCCATGAGCGCGACCCTGTCCGAAGCGACGTCGGCGTCCTTCGTCCGTCATCCGATCCGTCTGACCCTCAATGGCCAGGTGCGAGAGTTGCAAGTGCTGGCCTGGACCACCTTGCTGGACCTGCTGCGTGAGCATCTGGACCTGGTGGGCAGCAAGAAAGGCTGCGACCACGGCCAGTGTGGTGCCTGCACCGTGCTGCGCGATGGCAAGCGGATCAATGCCTGCCTGACCCTGGCGGTGATGTGCGACGGTGCCGAACTGACCACCATCGAAGGCTTGGCTGGCGATGAGGCATTGCATCCCATGCAACAGGCGTTCATCACCCATGACGCGTTCCAGTGTGGTTACTGCACGCCGGGGCAGATCTGTTCAGCGGTGGGACTGGCCAACGAAGGTCGGGCGCAGACCCGCGCAGAAATCAGTGAGCTGATGAGCGGCAACCTTTGCCGGTGCGGTGCCTACAACAACATTCGCGATGCCATCGAACAAGCGTTGCCACTGTGCCGCCCATCCCAGGCGCAGGGAGGTGACCAGTGAACCCTTTCCAATACAGCAAGCCGGACACGGTGCAGGCGGCCGTCGATCTGTCGAGCCCGGTGTCCCGCTTCATCGCTGGCGGCACCAACCTGCTGGACCTGATGAAAGAGAACCTCACCCGCCCTGAACACTTGATCGACATCACCGGTTTGCCCCTGGCGGACCTCAGTGAAACCCCGTCCGGCGGAGTGATGATCGGGGCCTTGGTGAGCAATGCCGACTTGGCCTGGCACCCCTGGATCGAACGCCGCTATCCACTGCTGGCCCAGGCAATCTTGGCGGGGGCCTCGCCGCAGTTGCGCAACATGGCCAGCACCGGCGGCAACCTGCTGCAACGGACCCGCTGCTATTACTTTTATGACGCGAGCGTGCCGTGCAACAAGCGCCGGCCCGGCAGCGGGTGCCCGGCCCGGAACGGTTTGAACCGCATCCACGCGATTTTCGGTGCCAGCGATCAATGTGTCGCCACCCATCCCTCCGACATGTGCGTGGCCTTGGCCGCCTTGGAAGCGGTGGTCCATGTCTTGGGACGGGGCGGGGCGCGGACCATCGAGTTCGCCGACTTCCATCGCCTGCCCGGCGATGCCCCGGAACGGGATAATCAACTGGCCGACGATGAGTTGATTACCGCCATAGAATTACCAGCCGCCGGTTTTGCCGACCATAGCCACTACCTGAAGATCCGTGACCGCGCCTCCTACGCCTTTGCCCTGGTCTCGGTGGCCGCGGCGCTGGAACTGGACGGGCCGGTGATTCGTCAGGCGCGCCTGACCCTGGGGGGCGTGGCGCACAAGCCTTGGCGCGACCGGGCGGTGGAGAGCTGGCTGAGCGGGCAGACTGTCAGCCGCGAAACGTTCACCGCCGCCGCCGATGCGCTGCTGCAACACGCCGAGCCGCTGGAACACAACGGCTTCAAGGTCAGGTTGGCGCGGCGGGCGATTGTCCGCGCCTTGAGCAATGCCGCGTTGGGTAGCGCACCGCAGGGAGGACACGTCTGATGAACGCTTCGAGCAAATCCATAGGGCAGCCACTCGACCGGGTCGATGGCCTGCTCAAGGTGACGGGCCAGGCGCGTTACGCTGGCGAATACCCAGAGGCCGGCCTGCTCTACGGCAGCGTCGTGTCCGGTACGCTCGCCCGAGGCCGGGTGCTGCGCATCGATGCGTCCCGAGCCCTGGCACTGCCCGGCGTAGTCGCGGTCATCGACCACACCAACCGGCCCAGAATCGCCAGCTACGACGAGCCCTACCAGGATGCCGATGCCGCGGACGGCTCGCCGTTCCGGCCGTTGTACAACGACCAAGTGCTCTACAGCGGTCAACCATTGGCCTTGGTGGTAGCGGAAAATCTTGAGCTGGCCCGGTATGCCGGCTCGCTGGTTGAGATCGAATACGCGGCCGAAGATCACCAGACCGATCTGAAAATCCTGCAAAACGAGGCCCATCCGGCACCCGCTGAATTGCCCAAGCCTCGTGGGAATTTTCAGGGCGAGTACGCCAGTTCCGCGCTCAGCGTGGATGTGTCCTACAGCACGCCGGTCGAACACCACAACCCGATGGAGCCACACGCCTCCACCGTGCTGTATCAGCCTGACGGCAGCCTGCACATCCACGACAAGACCCAAGGCACGCAAAATTGCCAAGCCTATGTGCAAAAGGTCTTCGGCCTTGAGAAAGAGCAGGTGCGCGTGTTTGCCGCATTTGTCGGCGGCGCCTTCGGTTCCGGACTGCGCCCGCAATATCAATTGCCGTTGGCGGTGATGGCGGCACTCGCCCTCAAGCGTTCGGTGCGGGTCAGCCTGACGCGCCAGCAGATGTTCACCTTTGGCTATCGGCCACGCACGTTCCAGCGCGTGCAGCTGGGGGCGGCGGCCAACGGCCGCTTGCTGGCCGTGGCGCACACCGCCGTCGGCCAGACCTCGCGTTTCGAAGACTTCACCGAGCACGTGGTGGAGTGGAGCGGCATGCTCTATCACTGCGATAACGTGACATTGACCTATAAGTTGGTGCCGCTGGACGTCTACACGCCCCTGGACATGCGTGCGCCCGGCGCGGCCCTCGGGCTGATCGGCCTGGAATGCGCCATGGATGAACTGGCCTGTGCCTTGGCGATCGATCCGGTGCAACTGCGGTTGATCAACTACGCCGAACGCAACGAGAACGAAGGCAAGCCCTATTCCAGCAAGGAACTGCGTGAGTGTTATGCCCAAGGCGCCCGTCGTTTCGGCTGGGACAAACGCAACCCGGAACCGCGCAGCATGCGCGAAGGCCGGCAACTGGTGGGTTGGGGCATGGCCGGTGGTGTGTGGGAGGCCATGCAGCAGAAGGCCAGTGCCCGGGCCTCGCTGGATACGGATGGCAAGCTGACCGTCAGCAGCGCCACCACCGATATCGGCACCGGCACCTACACGGTCATGACCCAGATCGCCGCCGAGGCGTCAGGGATTTCCCTTGAGAACGTCAGGTTTGTCCTGGGTGATTCGTCGCTGCCCACGGCGCCGCTGCAGGGCGGTTCGTTCACCGTCTCGTCGGTGGGCACCGCCGTGCAGCAGGCCTGTGAAGCGCTGAAGGAAAAACTCCTGGCCGTGGCCCGCCAGGCGTGTCCGGCCTTCAGCGGTGCGACCCTCGAGCAGGTGACATTTGTCGATGGCCAACTGCGGTTGGGCGAAGCCAGTGTCGCCCTCGCGGAGTTGGCGCAGAAAAGTGGCGAGACTCCGTTGCAGGCCCAGGTCACCGCCGAGCCGGATGCAAAGCGCCAGGCCTACGCCACGGCTACACACTCGGCGGTGTTTGTCGAAGTGTGGGTGGACGAGGATTTGGGGACGGTGAAGGTAAATCGAGTGGTCAGTGCCATCGCCGCCGGCCGGGTCGTCAACCCGAAAACCGCCCGCAGCCAGATTCTCGGTGGCGTGGTGTGGGGCGTCGGCATGGCCCTGCACGAAGAGACCCTGACCGACCACGCCCTCGGTCGCCACATGAACCACAACCTGGCCGAGTATCACGTGCCGGTCAGTGCCGACATCGGTGACATCGAGGTGATTTTCGTCGAGGAACAGGACGATATAGTCAATGCCCTCGGGTCCAAGGGCGTCGGTGAGATCGGTATCGTCGGGGTGGCCGCGGCGGTGGCCAATGCGATCTACCATGCCACTGGCAAGCGGGTGCGGGACTTCCCCATCACCCTCGACAAATTGCTTTAGGCCTTCGCTTCGTCCACCGGTTCGTGCATCCGGTCGCGGTTGGCCAGGGTCGGGAACAGCTTGATCCAGGTCCCGGTCACCAGCAGTGTGCCCACACCGCCCATGACCACCGCCGGCACCGTGCCGAACCAGTGGGCGGTGAGGCCGGATTCGAACTCGCCCAACTGGTTCGAAGCGCCGATGAACAGCCCGTTCACCGCACTGACCCGGCCGCGCATTTCATCCGGGGTTTCCAGTTGTACGAACGAGGCGCGGATTACCATGCTGATCATGTCTGCCGCGCCCAGCACCACCAGCACCGCCAGGGAAAACCAGAACGAGGTAGAAAGGCCGAAGGCAATGGTGGCGACGCCGAACACGCCCACCGCCGTGAACATCACCCGGCCGACCTTGCGCTCCACGGCAAACCGCGCCAGCCACAGCGACATCAGCAAGGCCCCGACCGCCGGTGCCGAACGCAGTAGGCCCAGGCCCCAGGGACCGGTGAGCAGGATGTCCTTGGCGAACACTGGCAGCAGCGCCGTCGCGCCACCGAGCAGGACTGCGAACAGGTCCAGGGAGATCGCCCCGAGGATGTCCGGGCGGCTGCGAATGAAACGAACCCCGGCCAGCAACGAATCCAGGGTCGCCTTGCCTTTGTTCAGCGGCGTCTGCCGGGCGGGCAGGTTGAGCATCAGGCAGCAGGCGATGAGATAAAGCACCACGGTAGGCCCATAGACCCAGACACTACCGAAGGCGTAGAGCAAACCGCCCAGTGCCGGCGCGACGATGGTGGCTGATTGCTGGGCCGATTGCGCGGCGGCCACGGCGCGGGGAAACAGGCCAGCCGGCACAATACTCGGCAGCAACGCCTGGGTGGTCGGCATTTCGAAGGAGCGGGCGGCGCCCAGCAGGAAGGCGAGGATGAAGATCATCTCCCGGGTGACATGGTCGGTGGCGCTGCCGATCGCCAGCGCCAGGGCAATCATCGCCTGCAACGACTGGCAAATCGCTGCGACCTTGCGCCGATCGTAGCGGTCCGCCACATGCCCGGTGTGGAGCATGAACAGCACGCGCGGGGCAAATTCCACCAAGCCCACCAGACCCAAGTCGAGAACGTTGCCGGTCAGTTGATAGAGGTTCCAGCCGATGGCCACGGTGAGCATCTGGAAGCCGCTGGCGGTGAAGATCCGGGCCAGCCAGAAGGCGATGAAGGGACGGTGGTGACGGAGCAGCAGCGGTGCTTGGCTGGGCATCTATGACGGGTCCGGAAATGAAGGCTACGAGATTATCACCGAGCTGTAACAGGAAGTTGCTATGGCGGGAAAAATAGTTAGCCAAGCATCGATCTTGGACATTTTTGGAGTTTTTGTGGCGAGGGAGTCCCCGCCGCGTCGCCGACGCTGCGCTGTCGCGCAGCAAACAAGTGCTCGGCTTAAGATTGGGTGCGCGCGGGGAAAGAGGCCGTAGCTATCACTGGTGTGTCAGCACCCGCGAGGGAGAG
>NZ_JAGDEZ010000051.1:0-36279 GCF_017498305.1 Pseudomonas sp. OA65
GCGGTGTTGGTCCAGGACGCTACAGTCGGGCTGTTGAGCGATGCTCCAATGGCAGTGATCAATCTCAACAGCGGCTTGTGGCAGGACGAATCCGTCTCCAATCCGGAGATCGGCGGGCTGACTTCATCGCATCTGGCCTATGTGATCTACACCTCAGGTTCGACCGGCTTGCCTAAAGGCGTGATGATCGAACACCGCAACACGGTGAACTTCCTGACCTGGGCCCATCGTTCGTTCGACTCAAAAATATTGTCGAAAACCCTGTTCTCGACTTCGCTGAACTTCGACCTGGCCGTCTATGAGTGCTTCGCGCCGTTGACCTCCGGCGGCAGCATCGACGTGGTCACTAATGTGCTGGAACTGCAACAGGGCGAGCACGACATCACCCTGATCAACACCGTGCCGTCGGCGCTCAAGGCGTTGTTGGAATCGGGCGGGTTGGGCGAAGGCGTCGACACGGTGAACGTCGCCGGTGAAGCGCTCAAGCGCAGCCTGGTTGAAGCCTTGTTCGAACAGACCCAGGTCAAGCGCCTGTGCAACCTCTACGGTCCTTCGGAAACCACGACCTATTCGAGTTGGGTGTCGATGGCTCGCGAGGATGGCTTTGCCGCGCACATTGGCAAACCCGTGGCCAATACCCAGTTCTATCTGCTGGATGAGCACAAACAACCGGTGCCACTGGGCGTACCGGGCGAAATCTACATCGGCGGTGCCGGGGTCGCTCGCGGTTATCTCAATCGTGCTGAGCTGACGGCCGAGCGCTTCCTGAAAGACCCGTTCAGCACGACTCCAAACGCCCGCATGTATCGCACTGGCGACTTGGGCCGCTACCTGCCGAACGGCAACATCGAATACCTGGGCCGCAACGACGACCAAGTGAAGATCCGCGGTTTTCGCATCGAACTGGGGGAGATCGAAGCCAAGCTTGCCCGCCACGAAGCGCTGAAAGAAACCGTAGTCCTGGCCCGTGAAGATGCCCCGGGCGACAAGCGCCTGGTGGCCTATTTCACCCAACACTCGCCAGAACAAGCGCTGGACATCGAAACCCTGCGCACACACCTGCAAGCGCAACTGCCGGCCTACATGGTGCCCGCCGCCTACGTGCGCCTGGATGCCTTGCCCCTGACACCCAACGGCAAGCTCGACCGCAAGGCGCTACCGGCCCCCGACAGCCATGCCTACACCACGCGTCTGTATGAAGCCCCGGTGGGGGACGTGGAGATCAAGCTCGCAGCGTTGTGGGCGGAGTTGCTCAAGGTCGAACGAGTGGGGCGGCATGATCACTTCTTCGAACTGGGTGGCCACTCGTTGCTCGCCGTGACGCTGATCGAACGCATGCGCCAGGACGGCATGGAGGCCGATATCCGTGTGCTGTTCGGCCAGCCCACCCTGGCCCAGGTGGCTGCCGCCGTGGGCGAGGTACGGCCTATCGATGTGCCGATGACGACAATTCCCGCGCTCACGCGCAAACGCAGTATCTGAATCGGCTGCTTCACCTGAGGGATGAATGCCCTGTCCCGGGCTTCCGGGCAGGGCGCTCGCCCTTGATTCCGCGCATCTGTATGCCCTGTCTGGCCGACGTCGGGGCTTGTCCCTGCTTCCCATGACAGACATCACCTACCGAATGCTCTAATTTTTTTTGGCCTGTAAGGCGCGGTTCGCAAACCGCCGCCTTCGGTTGAACGTGACGATTATCCAGCGCTTTGGCCCGTGCGCCGAGGTCGGCCCAACCGCCGTCCAGGCGCCGCGCCGTACCTGAAAAACACGTTTTTATCGTCAACCACTCCGAACCAGAAAAGCAGGTCCTTCGATGCAATTCAGCGAATTGATGACAGCTCTGTCCCAGCACCCGATCCGTCTCCAACAGGACGACGACAACCTTGTGATCCTGGGCGACGACGAAGGACTGGACAACGCGCTGTGGGACAGCCTCATTGTCCATAAGCATGAATTGCTCGACCTGGTGGAGAGAAATGGTGGCGACTGGCTGAGTCCGGCATTCCGTATTACCCCGGACATGCTGCCGCTGGTCAGGCTCACGCAGGAGGAAATCGACCGGATTGTCGACGGCGTGCCTGGTGGGGCCGGCAATGTGCAGGACATTTACCCCCTGGCACCGCTTCAGGAAGGCATTTTTTACCATCACCTCGTCGCAGAACAGGGCGATCCCTATGTGTTGCAAGCCTTGTTCGGCGCGGATCAACGCACGCGGCTGGATGACTTTGCCCAGGCGCTGCAAGGGGTGATCGACCGCCATGACATCCTGCGCACCTCGGTGGTATGGGAAGGGCTCGACGAACCGCTGCAAGTCGTCTGGCACAAAGCGCGGTTGGCGCTGGAAGCACTCGCGCTTGATCCGGCCGATGGCGACATTGTCTGGCAACTGCAACAGCGCTTCGACACCCGGCATCACCGCCTGGACGTGGGACGAGCGCCGCTGATGCGCCTGGTCTGTGCGCAGGACCCGGTCAACGCACGCTGGGTGGCGATCCTGTTGTTCCACCACATGGCGCTGGACCATGCGGCACTGGAGCTGGTGCAGCATGAGATGCAGGCGTTCCTGCTCGGAAAGTCCGAGGGGCTGCCCGCCGCTGTGCCGTATCGTAACTACGTGGCACAGGTCCGGCTGGGCGAGGGCCCTGAATCCCATGAGACGTTTTTCCGCGACATGTTGGCCGACGTTGATGAACCGACGCTGCCACTGGGTTTTGCCGAGGTCCCCGAACGTGAACCGGTGATCGAGGAAGCGCACCTGCCGGTCGAGGCCTCGTTGAGCCGTCGCTTGCGCATACAGGCCCGTCAGTTGGGTGTCAGTGCGGCCAGCCTGCACCACTTGGCCTGGGCGCGGGTGGTGGGCGGGGTTTGCGGCCGGCAGGATGTGGTGTTCGGCACCGTGCTGATGGGGCGAATGCAGGGTGGTGACGGTGCCGGCCGCGCGCTGGGCATGTTCATCAATACGCTGCCGCTGCGGGTGAAACTGACGGGGCAGGATGTGCGCGAGGGGGTGAGAGCGACCCACGCGAGCCTGACGGCTTTGCTCGGGCATGAGCATGCATCGTTGGCCCTGGCCCAGCGTTGCAGCGGTGTGCCAGCGCCGGCTCCGCTGTTTGGTTCATTGCTCAATTACCGGCACAGCGGCACTGCGCAAGCGCCTACCACCGAGGCTTTTGCCGCTTGGGAAGGGCTGCATGTGCTGGGCGGTGCCGAGGGCACCAACTACCCGTTGACTTTGTCAGTGGACGACTTGGGCGAAGGCTTCAGCCTGAGCGTACTGGCCTTGGCCGAGATCGGCGCGCAGCGCACGGGCGACTACATGCTGATGGCGCTTGAAAGCCTGGTCCAGGCACTGGAGCAAACGCCGGAGTTACCGCTGTGTCGACTCGATATCCTGCCGAAGGACAAACGTCGGCAATTGCTAGTGGATTTCAACGCCACCACTCGCCGCTATCCCCGGGACAGGACCGTTCATGGCCTGTTCGAGGCCCAGGCCCAGGCCCGCCCGCAGGCACTGGCGGCGGTGCATGACGAATACAGCCTGACCTACGCAGAGTTGAATGACCGGGCTAACCGCCTGGCCCGGTATCTGGTCGGCCTTGGGGTGCAGCCGGGTGATCGGGTAGCGGTCCTTCTGGGGCGTTCGATAGAGCTGCTGGTCAGCCAGTTGGCGATCCTCAAGTGCGCCGCTGCCTACGTACCGCTGGACGTCAGCGCCCCCCTGGAACGTCAGCATTTCATGGCGCAGGACAGCGGGGCGCGGGCCCTGCTGACCCTGAGCACCCAGGCCACGCCTGGGGACACCGTGCGCGTGGACCTGGATACGCTGGACCTGACTGGCGCAGCCGCTGATGACTTGAACTTGATGCAGAACGCCGAATCGGTCGCCTACATCATGTACACCTCGGGTTCCACCGGCACGCCGAAAGGCGTGCTGGTGCCACACCGGGCGATCAATCGGTTGGTGATCAACAACGGCTATGCCGATTTCAACGCCCGGGACCGGGTCGCCTTCGCCTCCAACCCGGCCTTCGACGCCAGTACGCTGGACGTCTGGGCGCCGTTGCTCAACGGCGGTTGCGTGGTGGTGGTCGAGCAGGACGTGTTGCTGTCCCAGGAACGTTTTGCCGCGCTATTGGCCGAGCAATCGGTCAGCGTGTTGTGGATGACGGCCGGTCTGTTCCATCAATACGCTGCTGGCCTTATGGCTGTATTCGCGAAGCTGCGTTACCTGATCGTCGGCGGCGATGTGCTGGATCCGGCGGTGATCAGCCGCGTCTTGGAGGAGGGCGCGCCGGTTCATCTGCTCAATGGTTACGGCCCGACCGAAGGCACCACCTTTACCACCACCCATGAAATCGAAACAGTCGGCGAGGGGGCTATCCCGATTGGCCGTCCTGTTGGCAACGCCCGCGTCTACGTGCTGGACGCCAACCAGCAGCCAGTGCCCATCGGCGTGGTGGGCGAGTTGTACATCGGTGGCGACGGCGTCGCGAAAGGCTACCTGAACCGCCCCGAGCTGACCGCCGAGAAGTTTGTCAGCGACCCATTCAATACCGATCCAGGAACCCTGCTGTACCGCACTGGCGACCTGGCGCGTTGGCGCGTCGATGGCACGGTGGATTACCTGGGGCGTAACGACGACCAGGTGAAGATCCGCGGTTTCCGTATCGAACTGGGCGAAATTGAAGCTCGCCTTGGCCAGTGTGCCGGCGTGAAAGACGCGGTAGTGCTGGCGCGACAGGACGAGCCGGGGGCAAAGCGCCTGGTGGGTTATGTGGTTGCCGAGGAAGGTGTCAGCTTGTCAGTGCAGGAACTGCGCGCCGAGCTGGCCGCAGCCCTGGCCGAGTACATGGTGCCCAGTGCATTTGTGGTGTTGGCGTCCTTCCCGCTGACCGCCAATGGCAAGCTGGACCGCCGTGCGCTGCCGGCTCCAGACGTCGAGGCCTATGCCAGTCGCGAATACGAAGCCCCCTTGGGCGAGATCGAACAGACACTGGCGCAGCTCTGGTCCGAAGTGCTCAAGGTTGGGCAGGTGGGTCGCCACGACCATTTCTTCGAACTGGGTGGCCACTCGCTGCTGGCGGTCACGCTGATCGAACGCATGCGTCAAGCTGGCTTGAGCGCCGACGTGCGTGTGCTGTTCAGCCAACCAACCCTGGCCGCGCTGGCGGCGGCCATCGGCAGTGGCAAGGAAGTCAGTGTCCCTGGGAACCTGATTCCCCTGGGCTGCGAGCGCATCACCCCCGACCTCTTGCCGCTGCTTAGCCTGCCCCAGCAAACCCTGGACCGACTCATCGCGAGCGTGCCCGGCGGCGCACCCAACGTGCAGGACATCTACCCGCTGGCACCGTTGCAGGAAGGCATTCTTTATCACCATCTGGCTGCCGAACAGGGCGACCCGTATGTGTTGCAGACCCAGTTCGCCTTCGATAACCGTGAACGCCTCGATGCGTTCATCCAGGCACTGCAAGTGGTGATCGATCGACACGACATCTTGCGCACCAGTGTGGTCTGGGAGGGCCTGGACGAACCGGTCCAGGTGGTCTGGCGTAAAGCGAAGCTGCCTGTGGAAGCGGTCGACCTCGATCCTGCCGCTGGCGATGCCGCGGCGCAACTGCGCCAGCGCTTCGACCCACGGCATCACCGCCTGGACGTCACCCAGGCACCGATGATGCGCCTGGCCTACGGGCAGGACGACAGCAATCAGCGCGTGGTCGCGACACTGTTGTTCCATCACATGGCCCTGGACCATACGGCCATGGAGGTGGTGCAACAGGAAATGCAGGCACACCTGTTGGGTGAAGCCGGGCAACTGAGCGACGCGGTGCCGTATCGCAACTATGTGGCGCAGGCGCGGTTGGGGGTGAGTCGCGAAGAACATGAACTCTTCTTCCGGGAAATGCTTGGCGATATCGACGAGCCCACCTTGCCTTTCGACCTGCAGGACGTGAAGAACGATGGCCTCGACATCGAGGAGGCCAGGCAACCGATAGATGCCGCGCTTGACCTGCGCCTGCGGGCGCAGGCGCGTCAGCTTGGGGTCAGTGCCGCGAGCCTGGTGCACCTGGCCTGGGCACAGGTGCTGGGCAAGGTGTCCGGCAAGCAGGACGTGGTGTTCGGTACGGTCCTGATGGGCCGCATGCAAGGTGGCGACGGAGCCGATCGCGCACTGGGCATGTTCATCAACACCTTGCCGTTGCGCGTGGATGTCGGCCTGCAAGGCGTACGGGCCGGCGTCAAGGCGACCCATGCACGGTTGACGGAGCTGCTGGGCCATGAACATGCCTCGCTGGCACTGGCGCAACGTTGCAGCAGCGTGGCGGCGCCGTTGCCGCTGTTCAGCGCCTTGCTCAACTATCGCCACAGCGTCACGGGTACGGCCTCGACCCAGGCGTTGGACGCCTGGCAGGGGATTCATGTACTGGACGGTGAGGAACGCACCAATTACCCGCTGACGTTGAACGTCGATGACCTGGGCAACGGTTTCAACCTGACCGTGCTGGTTGCGCCACAGATCGGCGCGCAACGGATCTGCGCCTTTATGTATACGGCGCTGGAAACACTGGTGCAGGCGCTGGAACAGACGCCCCAGGCAGCCTTGTATCGTCTGTCGATCTTGCCTGCGGCGGAACTCGAGCAATTGTTGGTGGCGTTCAACGCCACCGAGGCTGACTATCCGCGGCAGCAGACGATCCATGGGTTGTTCGAAGCGCAGGTCCAGCGTACGCCGGATGCGGTGGCGGTGGTTCGTGGCGAGCGGCGCCTGACTTATCGCGAGTTGAACGAACGGGCCAACCGCTTGGCCCATCACCTGCGCAAGCAGGGCGTGGAGCCGGATTCGCGGGTGGCGATCTGTGTTGAGCGCGGTATCGACATGGTCGTGGGGCTGCTGGCGATTCTCAAGGCCGGCGGCGGTTATGTGCCGTTGGACCCGGCGTATCCGTTGGATCGGATTGCCTACATGTTGGAAGACAGCGCGCCAGCAGCGGTGTTGGCGCAGGACGCTACGGTTGGGCTGTTGAGCGATGCATCGATGGCCGTGATCAATCTCGACAGCGGTTTGTGGCAGGACGAATCCGTCCAGAATCCCGAGGTCGCCGAGCTGACGTCCTCGCACCTGGCTTACGTGATTTACACCTCGGGTTCGACCGGCCTGCCTAAAGGCGTGATGATCGAGCACCGCAACACGGTGAACTTCCTGACCTGGGCCCATCGTTCGTTCGACTCAAAGATATTGTCGAAAACCTTGTTCTCGACCTCGCTGAACTTCGACTTGGCCGTCTACGAGTGCTTCGCGCCGCTGACCTCCGGCGGCAGCATCGACGTGGTCACTAATGTGCTGGAACTGCAACAGGGCGAGCACGACATCACCCTGATCAACACCGTGCCCTCGGCCCTCAAGGCGTTGTTGGAATCGGGTGGGTTGGGCGAGGGCGTCGACACGGTGAACGTCGCCGGTGAAGCCTTGAAGCGCAGCCTGGTTGAAGCCTTGTTCGAACAGACCCAGGTCAAGCGCCTGTGCAACCTCTACGGCCCTTCGGAAACCACGACCTATTCGAGTTGGGTGTCGATGGCTCGCGAGGATGGCTTTGCTGCGCATATCGGTAAACCGGTCGCGAACACCCAGTTCTACCTGCTGGACGAACACAAGCAACCGGTGCCATTGGGCGTACCGGGCGAAATCTACATCGGCGGTGCCGGGGTGGCGCGGGGTTACTTGAACCGCGATGACCTGACGGCTGAACGCTTCCTCAAGGACCCGTTCAGCAAGGCCGAGAACGCCCGCATGTATCGCACTGGCGACCTGGGACGCTACCTGCCAGACGGCAACATCGAATACCTGGGCCGCAACGACGATCAGGTCAAGATCCGTGGTTTCCGCATCGAACTGGGGGAGATCGAAGCCAAGCTCGCCCGCCACGAAGCGCTGAAAGAAACCGTGGTCCTGGCCCGCGAAGACATACCGGGCGACAAGCGCCTGGTGGCCTATTTCACCCAGCATTCGCCAATCGACATCGAAGCCCTGCGCACGCATCTTCAAGCGCAGTTACCGGCCTACATGGTGCCTGCTGCCTACGTTCGCCTCGACGCACTGCCGCTGACACCGAACGGCAAACTTGATCGCAAGGCCCTGCCGACACCGGACCTCGACGCGCTGATCACTCGAGGCTACGAAGCCCCGCAAGGCGAGGTCGAAACCACCCTGGCGCAGCTCTGGCAAGACCTGCTCAAGGTCGAGCGCGTGGGTCGTCACGACCATTTCTTCGAACTGGGCGGGCATTCGCTGCTGGCGGTGAGCCTGATTGGCCGGATGCGCCAGCTCGGCTTGTCGGCGGACGTGCGGGTGCTGTTCAGCCAGCCAACGCTCGCGGCGCTGGCCGCCGCAGTCGGCAGTGGCGGCGAGATCGTGGTGCCGGAAAACGGCATTTTGCTGGGCTGTACCCGGATCACGCCGTCGATGCTGCCCTTGGTGGCGCTGGACCAGCTGGACATCGATCGCATCGTGGAAACGGTGCCGGGCGGTGCGCGCAACGTGCAGGATATCTACCCGTTGGCGCCGTTGCAGGAGGGCATTCTTTATCACCACATCGCCGCGCACACGGGCGATCCCTATGTGTTGCAGGCCACGTTCATCGTTGCGGATCGTGAACGGCTGGAGGCGTTTGCCCTGGCCCTGCAAGGCGTCATCGATCGCCATGACATCCTGCGCACCTCGGTGGTCTGGGAAGGGCTGGACGAGCCGGTGCAAGTGGTCTGGCGCAAAGCGCAACTGGCGGTGGAAGAGCTGGTGCTGAGCGCCGAAGCAGGCGATATCGCCGAGCAGTTGCGCGAGCGATTCGACACATTGCATTACCGCCTGGACATGCAACAGGCGCCGTTGATGCGCATCGCATATGCCCAGGATCCGGCCAATCAGCGCTGGGTAGCGATGCTGCTGTTTCATCACATGGCCCTCGATCACACGGCGCTGGAAGTGGTACAGCACGAGATGCAGGCGCACCTGCTGGGCCAGGCCGAGCAGTTGGGCGAAGCGGTGCCGTTCCGCAATTACGTGGCCCAGGCCCGCTTGGGCGTGAGTCGCGCGGAGCACGAAGGGTTCTTCCGTGACATGCTGAGTGATGTCGACGAACCGACATTACCGTTCGGTCTGCTGGACGTCCGTGGCGATGGCAGCGATATCGAAGAGGCCGGGCTGAGCCTGCCTGCCGAGTTGAGCCGCCGTTTGCGGGCCCAGGCCCGGCAGTTGGGCGTGAGCGCCGCGAGCCTGCATCACTTGGCCTGGGCGCAGGTGCTGGGACAGGTGTCCGGCAAGCAGGACGTAGTGTTTGGCACCGTGCTGATGGGGCGAATGCAGGGCGGCGACGGCGCCGACCGGGCACTGGGTATGTTCATCAACACCTTGCCGTTGCGGGTAGGGGTTGGAACCCAAGGCGTGCGTGACGGGGTGAAAGCCACCCACGCGCGCCTGACCGGTCTGTTGGGCCACGAACACGCCTCCTTGGCCCTGGCCCAGCGTTGCAGCGCCGTGGCCGCGCCGCTGCCGTTGTTCAGCGCCTTGCTCAATTACCGGCACGGCGCCGCAGGGGTTGCCTCGAGCGAAGCCTTGGCGGCCTGGGACGGCATCCAACTGCTGAGCAACGAAGAGCGCACCAACTACCCGCTGACCTTGTCGGTGGACGACCTGGGCGAAGATTTTCACTTGTCGGCGCTGGCGGTGCCGCAAATCGGTGCGCAGCGCATATGTGTCTACATGAATATCGCCCTGGAGCATCTGGTCGAGGCGCTGGAACAGGCCCCGCAGGCGCCGTTGCACAGCCTGTCGATCCTGCCATCGACCGAGCGTCGGCAATTGCTGGTGGATTTCAACGCCACCACCCGCAGCTTTCCCCAGGACAGGACCGTCCATGGCCTGTTCGAAGCCCAGGCCAAGGCGCGTCCGGAGGCAACGGCGGTCGTGCACAACGGGCATGGCCTGACGTACGCCGAGCTGAACCGCCGGGCCAATTGCCTGACCCGCCATTTGATTGGCCAGGGAATTCAACCGGGTGACCGGGTAGCGATTGTGCTGGAACGCTCCATCGAGCTGCTGGTCAGCCAACTGGCGGTCCTCAAGTGCGCCGCGGTCTACGTGCCGCTGGACGTCAGCGCACCGCCGGAACGGCAGGACTTCATGGTGCGCGACAGCGGTGCGCGGACGCTTCTGACCCTGAGCACGATGACCGCGCCGGAGGGGACGGCCCGTGTGGATCTGGACACCGTGGTCCTGGATAACGAGGCGGATCACGACCTGAGACTGATACAAAGCAGCGAATCGGTGGCCTACATCATGTACACCTCCGGTTCCACCGGCACCCCGAAAGGTGTGCTGGTGCCGCACCGGGCAATCAACCGCCTGGTGATCAACAACGGTTATGCCGATTTCAACGAACACGACCGCATCGCCTTTGCCTCCAACCCGGCGTTCGATGCCAGCACCCTGGACGTCTGGGCACCGTTGCTCAATGGCGGTTGCGTGGTGGTGGTCGACCAGGATGTGCTGCTGACGCAAGAACGTTTT
Organism: Pseudomonas sp. OA65; assembly: GCF_017498305.1. Taxonomy (NCBI): domain Bacteria; kingdom Pseudomonadati; phylum Pseudomonadota; class Gammaproteobacteria; order Pseudomonadales; family Pseudomonadaceae; genus Pseudomonas; species Pseudomonas sp. OA65. Next base: position 10,556 of record NZ_JAGDEZ010000051.1, read on the forward strand.
GCGGCCTTGCTGCAAGAGCAATCGGTGAGCGTGTTGTGGATGACCGCCGGTCTGTTCCACCAATACGCCGCCGGACTGCTGTCCGTGTTCGCCCAATTGCGCTACCTGATCGTCGGCGGCGATGTGCTCGACCCGGCCGTGATCGGCCGCGTCCTGAAAGAAGGTGCACCGCTGCACCTGCTCAACGGCTACGGCCCGACCGAGGCCACCACTTTCACCACCACCTACGAAATCAAGCAGGTGGGCGAGGGCGGTATCCCGATTGGTCGTCCGATTGGCAACACCCGCGTCTATGTGCTGGACGCCAATCAACAACCGGTGCCCATCGGTGTGGCCGGCGAGTTGTACATCGGTGGCGACGGCGTGGCGAAAGGGTATCTGAATCGCCCTGAGCTGACCGCCGAGAAGTTCGTCACCGACCCGTTCAGTGCCGATCCAGACGCCGTGCTGTACCGCACCGGCGACCTGGCCCGCTGGCGCGCGGACGGCGCGGTGGATTACCTGGGCCGCAACGATGACCAGGTGAAAATCCGCGGTTTCCGCATCGAACTGGGCGAGATCGAAGCCCGCTTGGGCCAATGCCCAGGCGTGAAAGACGCGGTCGTGCTGGCGCGGCAAGACGATGCCGGTCCCAAGCGCCTGGTCGGTTATGTGATTGCCGAACCGGGCGTGACCTTGTCGGTACGTGAATTGCGCGAGCAGTTGTCGAGCGTGCTGGCCGACTACATGCTGCCCAGCGCCTTCATGGTGCTACCAGCCTTCCCGCTGACCGCCAACGGCAAGCTGGATCGCCGTGAGCTCCCGGCGCCGGATGCCGAGGCCTATGCCTCTCGCGACTATGAAGCGCCGCAGGGCGAGGTGGAGCAGACGTTGGCGCGGATCTGGGCCGAGGTGCTCAAGGTCGAGCAGGTGGGTCGTCACGATCACTTCTTCGAACTGGGCGGCCATTCGCTCCTGGCCGTGACGCTGATCGAACGCATGCGCCAGGCCGGCTTGAGCGCCGACGTGCGCGTGCTGTTCAGCCAGCCAACCTTGGCCGCGCTGGCCGCGGCGATTGGCAGCGGCAGGGAAGTGAGTGTCCCCGCGAACCTGATTCCCTTGGATTGCGAGCGCATCACCCCGGAGCTGTTGCCGTTGGTCAACCTGTCCCAGGACAGCCTCGACCAGATCGTCGCAACGGTGCCAGGTGGTACGCGCAACGTGCAGGACATCTACCCCCTGGCACCGTTGCAGGAAGGGATTCTGTATCACCACTTGGCCGCCGAACAAGGCGACCCCTACGTGTTGCAGTCACAGTTTGCCTTCGACAATCGGGAACGCCTCGACGCCTTCATCGGTGCGCTGCAAGTGGTGATCGATCGCCACGACATCCTGCGCACCAGTGTGGTCTGGGAAGGGTTGGATGAGCCCGTGCAGGTGGTCTGGCGCCAAGTGGTGCTGGAGCCGCAGTGCATTGTTGCCGATGCCACGGCTGGCGACGTTGTCACGCAACTGGCCAGCCGTTTCGATGCGCGGCACAGTCGCCTGGATTTGGGCCGGGCGCCGCTGCTGCACCTGGCTTACGCCCGGGATGAGGCCCAGGATCGCTGGGTCGCGATTTTGTTGTTCCATCACCTGGCCTTGGACCACACCGCCCTGGATGTGATGCAGCACGAGATGCAACTGCACCTGCTGGGCGAGGACGGCCAGTTGGGCGAAGCGATGCCTTATCGCAACTACGTGGCCCAGGCTCGCCTGGGGACGAGCGAAGAGGAACACGAAGCATTTTTCCGCGACATGCTCGGCGATATCGACGAGCCGACACTGCCCTTTGGTCTGCAGGATGTGCAGGGTGAGGGGCACGGCATCAATGAAGTCCGTCAGTCGGTGAACCTGGCGTTGGCCAGGCGCCTGCGGACACAGGCACGCCACCTGGGGGTGAGTGCCGCCAGCCTGGTGCACCTGGCCTGGGCCCAGGTGTTGGGCAAGGTATCCGGCAAGCAGGAGGTGGTGTTCGGTACGGTCCTGCTCGGCCGGATGCAGGGTGGCGACGGCGCCGACCGTGCCCTGGGCATGTTCATCAACACCCTGCCGTTGCGGGTGGACGTGGGCGCCCAGGATGTGCGCAGCGGCGTCAAGGCCACCCATGGGCGATTGACGGCGTTGCTGGGCCATGAACACGCGTCCCTGGCCCTGGCGCAACGCTGCAGCGGCGTGGTCGCGCCGACGCCGCTGTTCAGCGCCTTGCTCAATTACCGTCACAGTGCGGTCCAGGTGACCGAGGACGCCCTGTCGGCGTGGAGCGGGATCAACGCGCTGGGTGGTGATGAGCGGACCAACTATCCGTTGACCCTCAATGTCGATGACCTGGGTGACGGCTTCTTCCTCACCGTGATGGTCGATACGGCCATTGGCGCGCAGCGTATTTGCGATTACATGCAGGTGGCTTTGGAAAACCTGGTCGTGGCCCTGGAGCAGGCACCGCAAACGCCACTGCACGCCTTGGCGATCCTGCCACCGGCCGAACGCCGGCAGTTGCTGGAAACCTGGAACGCCACCGACGCCGTGTATGCCGACGATGCCCTGATCCATCGGCAAGTCGAGGGCTGGGCCGCGTCTCAACCCGACGCCGTGGCCGTCGTGCATGAAGACCAGGCACTGACCTACGGCGAGCTTAATGCCCGCGCCAACCAACTGGCCCACAGCCTGGTGGCCGAGGGTGTTCGTCCGGATGACCGAGTGGCGATTTGTGTCGAGCGCGGTCTGGACATGATCATTGGCCTGCTGGGCATCCTCAAGGCCGGTGCGGGCTATGTACCGCTGGACCCGGCTTATCCACCCGAGCGTATCGCCTACATGCTGAATGACAGCGGTCCCGTGGCGATGGTGACCCAGCCGCAATGGCGCGACAGCCTGCCGGTGTTGGCGGTGCCCACCTTGCTGCTCGACCCGGCCGACGCCGATGAAATGAGCCAGCAGCCGCGGCGCAATCTTGACGTGGCGGGCCTGGACGCCAGCCACCTGGCCTATGTGATCTACACCTCGGGTTCGACCGGATTGCCCAAGGGCGTGATGGTCGAACACCGCAACGTCGCACGGCTGTTTTCGGCGACCCAACCGTGGTTCGAGTTTGGTCCGCAGGACGTGTGGGCGCTGTTCCATTCCTTTGCCTTCGACTTCTCGGTCTGGGAAATCTGGGGCGCCTTGACCCACGGCGGTCGCTTGCTGGTGGTGCCACAGCTGGTCAGCCGTTCCCCGCAGTACTGCTATGCCTTGCTGTGCGAAGCAGGCGTGACCATTCTCAACCAGACGCCGAGTGCCTTCCGCCAGTTGATTGCCGCCCAAGGTGAAAGCGACCTGAACCACCACCTGCGCCAGGTGATCTTCGGTGGCGAAGCCCTGGAAACCGGCATTCTCAAACCGTGGTATGCCCGCCAGGCCAATGCCCGGACGCAACTGGTGAACATGTACGGCATCACCGAAACGACGGTGCATGTGACCTATCGTCCGCTTGAAGCGGCCGACGCCCAGTTGGCCGGCGTCAGTCCGATCGGCAAGCGCATTCCCGACCTGCAACTGTACGTGCTCGACGCCCAGCGCGAGCCGGTGCCAGTGGGGGTGGTCGGCGAAATGTATGTGGGCGGCGCGGGTGTCAGTCGCGGTTACTTGAACCGTGACGAACTCACCGCCGAGCGCTTCCTCGACAACCCGTTCAGCGCCGAGGCGAACGCGCGGATGTACAAGACGGGCGACCTGGGTCGCTGGTTGGCCGACGGCAGCATCGAGTACCTGGGTCGCAACGACGACCAAGTGAAGATTCGCGGTTTCCGTATCGAGTTGGGCGAGATCGAAGCCAAGCTGGCCGCGTGCAACGGTGTGCGAGAAGCCGTGGTGGTGGCGCGCCAGGATACGCCGGGCGATCAGCGCCTGGTGGCCTATGTGATTGCCGAAGAGGGCGAGCCGCCGTCGGCCGCCGAACTGCGCGATGAACTGCTCGGTTCGCTGGCCGAATACATGGTGCCCAGCGCATTCGTGATGTTGACAGTGTTCCCGTTGACCACCAACGGCAAGCTGGACCGCAAGGCCTTGCCGGTGCCGGACCAGTCGTCGGTAGTGACCCGTGAATACGAAGCCCCTCAGGGCGAGGCCGAGATCGCGATTGCCGCTATCTGGCAGGACCTGCTACACGTGGAGCGGGTCGGCCGCCACGATCATTTCTTTGAAATGGGTGGTCACTCGTTGCTGGCAGTGAAATTGATCGAGCGCATGCGCCAGATCGGCCTGGCCGCCGACGTACGCGTGCTGTTCGGCCAGCCGACGCTGGCGGCGCTGGCCAGTGCGGTGGGCGGCAGCCAGGAAGTCCAGGTGCCGGCCAACCGTATCCCGGACGATTGTGCGCGGATCACGCCAGACTTGTTGCCCCTGGCCACGTTGAGCCAGGACGAGATCGACCGCGTCGTGGCGACGGTGCCGGGTGGCGTGGGCAATGTGCAGGACATCTACGCCCTGGCGCCGCTGCAGGAGGGGATCTTGTATCACCACCTTGCCGCCGCCAAAGGCGACCCCTATCTGCAATACGTGCTGTTTGCTTTCGACAGCCGCGCCCACTTGGACCTTTTCGCCGAGGCTCTGCAAAGCGTGGTGTCCCGGCATGACATCCTGCGCACCGGGGTGGTCTGGGAGGGCTTGGAGGAACCGGTCCAGGTGGTCTGGCGCGAGGCGCAACTGGGCCTCGATGAAATCGCCCTGGACGCGGCGGCGGGGGATATCGCCGAGCAACTGCGCGAACACCTGGATCCGCGTCACCATCGCCTGGACATTCGCCAGGCGCCGATGATGCGGATCGGGTATGCCCAAGACGTGGCGAACAATCGCTGGGTCGGCATGCTGCTGTTCCACCACATGGTCGACGACGCGACCTCCCTGGGCATGCTCACCGCAGAAATAGGTGCGCACATGGCCGGGCGGGGGCAGCAATTGGCGGCATCGGTGCCGTATCGAACCTACGTGGCACAGGCGCGGTTGGGGGTTAGCCGCGAGGAGCACGAGGCCTTCTTCCACGAGATGCTGGGGGATGTGACCGAACCGACGCTGCCTTTCGGTCTGCAGGACGTGCAAGGTGACGGGCACGGTATCGAGGAAGTCCGCCAACCGGTCGATGCCCGGCTGGGCGAGCGTCTGCGGATACAGGCGCGCCAGCTCGGTGTCAGCGCGGCAAGCTTGTATCACCTGGCGTGGGCGCAGGTGCTGGGCAACGTCTCGGGCCAGGACGACGTGGTCTTCGGCACCGTGTTGCTGGGGCGCATGCAAGGTGGAGAAGGGGCCGACCGTGCGCTGGGGATGTTCATCAATACCTTGCCGCTGCGGGTGAGCCTGGGCGCACACGGTGTGCGCGCTGCCGTCAAGGCGACCCATGGGCGCTTGACCGCGTTGCTGGGGCATGAGCATGCCTCGCTGGTCCTGGCGCAACGCTGCAGTGGAGTGGCCGCGCCGGCGCCGCTGTTCAGCGCGCTGCTCAACTATCGTCACCTCGGTGCGCAGACGGCTTCCAGCGAGGCCATTGCCGCCTGGGACGGTATCCAGACTTTGGAAGGTGAAGAGCGCACCAACTATCCGCTGACGTTGTCGGTGGATGACTTGGGCGAGGGCTTCAACCTGACGGTCATGGCTCAGGCGCCGATTGGCGCCGAGCGTGTATGCGGCTACGTGCAATGTGTCGTGGAAAACCTGGTGCAGGCGCTGGAACAGTCACCCTTGGCCCCATTGAGCGGGTTGAAGATGCTGCCGGCGGCCGAGCGCCGAGCATTGCTCGAAGCCTGGAATACAACAGAGGCGACCTATGCCCATGACGCGCTGATCCATCGCCAGTTCGAGGCCCAGGTCGCGACGCAACCCGACGCGGTGGCGTTGGTGTTCGAGGATCAGGCACTGACTTACGGCGAACTCAACGCCCGGGCCAACCAGATCGCTCATCGCCTGCTGGCACTGGGTATTCGTCCGGATGACCGGGTGGCGATCTGTGTCGAGCGCGGTCTGGACATGATCGTTGGCCTGCTGGGCATCTTGAAGTCCGGCGCTGGTTATGTGCCGGTGGACCCGGCTTATCCGGCGGAACGCATCGGCTACATGCTGCGTGACAGTACGCCGGTTGCGCTGTTGGCCCAAGCCGCTACGCAACCGTTGTTGGCTGGCGTCTCGGTGCCGGTGCTGCAACTCGATGACGGCGGCTGGCAGGACGAATCCGTCGCCAACCCGCAAGTGCCTGGCTTGGCCGCCAATCACTTGGCCTATGTGATCTACACCTCGGGCTCCACCGGGTTGCCCAAGGGTGTGATGGTCGAGCACCGCAACGTCGCCCGGCTGTTTTCGGCGACCCAACCGTGGTTCGAGTTCGGCCCGCAAGACGTGTGGGCGTTGTTCCATTCCTTCGCCTTCGACTTTTCGGTCTGGGAAATCTGGGGCGCCTTGACCCACGGCGGTCGCCTGTTGGTGGTACCGCAACTGGTCAGTCGTTCCCCGCAAGACTGTTATGCGTTGCTGTGCGAGGCCGGTGTGACCGTGCTGAACCAGACGCCAAGCGCCTTCCGGCAGTTGATCGCGGCCCAGGGCGAAAGCGAGCTGCGCCACAGCCTGCGCCAGGTGATCTTTGGCGGCGAAGCGCTGGAAACCGGGATGCTCAAGCCCTGGTATGCCCGCGTCGCCAATGCTGGGACGCAGTTGGTGAACATGTACGGCATCACCGAAACGACGGTGCATGTGACGTATCGCCCCCTTGAAGCGGCTGACGCGCAGTTGACGGGCGTCAGCCCGATCGGCAAGCGCATTCCCGACCTGCAACTGTATGTGCTCGACGCCCGGCGCGAGCCGGTGCCGGTGGGGGTGGTCGGCGAAATGTATGTGGGCGGCGCGGGTGTCAGTCGCGGTTACTTGAACCGTGACGAACTGACCGCCGAGCGTTTCCTCGACAACCCGTTCAGCCCCGAGGCGAACGCGCGGATGTACAAGACGGGCGACCTTGGCCGCTGGTTGGCCGACGGTAGTATCGAGTACCTGGGGCGCAACGACGACCAAGTGAAGATTCGTGGTTTCCGTATCGAATTGGGCGAGATCGAAGCGACGCTGGCGGCCTGCGAAGGGGTCAGCGAGGCGGTGGTGATTGCCCGTGAAGACGAGCCGGGCGACAAGCGCCTGGTGGGTTATGTGATTGCCGCCGACGGCGCGCAACCGTCAGTCGCCGACTTGCGTACGCAATTGCTGGTTTCGCTGGCGGACTACATGGTGCCCAGCGCCTTCGTGGTCCTCGAGACATTCCCGCTGACCACCCACGGCAAGCTCGACCGCAAGGCCCTGCCGGCGCCGGATCAATCGGCCGTGATCAGCCGTGGATACGAAGCCCCGCAAGGTGAGGTCGAGACGGCCATCGCCCGCATCTGGCAGGACTTGCTCAAGCTCGAGCAGGTCGGCCGTCACGATAACTTCTTCGAATTGGGTGGCCATTCGTTGCTGGCGGTGAAGCTGATCGAGCGCATGCGCCAGGTCGAGCTGGCCGCCGATGTGCGGGTGCTGTTCGGCCAACCGACGCTGAGCGCGTTGGCCGCCGCCGTCGGCGGCGTCAGGGACATTGTGGTGCCGGACAACACGATTGCGCAGGGCTGTACCCGCATCACCCCGGACATGCTGCCCCTGGCCGACCTGGACCAGGACGCCATCGACCGGATCGTGGCCACCGTGCCGGGTGGCGTGGCGAATGTGCAGGACATCTACGCCCTGGCGCCGTTGCAGGAAGGGATTCTCTACCACCACCTCGCCGCGGAGCAGGGCGACCCCTACGTGTTGCAGGTGCTGTTCGGCTTTGACAACCGCGAGCGGCTGCAAGCCTTTGCCCACGCCTTGCAGAGCGTGGTGTCGCGCAACGATATCCTGCGCACCAGCATGGTCTGGCAAGGCCTGGCGGCACCGGTGCAAGTGGTATGGCGCCACGCGACCCTGGGTCTGGAAGAGGTCGAGGTGGACCCGGCGCCGGGCGATGTGGTGCAGCAACTGCACGGACGATTCGATCCGCGCCATTACCGCCTCGACATCGCCCAGGCCCCATTGATGCGCCTGGCCTATGCCCAGGACGTGGCGAATCAGCGCTGGGTCGGCATGCTGTTGTTCCATCACATGGCGCTGGACCACACGGCGCTGGAAGTCGTGGTGCATGAGATGCAAGCCAGTCTCTTGGACCAGGCGCACTTGCTGTCGCCCGCCGTGCCCTATCGCAACCATGTGGCCCAGGCGCGCCTTGGGGTCAGTCGTGAGCAGCATGAAACGTTTTTCCGCGAGATGCTCGGTGATATTGACGAGCCGACGCTGCCGTTCGGCTTGCAGGATGTGCAGGGTGATGGCAGCGGTATCGAAGAAGCGCATCAGGACGTAGATGTCGCGCTGGCCCGGCGCCTGCGGGCCCAGGCCCGTCAACTCGGCGTGAGCGCGGCAAGCCTGGTCCACCTGGCCTGGGGGCATGTGGTCGGGCGGGTTTCGGGCCGTGAAGAGGTCGTGTTCGGCACCGTGCTGATGGGGCGGATGCAGGGCGGCGACGGGGCCGATCGGGCCCTGGGCATGTTCATCAACACGCTGCCATTGCGCGTCAGTGTCGGCGCCCAAGGCGCCCGCGCCGGTGTCAGGGCGACCCATGGCCGGTTGTCGGCCTTGCTCGGACACGAGCACGCGTCGCTGTCCCTGGCGCAGCGTTGCAGCGGCGTACCGGCTTCGCTGCCGTTGTTCAGCACGTTGTTGAACTATCGCCACAGTGCCGCTGAAGCGGTGTCCGACACGGCGATCTCGGCGTGGCACGGGATCCAGACCCTGAGCATGGAAGAGCGCACCAACTATCCGTTGTGCCTTAACGTGGACGACCTGGGCGAAGGTTTCCGGCTCACGGCCCAGGCCGTGGCCGAAGTAGGGGCCCAGCGTGTCTGCGGGTATATGCACACGGCGCTGGACAGCCTGGTGACGGCGTTGGAGCACACGCCAGACCTGGCGTTGCGGGAACTGTCGATCGTGCCGGCGGCCGAGCGCGAACGGTTGCTGGTGGACTTCAATGCCACCCAGGCCGAATACCCCCGGGAGCAGACCCTCCACGGGTTGTTCGAGGAACAGGTGCAGCGCACGCCGGATGCCGTGGCGGTGCGTCACGGCCGACAACAGCTCAATTATCGCGAGCTCAACGGCCTCGCCAATCGCTTGGCTCATCACCTGCGCAAGCAGGGTGTGCAGCCCGATTCGCGGGTGGCGATCTGTGTCGAGCGCGGCATCGACATGGTGGTTGGCTTGCTGGCGATCCTCAAGGCCGGCGGCGGTTATGTGCCGCTGGACCCGGCGTATCCGCTGGATCGGATTGCCTACATGCTGCAAGACAGTGCTCCGGCGGCGATCCTGGTCCAAGGCAGCACCCGCCATCTGTTGGGCGAAACGTCGGTGCCGGTGATCGACCTCGACAAGGGCGTCTGGCAGGACGAGGCGGCGCCCAATCCGCAAGTGCCGGGCCTGAGCTCGTCGCACCTGGCCTACGTGATCTACACCTCGGGTTCGACGGGCCTGCCTAAAGGCGTGATGATCGAACACCGCAACACGGTGAACTTCCTGACCTGGGCCCATCGTTCCTTCGATGACGCCACATTGTCGAAAACCCTGTTCTCGACTTCGCTGAACTTCGACCTGGCCGTCTACGAATGCTTCGCGCCGCTGACGTCTGGCGGCAGCATAGAAGTCGTCACTAATGTGCTGGAACTGCAACAGGGCGAGCACGACATCACCTTGATCAACACCGTACCGTCGGCGCTCAAGGCGTTGCTGGAATCGGGTGGCGTAGGCGAGGGCGTCGACACGGTGAACGTCGCCGGTGAAGCCTTGAAGCGCAGCCTGGTGGAGACCTTGTTCGAGCAGACCCAGGTCAAGCGTCTGTGCAACCTCTATGGTCCTTCGGAAACCACGACCTATTCGAGTTGGGTGTCGATGGCTCGCGAGGATGGCTTTGCCGCACACATCGGCAAACCGGTGGCCAACACTCAGTTCTATCTGCTGGATGAACACAAACAACCGGTGCCACTGGGCGTACCGGGGGAGATCTATATCGGCGGTGCCGGGGTGGCGCGGGGTTATTTGAACCTCGATGACCTGACGGCTGAACGCTTCCTCAAGGACCCTTTCAGCACAGCTCCAAACGCCCGCATGTATCGTACTGGCGACCTGGGCCGCTACCTGCCGGACGGCAACATCGAATACCTCGGCCGTAACGACGACCAGGTGAAAATCCGTGGTTTCCGTATCGAACTGGGCGAAATCGAAGCCAAGCTCGCCCGCCACGATGCGCTGAAAGAAGCCGTGGTCCTGGCCCGCGAAGACATACCGGGCGACAAGCGCCTGGTAGCCTATTTCACCCAGCACTCGCCAGATCAAGCGCTGGACATCGAAGCCCTGCGCACGCACCTGCAAGCGCAGTTGCCAGCGTATATGGTGCCCGCCGCCTACGTGCGCCTCGACGCACTACCGCTGACCCCCAACGGCAAACTCGACCGCAAGGCCCTGCCGACGCCGGACCTCGACGCGCTGATCACCCGTGGCTACGAAGCCCCGCAAGGCGAAGTCGAAACCACCCTGGCGCAGATCTGGCAAGACCTGCTGGGCCTGCAGCAAGTCGGGCGCCATGACCAGTTCTTCGAGCTGGGTGGCCACTCGTTGTTGGCGATTCAATTGATCTCCCAGGTGCGCCTGCGCCTGGGCGTGGAGTTGGGCCTGACGGAACTGTTCGCCCAGCCCCAGCTCATGGGCCTGGCACAAGCAGTGGCCCGGGCCGGGCGCAGCACGTTGCCGGAGATCGTCCGGGTTTCTCGCGAAGACGACCTGCCCCTGTCGTTCGCCCAGCAGCGCCTGTGGTTCCTGGCGCAGATGGAAGGGGCCAGCGCCGCCTACCACATGCCCGCCGGGCTGCGCCTGCGCGGTGTGCTGGATCGCCCCGCCTTGCAACGGGCACTGGACCGCATCGTGGCCCGTCACGAGGCCCTGCGGACCACCTTCGTTCAGGCCCAGGGCCAGGAACCTCGGCAGTGCATCGCTCCGGCCGACATTGGTTTCGCGCTGCTGCACCATGACCTTGGCGGCCAGGCCGACACCGAGGGCCAACTGCACGCGCTGGCGGCCCAGGAAGCCGCCGACACCTTTAGCCTGGAACAGGGCCCATTGATCCGCGGCCGGCTGATCCGCCTCGGCAGCGAAGACCATGTGTTGCTGGTGACCATGCACCACATTGTTTCGGATGGCTGGTCCATTGGCGTGTTGATCAAGGAACTGGCGGCGCTCTATGAGGCGTTCCGTCATGACTTGAACGATCCGCTGCCGGCCCTGGCGGTGCAGTACGGCGACTACGCGGTCTGGCAACGTCGCTGGTTGAGCGGCGAGGTGCTGCAAGCCCAGAGCGATTACTGGCGGCAAACCCTGGCCGATGCGCCGGCGTTGTTGATGCTGCCCACCGACCGTGCGCGTCCTGGGCAGCAAGACTATGCCGGGGCGGCGTTGCCGGTGGTGTTCGACGCTGACCTGACCGCGGGCCTCAAGGCCCTGAGCCAGCGCCACGGCGTCACGCTGTACATGACCTTGATGGCGGCCTGGGGCGCACTGTTGAGTCGGCTTTCAGGCCAGGATGAAGTGGTCATCGGCTCGCCGGCGGCCAACCGCACGAGGTCGGAAGTCGAAGGGCTGATCGGTTTCTTCGTCAACACCCTGGCCGTGCGCATCGATCTCTCGGGGGCGCCAACCGTGGCCACCTTGCTGGCCCGGGTCAAGACCCAGGCCCTCGGCGCCCAGGCGCATCAGGACTTGCCGTTCGAACAAGTGGTGGAGGTGGTCAAACCGGTGCGCAGCCTGGCCCACAGCCCGTTGTTCCAGGCCATGCTGTCGTGGCAGACCCATGACAACACCGAACTGGTGCTGGGGGACTTGAAACTCGAAGGCCTGGGGGCGGCGAGCAACGTCGCCAAATTCGACGTGTCCCTGGAACTGGGCGAGATCCAAGGACAACTGTTTGGCGCCCTCGAATACGCCAAGGCGTTGTTCGACGAGCGCACGGTGCAGCGTTACCTCGGCTACTTCGAGCGCTTGCTGCGGGCCATGGTCGCCAGTGACCAGGCCCAGCTCGAACGGATCGCGCTGTTGGACAACGCCGAACGCGAGCATTTGCTGGCGGGCCTCAACGCGACCCAGGCCGCGTACCCACGTGAGCAGACGACCCATCAGTTGTTCGAGGCCCAGGTCGCGGCTCAGCCAGACGCCATCGCCGTCGTGTTCGGTGATGAGCGCCTGAGCTACGCCGAACTGAACCGCCAGGCCAACCAGGTTGCCCATCACCTGATCGGCCTGGGTATCCGCCCGGATGACCGGGTGGCGATCTGTGTCGAACGCGGCGTCGAGATGCTCATCGGCCTGCTGGCCATCCTCAAGGCCGGTGCCGGTTACGTGCCGCTCGACCCGGCGTTTCCAGCCGAGCGCTTGGCCTACATGCTCGCTGACAGTGCCCCGGTGGCGTTGTTGAGCCAAGATGAGCTGCGCGGTCGTCTGCCAGCGTTGACGGTACCGGTGGTGCTGCTCAATCGTGCCGAGCGCGTGCGTTGCGGGATTGCCGGCGGTCGTGACGATAATCCGCTCGTTGTCTCCTTGGGCGCGCGCCACCTGGCCTACGTCATCTACACCTCCGGTTCCACTGGCCATCCCAAAGGGGTGATGATCGAACACCGGGGCCTGGTCAATTATTGCCTCGATGCGGTCCGCTTGTTCGGCTTGACGCCGGCGGACACGGTGCTGCAACAGAACACCTTGAACTTCGACCTGTCGGTGGAAGAAATCTTCCCGGCGTTGTTGGCCGGCGCCACCCTGGCGCCCACCCGGCAACTGTTTGGCAGCGCCGAGTTGCAACAAAATGGCGATATTCGCCCGACCTTCCTGCACCTGACCGCGGCCCATTGGCACACCCTCGTGGCCGAGTGGCACAGCGCGCCGGCCCAGGCTCGGGACCATTTGCGCGACGTGCGGCTGGTCAACGTCACCGGTGACGCCTTGTCGACGCAGAAATTGCAGATGTGGGACGCGGTGCGTCCCGCCCATACTCGATTGGTCAATACCTATGGTCCGACCGAGGCCACGGTGTCCTGCACGGCTGCCTACATGGAGCATGACGCGGCCGAAGGCATCCTCGGTAATGCCAGTATCGGCAGGCCGATGGCCAACACCCGTATCTACCTGCTCGATGGGCACTGCCAGCCGGTGCCATTCGGGGTCGCGGGGGAAATCTTCATCGGTGGCGACGGTGTGGCGCGTGGTTACCTGAACCTGGACGCCATCAACGCCGAACGCTTCCTGGCCGACCCGTTCAGCGACCAGCCCGATGCGCGCATGTACAAGACCGGTGACCTGGCCCGTTATCGTCCGGACGGACGCCTTGAATACCTGGGGCGCAACGACTTCCAGGTCAAGGTGCGGGGTTTCCGTATCGAACTGGGCGAGATCGAGGCCCGGCTGGGCGACTGTGCCGGGGTCAAGGAGGCGGCGGTGATCGTGCGCGAAGACATCCCGGGCGACAAACGCTTGGTGGCCTATGTGGTGCCGCAGGCCGGGACGCGCCTGGACGCGGCGACCTTGCGTGCGCAGTTGTCGACGCAATTGGCCGAATACATGCTGCCCGGCGCGTTCGTCAGCCTGGCGGCGCTGCCGCTGACGCCGAACCGCAAGCTCGACCGCCAGGCCTTGCCGATGCCCGATGCCGAGGCGTACGCCAGCCGCACCCATGAAGCGCCGCAAGGCCACACGGAAATCGTCCTGGCGCAGATCTGGCAGACCTTGCTCAAGGTCGAGTCGGTGGGCCGTCATGATCATTTCTTCGAACTGGGGGGCCATTCCTTGTTGGTCATGCGCTTGATCGCCCAGGTGCGTGCGCAATTGGGCATGGAGCTGAACCTGAGCGATGTCTTTGCCCAACCCCAATTGAGCGCGCTGGCCCAGGTGCTCTCCCAGGCGACACGCAGCACCCGGCCCGGCATTGTGCCGGTGTCCCGCGAACAGGCGTTGCCGTTGTCGTTCGCCCAGCAGCGCCTCTGGTTCCTGGCGCAACTGGACGGCACCAGTGCGGCGTATCACATCCCCACTGGCCTGCGCCTGCGTGGCGCGCTGGATACGTCGGCGCTCACCCGCGCACTGGATCGTATCGTCGCCCGCCACGAGGCCTTGCGTACCACGTTTGTACAGGCGCAGGGGCAGGACGTGGAACAGCGCATTGCCCCGGTCGATGTCGGTTTTGCGTTGCGGTTGCAGGCCTTGGCAGGGCACGCGGACGCCGAAACCGAGCTGCTGGCCCTGGCCGAGGAGGAGGCTCGCCAGGCCTTCGACCTGGCCCACGGCCCGCTGGTACGCGGCCGACTGGTGCGGATGGCAGAGGATGATCACGCGCTGTTGGTGACCCTGCACCATATCGTCTCCGATGGCTGGTCCGCCGATCTGCTGACCCATGAATTGGGCGTGCTGTACGAAGCGTTCCGTCAGGGGCAGGACGATCCATTGCCGGTGTTGCCGATTCAGTACGCTGACTATGCTCTTTGGCAGCGGCGCTGGCTCACCGGGGAGGTCCTGGCCGAACAGGAACATTTCTGGCGGCAGACCCTGGCCGACGCACCAGCCTTGTTGACGTTGCCCACCGATCGGCCACGGCCCGCGCAGCAAGATCACGCCGGCGCGGCGGTGGGGATCGTCCTCGACGAAACCCTGACCCAAGGCCTCCAGGCGTTGAGCCAACGCCATGGCGCCACCTTGTTCATGACAGTCATGGCCGCCTGGGCCACGGTGCTCAGTCGCCTGTCCGGCCAGCACGACGTGGTCATCGGCACGCCGGTGGCGAACCGCATGCAAGCGGAAGTCGAGAGTTTGATCGGCCTGTTCGTCAACACGCTGGCGCTGCGCGTCGATGTGGCGGACGGATTGACAGTGCAAGCCTTGTTGCAACACGTGAAGGCTCGGACCCTGGACGCCCAGGCGCACCAGGACCTGCCGTTCGAGCAGGTGGTGGAAGTGGTCCGGCCCTTGCGCAGCCTGTCCCATAGCCCGGTGTTCCAGGCCATGCTGTCCTGGCAGAACAGCGAAGCCACGGGGTTGGAGCTGAGCGATATGTCGCTGCAAGGACTGGGCGTGACCAGCCGCACCGCGAAGTTCGACGTGTTGCTGGACATGGCCCTGATCGATGGGCGCCTGTTCGGTTCGCTGGAATACGCCACGGCGCTGTTCGACCCTGCCACGGCGGAGCGCTACCTCGGTTACTTGGAGGGCGTGCTGCGGGCCATGGTGGCTGATGAGCAGACCCTGGTGGGGCAGATTCCGCTGCTGGCTGACACCGAGCGCGAGCATCTGCTGGAAACGTTCAATGCCACGGCGGTCGATTATCCGCAGGGCCTGACCCTGCACGGCCTGTTCGAGGCGCGAGTCGCGGCCTGTCCGGACGCGGTGGCGGTGGTGGCGGGCGAGGCGCAACTGAGCTACGCGCAATTGAATGGTCGGGCCAACCAGATTGCCCATCGCCTGCTGGAACTGGGCATTCACCCGGATGACCGCGTGGCGATCTGTGCCGATCGCAGCCTGGACATGGTCGCGGGCCTGCTGGGGATTCTCAAGGCCGGTGCGGCGTATGTGCCGCTGGACCCGGATTATCCATCCGAGCGCCTGGCCTACATGCTGGAAAACAGCGCGCCCAGGGTGGTGCTGACCCAACGCGCCTTGCAGGCGAGCCTGCCGGCGACCCAGGCGCGAACCTTGCTGTTGGATGAGGCAGAAGGTTTCTCGACGCAGCCAATCGACAATCCGCAGGTCGAAGGCTTGCATGCCAACCACCTGGCCTATGTCATCTACACCTCGGGTTCGACCGGCCTGCCCAAGGGCGTGATGAACGAGCACGGCGCGGTGGTCAACCGCCTGCTGTGGATGCAGGACGAATACGGTTTGAGCGCCACAGACGCGGTGCTGCAAAAGACCCCGTTCAGCTTCGACGTGTCGGTGTGGGAGTTCTTCTGGCCGCTGTTCAGCGGTGCGCGGCTGGTAATGGCCCGTCCCGGCGGGCATCGCGACCCGGCGTACCTGCGCGAAGTGATCCAGGCCCAGGGCATCACCACGCTGCACTTCGTGCCGTCGATGCTCGATATGTTCCTGGCCCATGGCGAAGCGGGCCAGTGCGAAGGCTTGGTGCGGGTGATATGCAGCGGTGAGGCGTTGCCGGGGCATCTGGTGCGGCGCTTCAAGGCGCAGCTGCCGCACGTTGGCCTGTACAACCTGTACGGCCCGACCGAAGCGGCGGTGGATGTGACGGCGTGGGACTGCACGGGGGCAGACACGCCGGACAGCACGCCCATCGGCAAGCCGATTGCCAACACGCGGATCTACCTGCTTGATGCCCATCAACAACCGGTGCCCTTGGGCGTGGCCGGGGAGATCTACATCGGCGGTGTGCAGGTGGCGCGGGGTTACCTGAACCGTCCGGAATTGACCGTCGAGCGTTTCCTGCGGGATCCGTTCAGCACCGCGACGAATGCCCGGATGTACCGCACCGGCGACCTGGGTCGTTACCTGGCGGACGGCAATATCGAGTATTTGGGGCGCAACGATGACCAAGTGAAGATCCGTGGTTTCCGCATCGAGTTGGGCGAGATCGAAGCCAAATTGGCGCAACACGAGGCGGTGAAGGAAGCCGTGGTGCTGGCCCGTGAAGATGCGCCGGGCGAGAAACGCCTGGCGGCTTATTTCACCACGCATTCCGTGGATGAAATGGCGGAAATCGAAACCCTGCGCGCTCATCTACTAGAACAACTGCCGGAATACATGGTGCCAACCGCCTACATCCGGCTCGATGCGCTGCCGCTGACCCCCAACGGCAAGCTTGACCGCAAGGCGCTGCCGGCACCGGACCTGGGCGCGGTGATTACCCGCGATTACGCCGCACCCCAGGGGACCGTCGAAACGACCCTGGCGCAATTGTGGGCCGAGCTGCTCCAGGTCGAGCGGGTGGGACGCCACGACCACTTCTTCGAACTCGGTGGCCACTCGCTGCTGGCGGTCACGCTGATCGAGCGCATGCGCCAAGTGGGTCTGGGCGCCGATGTGCGCGTGCTCTTCGGTCAGCCGACGTTGGCGGCATTGGCGGCGGCCGTAGGGGGGGGCACGGAGATTGTGGTGCCGGTCAACGGCATTATCCACGGTTGCGCACGCATTACGCCGGACATGCTGCCGTTGGCCGTCTTGTCTCAAGAGGAGATCGAACAGGTTGTCGCGGCGGTGCCGGGCGGCGTGAGCAACGTCCAGGACATCTATGCCCTGGCGCCGCTGCAGGAAGGCATCCTGTATCACCACCTGGCTTCGCAGCAGGGTGATCTCTATGTGCAGCAGGCCTCCTTCAACTTCAAGGATCGCGCCCGGCTGGATGCCTTTGTCGACGCGTTGCAAGGCGTCATCGACCGACACGATATCTTGCGCACCGCCGTGCTCTGGGAAGGCTTGCGCGAGCCGGTGCAGGTGGTCGTTCGCCAGGCGCAATTGATTCTGGACGAGTGTGTTTTCGAACCGGGCCACGACGTCGCCACGCAACTGCTCGAACGCTTCGACCGACAGCACCTGCGCCTCGATGTACGCCAGGCTCCGTTGATGCGCCTGGTGTTCAGCCATGACGCCGCCAACCAGCGCTGGATCGCCATGCTGTTGTTCCACCACATGGCCCTTGATCACACGGCGTTGGAGGTGGTGCAACACGAGATGCAAGCGCACCTGCTGGGCCACGCCGATCAGTTGGGCGCAGCGGTGCCGTTCCGCAATTACGTAGCCCAGGCCCGCTTGGGCGTGAGCCGTGAGGAACATGAAGGGTTCTTCCGCGACATGCTCGGCGACATCGACGAACCGACGTTGCCGTTCGGCTTGCTGGATGTCCGTGGCGACGGCAGCGATATCGAAGCGGCCGGACTCAACCTCGCCGCCGACCTCAGCCAACGCCTGCGAGCCCAGGCCCGTCAGTTGGGGGTGAGCGCCGCGAGCCTGCATCACTTGGCGTGGGCGCAGGTCCTGAGCAAAGTGTCCGGCAGGCAGGATGTGGTCTTTGGCACCGTGCTGATGGGCCGGATGCAGGGCGGCGAGGGCGCCGACAGGGCACTGGGGATGTTCATCAATACCCTGCCATTGCGGGTGGATGTCGATACCCGAGGCGTGCGTGACGGGGTGAAAGCCACCCACGCCCGTTTGACCGGTCTGCTGGGGCACGAGCACGCCTCGCTGTCCCTGGCCCAGCGTTGCAGCGGCGTCGCCGCGCCGCTGCCGTTGTTCAGCGCCTTGCTCAACTACCGGCACAGCGCAATGGGCACGGCGTCGAGCGAAGCGTTTGCCGCCTGGGAGGGCATCGAGGCCCTGGGCAGTGAAGAACGCACCAACTACCCGCTGACCTTGTCGGTGGATGACCTGGGCGAAGGCTTTTATGTGTCGGCACTGGCGGTGCCTCGGATCGGTGCGCAGCGGATGTGTGTCTACATGAACATCGCCTTGGAGCATCTGGTCGAGGCGTTGGAACAGACGCCGCAGACGCCGTTGAACCGCGTGTCGATCCTGCCGTCGGCCGAGCGTCGCCACTTACTGGTGGATTTCAACGCCACCACTCGCCGCTATCCCCAGGACTCGACCGTCCATGGCCTGTTCGAGGCGCAGGCCAAGGAGCGTCCGCAAGCCATTGCGGTCGTGCATGACGCCCACAGCCTGAGCTACGCCGAGTTGAACCACCGGGCCAACGGCCTGGCCCGTCACCTGGTCGGCCTGGGTGTGCAACCGGGCGATCGGGTGGCGATTGCCCTGGAGCGTTCCATTGAGCTGCTGGTCAGCCAACTGGCGATCCTCAAGTGTGCCGGCACGTATGTACCGCTGGACGTCAGCGCGCCGTTGGAGCGTCAGCAATTCATGGTGCAGGACAGCGGGGCGCAAGTCGTGCTGACGTCGAGCACCGTGCTAGCGCCTGAAGCCTTGCTACGGGTGGATCTGGATACGCTGGTCTTCGACGAGGCCGCTGATAACCTCGACCTGGTGCAAAGCAGCGAAGCGGTGGCCTACATCATGTACACCTCCGGTTCCACCGGCACCCCGAAAGGTGTGCTGGTGCCGCACCGGGCAATCAACCGGCTGGTGATCAACAACGGTTACGCCGACTTCAACGCCGAGGACCGTGTGGCTTTCGCTTCCAACCCGGCCTTCGACGCCAGCACCCTGGACGTCTGGGCGCCATTGCTCAATGGCGGTTGCGTGGTGGTGGTCGACCTGGACGTGCTGTTGTCCCAGACGGATTTCCAAGCGCTGTTGCTTGAGCAATCGGTCAGTGTGTTGTGGATGACCGCCGGCCTGTTCCACCAATACGCCGACGGACTGATGCCCGTGTTCGCCCAATTGCGCTACTTGATCGTCGGCGGCGATGTGCTCGATCCGACCGTGATCGGCCGGGTGCTGAAAGAAGGTGCGCCGCTGCACCTGCTCAACGGCTACGGCCCGACCGAAGCCACCACCTTCACCACCACCTACGAAATCAAACAGGTGGGCGAGGGCGGTATCCCGATTGGCCGTCCGATTGGTAACACCCGCGTCTATGTGCTGGACGTTAATCGTCAGCCAGTGCCCATCGGCGTGACCGGCGAGTTGTACATCGGCGGTGACGGCGTGGCGAAAGGGTATCTGAATCGCCCTGAGCTGACCGCCGAGAAGTTCGTCACCGATCCGTTCAATGCCGATCCGGATGCGTTGTTGTACCGCACCGGCGACCTGGCCCGCTGGCACGCGGACGGCACGGTGGATTACCTCGGCCGTAACGACGACCAGGTGAAGATTCGTGGTTTTCGCATCGAACTGGGCGAGATCGAAGCCCGGTTGGCACAGCATGACGCGGTCAAGGACGCTGTGGTGCTGGTGCGTGAAGACGTTCCGGGTGAGAAACGCCTGGTGGCGTATTTCACCTCGCGGGACCTGGACGTTGCGCCGCCCATCGAGACCCTGCGTACTCACCTGCAGGGGCAATTGCCGGATTACATGGTGCCGGCGGCCTACGTGCGACTCGATGCCTTGCCGTTGACCGCCAACGGCAAGCTCGACCGCAAGGCCTTGCCAACACCGGACCAGACCTCTGTCTTCAGCCGTGTCTACGAGGCCCCGCAAGGTGAGATCGAAACCGTGCTCGCGCAGATCTGGCAAGACGTGCTGGGTCTGCAACAGGTCGGCCGCCACGACAACTTCTTCGAACTGGGCGGGCATTCGTTGCTGGCGGTCCGTTTGCTGGGGGTACTGGCCCAAGCCAATCTGAAGGTGTCGCTGGCCGAGTTGTTCCAGCACGAAAGCGTCGCCTCCATGGCATTGTTGCTGCAGACCCGCAGCAGCGAAGTCCAGGTGCAGGAGGCTTTTATACCGGTGCGCACCACTGGCCAGCAGAACCCGCTGTTCCTGGTGCACGAGTTCAGCGGCCTGGATCTTTACTTCCCGATGCTGGGCAAGCACATCGATCCGGATATTCCGGTCTATGGCCTGCCTGCCATCCCGTGGGGCGAACCGCAGTTGCAGACGATGGAGTGCCTGGCCTCGCGGCTGGTGGGTGTCATCCGCTCGGTCCAAACACAAGGCCCTTATCGCTTGGCCGGTTGGTCATTCGGTGGCGTGTTGGCCTACGAGATCGCCATCCAGCTCATTGGCCTGGACGAAGAGGTCGAGTTCCTCGGCCTGATCGACAGCTACCTGCCACGGCTGGTGGATCAGGGCCGTGAGCGTTGGTCACCGGGCGAAGCCCATACCCGGCATCTGCTGGATCGCTGCGAGGTGTTCTGGAAGGCCGGTGCCTTGGCTGAGGTTGACCTGGCGTCGGTGCTCGAAAAACTGACTCACCTACAAAACCGACTGAGCGACTTCACGTTCGAAGGCCTGGTGCAGCAATGCAACGACCAAGGCCTGCTGCCCCCTGAGCTGGCAGGTTACAGCGCGGCCCAGCTCTGGCAGTACCTGGATCGCGAGGTCGCCCACGGTCATGCACTGGCCCATTACCTAGTGTATCCGGTCTCCGTACCGGTACATCTGTTGGTGGCCGAGGAACGCAAGGACGACGCCCCCGAACATTCCGGCTACTTGGGTTGGGACGCTGTCCTGCCCACGACGCAAATGCACTGCGTCAAGGTGCCGGGCAACCACCAGACAATGATGCAGGCCCCGCAGGTCAAGGCATTGGGTCAAACCATCAGCGATGCACTGGGTACCGTCGCGGCACGTCCAGCGCCTTCGCCGAAGAGCCGATACCAGCCGCTGCTGACGATCCAGGGCGGACGTGCCGACCGGGCGCCGATCTTCTGCGTGCCGGGGGCTGGCGACAGCGTGACCGGTTTTATCGGGCTGACCGATGCCTTCGGTCCGGAATGGCCTATCCATGGGTTGCAACACCGTGGACTGGACGGCAGCACCGAGCCTTTCAGTCTCGTGGAAACCGCCGCCCAGGCGTATCTCGACGCAATCGACAAGGTACAACCGGAGGGGCCGGTGCATCTGCTCGGCCATTCCTTCGGTGGTTGGATCGTGTTCGAGATGGCGGCCCGCCTGAATGCCCGGGGTCGCAAGGTGGCTTCGTTGACGCTGATCGACAGTGAGTCGCCGGGCGGCAACGGCGTGGTGGGCAAGCCCTACACCGCGACGGGGGTGCTGAATCGGCTGATCGAGGCGATGCAGTTGGCGTCCGGCAAGTCCTTGGGCATCGATGCCACGGTCTTCGGTACCCAGGACGATACCGCGCAGATGCGCTTGCTGCATGCCGGCATGGTTCGGGCCGGCATGCTGCCGCAGCGTTCGGCGGTGGATGCCATGCGCGGTCCGGCGCGGGCGTTCGGTACGGCCCTGCGCACGGTCTATCAACCGCAACACCGCTACACCGGGCCGGTGCGGTTGGTGCTGGCCAATGATCCAACCCTGGACACAGCCGGCAATAAACGCGAACAGGAGCAAATGATCGAAGGATGGCGCAAGCATATCCCTGACCTCAGCATCTGGTACGGTCCGGGCAACCACTTCACGATCCTCAAGGCCCCCCACGTACACAACCTGGCAGCCTGGTGGCAGGACGGCCTGCCCATGCTCGACGAGGAGGCCGCCAGTGATTGCGTATGACTGTCCTTCCTTGACACCCATCCATGGAACCCGGCGCCACGCTGGCCGGGCCTGAAATCAACGCACTCATGGTTATTTATGGAAAAGTCGAAGTTTCGCAAAATCGCTATCGTGCTTGTACTGGTCGTGGTGGCCGGTCTGATTTTCTACAGCGCGCAATCGCCGGGCAAACCACCGGAGTACCTGACCGCCATGGTCGAACGCACGGACATCGAAAACGCGGTGCTGGCCTCCGGCACGCTCCAGGGCGTCAAGCAGGTCGATGTCGGTGCCCAGGTGTCGGGCCAACTGAAGTCGCTCAAGGTCAAGTTGGGGGACAAGGTCAAGAAGGGCCAATGGCTGGCGGAAATCGACCCGATGCTGGCGCAGAACTCGTTGCGCCAGGCCCTGGTCAACGAGGAGAACCTGGTGGCCAAGCGGCAGGCCACGGCGGCGCAACTCAAGGACGCCAAGGCCACCTATGATCGCTACAAGAAACTGCAACCGGACGACGCAATCTCGAAGCAGGAATACGAGACCGCCGAGTCCAACTACAGGGTGGAAGAGGCGAACCTGCTTTCCCTCAATGCGCAGATCAAGGACGCCCGCATCCAAGTGGAAACCGCGCGGGTCAACCTGGCCTACACCCACATCGTCGCGCCGATCGATGGTTATGTGGTGGGGATCGTCACGCAGGAAGGCCAGACCGTGATCGCCGAGCAACTGGCGCCGGTCCTGCTCAAGCTCGCCGACCTCGACACCATGACGGTCAAGGCGCAGGTGTCGGAAGCCGACGTGATCCACATCGTGCCTGGCCAAGAGGTGTATTTCACTATCCTGGGGGAATCGGAAAAGCGTTATTACGCCAAGCTGCGCGGCACTGAGCCGGCGCCGCAGAACTTCCTCGAAACCCAGAACGCCGGGACGCCGAAGCAAAATACCGCGGTGTTCTACAACAGCCTCTTCGATGTGCCGAACCCTGACCATCGCCTGCGCATTTCCATGACGGCCCAGGTCCGTATCGTCCTCGACAAGGCCAAGAACGTGCTGACGGTTCCCGTCGCTGCCCTGGGTGCGAAAAACCAGGACGGCAGCTTCGTGGTCCGTGTGCTGGATGCCGAAGGCAAGGCCCAGCCGCGTAACGTGCGCATGGGCATCAACAATAACGTTCGGGCCGAGATCAAGGATGGCTTGGCCGAAGGTGACAAGGTCGTTATCGGCGAGCCGACCCCGGCCGTGGCGGGAGCCTGACCATGACCCAACCATTGCTGGAACTCAAGGGCATCACCCGCAGCTTCCAGGCCGGCGAAAAGGCCTTCATCGCCCTCAAGGACATCAACCTGACGATCAATGCCGGCGAGGTGGTTGCGATCACCGGAGCGTCCGGCTCCGGCAAGTCGACCTTGATGAACGTCCTTGGCTGCCTCGACCATCCGAGCGCCGGAAGCTACAAGGTGAACGGGCGCGAAACCGGTTCGATGAACGACCAGGAACTGGCGGTGTTGCGTCGGGATCACTTCGGTTTCATTTTCCAGCGCTACCATTTGCTGCCGCACCTGAGTGCCTTGCACAACGTCGAGATGCCGGCGATTTACGCCGGCGCGGGCGAATCGCAACGGCACAGCCGTGCCGGGGAACTGTTGAAACGCCTGGGGTTGGTGGGGCACCTGAGCAATCGGCCCAGCCAGCTCTCGGGTGGCCAGCAGCAACGGGTGAGTATCGCCAGGGCCCTGATGAACGGCGGTGACATCATCCTGGCGGACGAACCCACCGGGGCGTTGGACACCACCAGCGGCAAGGAAGTGATGAAGATCCTGCTGGAGCTCAACCGGGCGGGACACACGGTCATCATCGTGACCCACGATGAAAAGGTGGCCGCCCATGCCCAGCGCATCATCGAGATCCGCGACGGCGAGATCGTCAGCGATCGACCCAATCCACAGCAACCGCTGGAGGATCAGCCGCCCCAAGGCACGCGTCCGCCCAAGGTCAAATCGGCGAACGGCCTGCTCGCCAGCTTCGGGCTATTCAGCGAAGCGTTCAACATGGCCTGGGTGGCGCTGGTGTCCCATCGCATGCGCACCCTGCTGACGATGTTGGGCATCATCATCGGCATCACCTCGGTGGTCTCGATCGTGGCCATCGGCGAAGGGGTCAAGGCGTATGTCCTGAAGGACATCCAGGCGATTGGCAGCAATACGATCGAGATCATGCCCGGGGCCGACTGGGGGGACAGCCGCTCGACGGCCATCGAAACCCTGGTGTTGTCCGACGTCACGGCGCTGGGCGACCAGTATTACATCGACAGCGCGACCCCCAACGTTGGCCGCAATCTGCTCTTGCGCTATGAAAACATCGACGTCAACGCGACCGTCAACGGTGTCAGCGATAGCTATTTCCAGGTTCGCGGGATCAAGATCGGCTCCGGTGTCGCGTTCAGCAAGGACGATGCCCGGCGACAGTCACAAGTGGTGGTGATCGACCACAATACCCGCCAGCGACTGTTTGGGCCGAACACCGATCCGCTGGGCAAGGTGATCCTCATCGATAACCTGCCTTGCACGGTCATCGGCGTGACCGAAGACCGCAAGAGCGTCTTCAACACCTCCAAGAGCCTGAACGTATGGATGCCCTATGAAACGGCGGCCGGCCGGTTACTGGGCCAGCGGTTCCTGGACAGCATCACGGTGCGGATAAAGGACGGGCAACCGAGCAAAGTCGTGGAAGACAATGTGGTCAAGCTCCTGACCCAACGCCATGGCCTCAAGGATTTCTTCACCTACAACCTCGACAGTGTGCTGCAGACGGTGCAGAAGACCAGCCAGTCCCTGGCGCTGCTGCTCTCGCTGATTGCGATCATCTCGCTGGTGGTCGGTGGCATCGGTGTGATGAACATCATGCTGGTCTCGGTGACCGAACGAACCCGTGAGATCGGTATCCGCATGGCCGTTGGCGCGCGCCAGTCCGACATCCGCCAGCAGTTCCTGGTGGAGGCGGTGATGGTGTGCCTGATAGGCGGCACCATTGGCATCGCGCTGTCGTTTGGTATCGGCTATGTCTTTTCGATCTTCGTCAAGGAATGGCAGATGGTGTTCTCGATGGGATCGATCGTCACCGCGGTCGTCTGTTCGACCCTGATCGGCATCGTGTTCGGCTTCGTGCCCGCGCGTAACGCCGCGCGGCTCGATCCGATCAATGCATTGGCGCGGGATTGAGCCGGGCTGCCAGGCTTGAAATCAGACATGGGACCTGAGGCCAGACATGGAACCTGTGGCCGGGTATGGAACCTGTGGCCAGGCATGGAACCTGAGGCCAGGCATGGAACCTGTGGCCAGGCATGGAACCTGAGGCCGGGCATGGAACCTGTGGCCAGACATGGAACCTGAGGCCAGACATGGAACCTGTGGCCAGGCATAGAACCTGAGGCCAAACAGGAACCTGTGGCGAGGGAGCTTGCTCCCGCTGGGCTGCGAAGCGGCCCTAAACCCTGGCAGCTCGGTCCGTCTGGTTGATGGAGCCAACCGTGTAGGGGCCGCTTCGCGACCCAGCGGGAG